>NZ_JMKW01000004.1 GCF_000686565.1 Helicobacter bilis ATCC 51630
AAGTGCTATCGCTTACTAATAAATCTTTATTTGCTTTATTATTAGCATTAGCTTTATTACTTGCTTTATTCATGCTATTTTCAAAGCTTGTTATAACCCTTTTTATATCATGTAACGTCGTGTATTGCATGTGTAATCATTCCTTATAAAATAGTCTTTGTTATCTACTTTATAAAGCATGTTAGTAGTGTTTGCATGTAAGGGTGTTATGCTTTGCATGTATATTAATGCTTTTGTATTGCATACTAAGAGCCGAGCATAAAAACACATAACATAAAAAGTAACACTAAAAAGCAAGTATTGCATACATATATACTTTAATTGCTTTATATGTTTTAAATATGGTAGAAATCCTAGTAGAAACTTAAAATCCACATAGATAATTAGAGTGCGGTATATAATGTTTTTGAAAAAATAGAAAGCAGTGTAGAAATACTTCCAAATTATAAAATGAGCAACACAATAAAGAAATATCAAACCAAAATTGAGATATTCCCTACAAATCCAAACATTACTAAGGCAGATATTTTAGAATTTTTTGAATTGAACATGTTGTATTATTATTGTGATTCCTATCGACATAGAAACAAATTTAAATATGATAAGTTTTTTTGGGGGATACTGGAGATCTAGTTTGAATGCCGCAAATCCTACCCATATCGGTAAACACATTGACATCATGGAAGAATTATTTCCAGCAGATTATATTGATCTTTTTATTATTGGAGTGATGATTTGGTAGGAAGACTACCCCTAGCAATCTATCATGTTATAAAGGATATAAATACCAAGCTTGGATATATTTTAGAGATAATTTCTTTTATCAAGGAAAATATAACGATAATTATATAGCAATTATACAAACTTCTTGGGATACACCTGAATTTTGGAGTGAATATAATATTTCAGTAGTTCATATATGAGGAAAGTATAAGATACTTCAATGAGATTTTAGCCCATAGATTTCATAAACTCACTTAGTTGAAAATTAAGTGGAGCATGAAGCTTATATACTATAAGACTGCTATGATTAAGGATACTAGTTTCTATCAACAAATATTCTACTTCTTCGTTTCCAAATACTCTTCATAGCTGCCGCGGAAGTCAATCATTTTTGTGCCGCCATTTTTAGAATCAATAACAAGTTCTATGATTCTATTTGCATATGCACCGATGAGTTCTCTATCATGACTTACACATATTACACCGCCTACATAGTTATAAAGGGCTTCGCCTAATGCGATGATGGCTTCTAGGTCAAGGTGGTTTGTCGGCTCATCTAATAATAAAAAGTTGCTTTTAGCAAGCATGAGTTTTGAAAGCATGATTCTATGCTTTTCACCACCACTTAATGCTCCCACACTTTTTTCTTGCTCTTCCCCATTAAATAGCATTCGCCCAAGTGATGTCCTAATCTCATTAGAATCTACACTCTTATCAAATGCCCTTAGCCATTCATATAGCGTTTCTTCACCTTTTATAATCTCGCTTGTATCCTGCGGGAAGTAGCCCATTTCAATAGTCGCTCCCCATTTTACCACGCCGCTATTTTGCTGTAATTGCTCTGCTAGAATCTTGCAAAGTGTGGTTTTGCCAACGCCATTTGCACCAATGAGTGCGATTTTATCACCGGGCAAGACATTGAGTTCTAGATTCTGAAATATGACTAAATCACCATAAGAGTGGCTAAGATTTTTAACATTTAAGACTTCATTGCCAATATTTCTTTTAATCTTAAAAGCAATGCTTGGGTCTCTTCTGCTTGATATTTGCAAGGCTTCAAGATTTAGTTTATCAAGCTGCTTTTGCCTTGAAGTTGCCTGTTTTGCCTTACTCGCATTTGCACCAAAGCGGCGGATAAAGTCTTCTAGTTCTGCTTTTTCCTTTAGCTTTTTATTTCTCTCCATTTCCTGCTGCTTTGCAATGAGTGTAGAAGCGATATACCAATCATCATAATTACCGCTAAATTCTCTCAGTGTTTTAAAATCAAGGTCTAAAATATGCGTGCAAACCGCATTTAAAAAGTGCCTATCATGGCTAATAACTACGAGTGTGCCCTCATGTCTTTTAAGATTTTCTTCAAGCCATGCAATAGCACTTAAATCAAGGTTATTTGTCGGCTCATCAAGCAGTAATACATCTGGCTTTGGAAATAAAACTTGTGCTAATAGAATCTTAAATTTATCCCCGCCTGTGAGTGTTTTCATAAGCTCATTATGTGTATTTGCTGGAAATCCTAAGTCTTCTAGAATCTTTTCAATCACAACTTCACATTCATACATAGGATCTTCTTCCACGCAAATCATCTCAAGCTCACCTAAACGAGAATTGATTTTATCATCGCTTAAATCCGCTGTTGCATAGAGATTCTCTTTCTCTTTTATTGCATCATATAGCCTTTTATTGCCAATTAGCACAGCATCTTTCAAGCTTAAATCTTCAAATGCGTATTGATTTTGACTTAACACACCAAGACGCAAACCGCTATTTAGCACAATATCACCACTACTTGCCTCTATCTCACCACTTAGAATCTTAAGAAAAGTCGATTTACCTGCACCATTTGCCCCAATAAGCCCATATCTCTTTCCACTATCAAGCTTTATATTTATATTTTCAAATAATGTTTTTGTCGCATAACGCATACTCACATTTATTGCTTGTAACATAGCATTCCTTAGTATTAATTTTAAATAAAGTTACAAAACTTAATACTTTAATGTAATTTTAACATTAAAATATGTATAATCATCAAATTAACCCAAAACTTTGATTCTAGCTATCAAAGACTATTTAAAGGATTGATTATGCAAGCCGCTTCAGATTCTAATACACAAAAAAATGGCGCTAAGGTTGAAAACTTTCGTAGAAAGCGACACATAGGCTACATTATACTCACAATCGTGCTTTTAGTCGTCCCTTTCATTCGCATTGGAGAAGCACAAAATCATATCTTTTTGCTCTCTTTTGACCATAAGGTATTGCATGTGCTAGGCATTGAGTATAGCATACAAGAATTTTATGTTATGACTTTCATGCTTATGGTGCTTTTTGTTGGTATCTTTTTTATGACCGTTATGGCAGGGAGATTCTGGTGTGGTTGGGGCTGTCCGCAGACTATTTTCCGCTCTGTGTATCGCGATATTATCCAAACTCAACTACTTGGATTAAGAAAGAAAATATCAAATAAGCAAGAAGTCTTAAAGCTTGACACACCGATGAAAAAGTTTAAATATGTGCTAGGCATTGTGCTTTTTGCATGTATTGCCCTTATTGCTACTGCTGACTTTTTATTCTTTTTTGTGCCACCAGAAGATTTTTTTGTATATGCTAGAGATTTTGGAGAACATAGAGTTTTGCTTGGATTCTGGCTTGTTGTGGCTTCATTTATGACGATTGAAGTCTGCTTTATTGCTGAAAAATTCTGTATCTACATGTGTCCTTATGCAAGGGTGCAGTCAGTCTTTTTTGATAACGATACGCTTATGTCTATCTATGATACAAAAAGAGGGGGATTGCTATATAATCCAAATGGCAGTGCAATAGGCATTGCACCCAAAAAGCAAGACCCGCATAATGAATGCACAAATTGTCAGAGTTGCGTAAAAGTGTGTCCAACACATATTGATATTAGAAAAGGCACACAGCTTGAATGTATCCATTGCTTAGAATGTGTTGATGCGTGTTCTGCTGTTATGGCGAAGTTTAATTTGCCAAGCCTTGTTACATGGAGTTCGCCAAATGCTATGGAGAAAAAGACAAAGCCAAGACTTTTAAGGGCTAAAACTATTGCGTATATGGTGATATTGACACTTATATTTGCATTACTTATTTTTGTGGGTAAATCTCATAAGAGTATGCTATTAAATATCACAAGAGCATCAGAGCTTTATATTGTGCGAGATAGTGGTGCAATCGATAATGTATATAAGTTTGTTGTGCAGAATGTCGATAAAGATCCACACACTTTTGCATTTGAAGTTGATGGCGACATGGCAGACAAATTTGAGATCATTATGCCAGATCATAGAGGTAAAAAGGAATTTTTAATTGAACCAAATGAGCCAAAATTCCTTGTTGTTATATTGCGTGCAAAAGGTGAATATAATGATTCCATAGACACGGATAAGAATATACCACTTACAATTAAGTCTTATGCGACCGATAATAAAGATAACATTAATATTAAATATAGCACGTTCTTTATATATCCAAGCAAAGCTATTATTGAGAAGAAGTTGCATAAATAGCACTAATATTTTGTTGCAGCCGGGATTCATAAACCACTTCTATAAATAGATTCCATAAATTAGAATCTATCTATATGCTAGATTCTAAAAAACATTCCACAAAATCCCATAAAGACCGATATTATAGAATCTACTTTTATAATTGCTATGACTATAGCATAGCAGGGAGTTTGTTTTGAGAGCATTTCTTATCACACGCTGTATTTATTTTTTTAAAAGGTTTTGTTTAGTCCTTTCTGTTGGCTTTATGCTGTGTTATAATTTGTATGCGTTTGATAGGCTAACTGAAGAAGAGTGGCATTATACATATAATTTTTGTATGCAAAATAATGCGAATGCATGTGATTATCTTATCGATAATGGCTTAGTTGGTCCGCAAGAATGCCTTGATAAACAATGTGAGATTGTAGGCATGATATACACACTTGCAGGCAGACACGATGAAGCACTAGCCTATTTTGAAAAGCTATGTGAGGGTGGAAATGTAGCAAGTTGTGGTAATGTCGGCGATATTTATTATTTCCATTTACATGATTATTTTCGGGCAAGAGACTTTTATGAGCGTTCATGTAAGCAAAAAAATAGCGCAAGTTGCTATGGTTTAGGCATTATGTATGGTAATGGAGAGGGTGTGAGACAAAGCTTTGATAAGGAGGATAACTTTTATAAACAAGCATGTAATGGTAAAGAGCCGCTTGGCTGTTATAATTTGGGCGTAATGTATCAGCAAAAAACAGATATGAAAAATCATCTAAGCATAGCAAAAGAGTTTTATGGCAAGGCATGTGATTATGGCTATCAAAGCGGCTGTGATAAATACAGAGAGTTTAATGAAGTAGGAATTAAATAGTCTTATTATAAGAGAAGCATTTTGAGACAATATGTAAAAAAATATATCGATAAAAGCACTATTATTTATGGTGTAGTGGGGATTATTAATACCATTGTTGGCTATGGTATTATGTTTGGCTTGACCTTTATGGGTGTTGTGCCAGAGATTGCAAATGCACTAGGTTATGGAATTGCTTTTATAGTTTCGTATTTGTTGAATAAAAGATTTACCTTTCAGTCAAAACACACTCATAAAAGGGATTTTACACGCTTTGTGATAGCAAGTTGCTTTGCTTATATGACGAATTTATTGACACTTATTATATGTTATAGAATCTTATCTTGGAATGAATATATAGCACTCATAGTTGCAAGTATAATGTATGTCATTGTTGGCTATTTGTTGCATAAATTTTGGACTTTTCGCTAAGATTATAAAGATTAAAATTGCTTTTAGATTCTATATCAAATCTAAAATAAGCTAATAATCTTAGTCCATATAGAGTGAGGGAAAAAATATGCGAGTTGATTTACATAATCACACCACTTACTGCAATCATGCAAATGGGAGTATGGAATCTTACATGCAAAAGGCAAGTAGTCTTGGTATAGATATCTTTGGATTTTCATGCCATGCCCCGATGGACTTTGATAAAAAATATCGCATGAGTTTTGCGGATTTACCAAACTATCTTGCACAGATTCCAAAATCTTATGAATCTATGGAAGTTTTGCGTGCGTTAGAAGTGGATTATATACTTGGTAGGGAAGATTTACTAGATAAATCTGTGCTAGATTCTGATGTGGATTATTTGATAGGTTCGGTGCATTTCTTAGATGATTGGGGCTTTGATAACCCAGAATTTATAGGTAAATGGCAAAAAATGGGCGTATTTGCCACTTGGGATAAATATCTCTCATCTTTGCAAGGCATGGCAAAAACAGGGTATTTTCAGATAGTTGGACATTTTGATTTACCAAAGCTATTTGGCGATATTATGCCGCAGAATCTCTACACAAAAATGGAAGAAACACTACATATTATGAAAGATATGGATATGGTGCTAGAGATAAATGCAGCAGGTTTGAGAAAAGATATAAAAGAGCAGTATCCTTCAAGCAAGATTCTAAAAAAAGCAAAGGAAATAGGACTTGATATAACGATGGGAAGCGATGCACACGATATTTGGCAAGTAGGCTTTGGTTATGAAGAATGTTTAAAGATTCTAAAAGATATTGGCTTTAACAAACTTACAATTTTTCGTAAAAAACAGAAGTTTTTGGTTGATTTAGATTAATAAAAATATCACTTGAAGTTTGCTATAATTCACTAAAAACAAGGCTATATAATGGAGAAAATTTCACTATTAAATAACGAACAAACAGAACGCATAATCGCTGGTGATAAGAAGACAATAGATTCTCAAAATGAAAATACCCTGCGACCTATATCATGGGAAAACTATATAGGACAAGACAAGATTAAGAAAAATTTGCAGGTATTTATTGAAGCAAGTAAGAAGCGCAATGAATGTTTAGACCATATTCTATTCTTTGGACCGCCAGGACTTGGCAAAACTACGATTAGCCACATTATCGCACATGAAATGGGGGCAAATATTAAAGTCAGTGCAGCCCCCATGATAGAAAAAGCGGGGGATTTAGCAGCAATTATGACAAATCTTAGTCATGGCGATATTTTGTTTATCGATGAGATTCACAGGCTAAGTCCTGCTATTGAAGAGATTTTATATCCAGCTATGGAAGATTTTCGCCTTGATATTATCATAGGGCAAGGGGCAGCCGCTCAAACTATAAAGATTGATTTAGCCCCATTTACTTTAATCGGTGCGACAACAAGGGCTGGTATGCTATCAAACCCCTTGCGAGATAGGTTTGGAATCAGTGCGAAACTAGAATTTTACAATGAAGATGAGTTAGCCTTAATCATCACAAAAGCAAGCCTTAAACTAAACACAAAGATTAATGAAATGAGTGCAAAAGAGATTGCAAAACGATCGCGTGGCACACCGCGTATTGCCCTGCGACTACTAAAAAGGGTAAGGGACTTTGCTGAAGTGCAGGATAAAAAGATAATCGATGAAGTCATCGCAAAACACGCATTAAATGAGCTAGGCGTAAATGAGCTAGGCTTTGATGAGATGGATTTGGGCTATTTGAAGATTCTATCACAGGCAAATGGCAGACCTATTGGCTTAAACACAATCGCAGCGGCAATGAGCGAAGATGAAGGGACAATAGAAGATGTGATTGAACCATACCTACTTGCAAATGGCTATATTGAACGCACTGCAAAAGGCAGAATCGCCACGCCTAAAACCTATACGCTTTTTCCACATTATGCTAAAAATGATGGTTTAAGTTTATTTTAACAGGGGGGGGGAATTGCTTTTGTTAATGTTAAAATCGGTGTTGTATGCAATACTTGAATAATACAACACTTTTCAAGCTTCAAACGCCCAAAATACCGATACTCTAAACACTAAGCAAAAAAAAACCCTTTTTACTTTTTATGTATCCTTTTTTAAAATACATTCAAAAACACACATAAGATATAAACAAAAAATCATGTGGAAGTAAGAAAAAGGAATTATAACATATAAGCATATTATTAAAGTAGCTTGTTATAAAACCCTTAATTTAAGGCTTTTGTGTGTTGGTGTGTTTATGTGTGTTAGAGAGAGTTGTTTTATGAGTGTTAAAAAATTTAAGTATTAAGCATGGATTAAAATCTAAAAAGACAATATAGAGGGTTGTGTTAAGAAGCATTTTAGGGAATGAAAAATGTTATAGGCTTTTTAAATTCTAATTGTCTTTTTGTGGGGTTTGGTGTTTAGGATTTTGGGGAGATTGGAATCTTATATTTGCTTTATAGTTTAGAATCTTGATTCTGTGTGTTGTCTTTTTGCGGGTTTGGACTGGTACTTCGCACAAGTGGCACTTTCAAAGAGAGTTGCTTCTCATGCTTCGTCATTTATATTCAATAAGCTTATTACATAAGAATCTACACAACCCTTGAATTATTTAAAAATACTTCTGCAATGGGTGTTTTAGATTGTTGAGATTCTAGTGTCAATTATGCGTTATCTTTAATGTTTAATTCTCTAAAATCTTTTATTATGGAATTTTTTGGATTCTACGCCTTATTTTAGTCTATTGGATTTAGGCATTTGTCATGTTAGATTTAGTTTGTGTGAATTTTATCGGGTTTTATATATTTTTGATTTAGATCTTTTTGTATTTGCATTTTTCAAACTTTAATATTTGAGATTGATTTAAAAGACTTGGTTGTAGTGATTGTGTTGTGTAAGATTGCAAGTTGCACAAATGGTTAAATTCCAGTCTAACATCTTGCTAATTCAAACCCCAAATCAACAAAAATTTAGCCTTACTTTGCCTTTTCTTTCTTCTCTTTATCCTTTAGGCTCTCGTATTTTTCACCACTTAGATATTCTAAAGCTTTACGCACGACGGTTACAACCGTGTCGATGCCACCTGCAAGGCTAAATAGCCAATATCTATGATGATATAGCCATTCTAGCTCTTTGCCCCTTTTATCATCTTCGTTATTAATAGGTCGCACTAGAAGCTGTGCTATGTCTAATTCTTGATGAAAAATATAGGATTGCAAGGCATCTGTGAAGTAGTCATGAAACACTCTTGAGTTAAAAATATCTTTAATCTCATCTATGGAATCTATTAATTTATCCATTGTTTTATAGTTAAATTTTTCTAGCTCATTCTTGCGATTTAGCTCTTCTATCTCTTGTAAAAACTCAACTAATTCTAAGAATACACTCTCAACTTTTTCTTGTTGTAACTCGCCATAATCAATCCAATTTTGACAAATCTCAATGGCTTTTTCCATATTCTTTTTTGCATGTGCTTTACTCGGGGCTTTAAGCTTTAGTGGCTTTTTCTTTACCTTTGGCACCAAAGCACAAGCTTCTTTAAAAGGCATTTCAATCGTCCCTCTTATCCTTGCTCCACCTTCAGTCGCATTAATCACTTCTATTTTATAAGGTGTATTTGCTATGTCTTTTTCATAGAAGTTTAAAAAGAGTTTCCACACTTCTGTGGTCTCTACTACACCACCACCGCCATATTTTTCCACATAGATTTTATCTTTTTTGGGTTTAATCTCATTTTCACCATATACCGCACCTTTAGAGTGACTTGAGCCATCTTCACCAAAGGCTAAATCCTGCCCTATGATAATGCAGCGTTTAAACTGCGAATGCACGACTAATTCATATGCCATATTTGCCGCACTCATGCCAATGCCAAGATAGCCATATTCATAGAAATTAAAAAGTGTTGTGTAGCCAAATGGGCGGAAGCTAAACTGCTTTGTGCCTTTTTGTATCGCATGTATAGTGTCCTCATGCACGATTGAAGTAAGGGAGAAAATCACATCTTCTTGTGCCTCCATAGGTGTATCTGTGTAGAATTTCGCACTCTCTTTCACTCTCTCTAAAGAGAACACAATATCTGGCTTTATACCATGCTTTGTAAGCACGGGAAAACTCGCATCAATGCAAAAAAGTGTCGCATAAGGAGCGATTTCTTTCAATGTATCAAGCTGCTTATAAAGGCTTGGTCCTGTGGAGACAATGATGGCTGTATCTCTGCCTTTAAGCTTACTATGGATTTCTACAAGGCTTGGGGCATAGAGTGAATATTTCATATTTTCAATATGCTGCTTTATCCCAACGATAGCATCTTTTGTATCATTGCCTACACTTATTACACCATGCTCGATGGCGGCTACAAAGTCCTTATTTATCCTTAGAATCTCTTCGCTATATTTTTCATAATAGCCATTTGGTAGCAACAAATCATAGACTTTAGAATACACTTTAGAGAATTTATCCATATCAAAAAGGGAGTTAATCATATTGAAATTACATTGTGGAGAATGAAGTAAAATCAGTCGATTGCTTAGAATCTCTTCACTAAAATCAATGAGATTTAGCACAATATAAATAATCTCTAATTCTGGCTCAATCACTACAATGCGTTTTAGAATCTCGCTGCCAAGCATCATGCGATATAAGATTCCATTCCCTAAACCATAGGCGTATAAATAGGGATAATAGCGATATATTTCATAGCTTTTTAGCACCTCTAGATTCTCTTGCAAGGGATCGCCTTTATAAAGCGGGATATTATTTTGCAATTCAACAATATTAAAGTTCGCACTATCATTTCCCATAAAGACTTCATATTGCGTATTTGTTTCTATTTTTAAGAGATTGTAGAAAAGAAGAGGATCGCGTATGCTTAATGCGTGCAGGTTTCTCTCATAAATGGAGTTTTCATTAATTTGTGTTTGTGCTTTTTGTGGCTCTGAATCTTGCATGATTGTGCTAAGTGGCTTACATACTGCTTCTTGTAATTCAGTTTCTTTTATTTCACTTTTTTGTGATTTGCTTGCTTGTGATACGCCTTTTTGTGACTCAGTTGTTTTTAACTCGCTTGCTTGTATTTTGCTTGTTTTCAACTCATTTGTTTGTGATTTAGCTTTTTGTGTTTTAGCCGCTCTTAACTCACTTTTTTGTGATTTGTTTGTTTTTAACCCACCTTTTTTTGACTCGATTGTTTTTATTTCGCTATTTTGTGCTTTGGTCGTTTTTAGCTCATTTGTCCGCACCTTAGCGTTTTGTGTTGTCTTGCTTTGCACTTCTTTTTTTGTGCTTTTTTGCGTGTCTTTTGTTTGCCCTTCTTTTGCCATCTCTTCCTCATTGCATGATTTTATGATAAAACAAGATGATATTATAATATATTTTTGTAGATTATCAAATATAGGCTTTTAATGATAGCTTATGCACTCTTATCCCATTTTGACTTTTTGTCGTTTCAAAGATGGAATCTAGTTTATATTTTATTCTTTAAGCATATAGAATCTATATATTAGATTCTATAATCTCTACTCAAAATATCGCATAATCGTATAGCCACCATCTTTTAAATATTTATCCTTTTGCATCAGCTTTAAATCGCTTTGCATCATATCAGCAACAAGCATTGATAAATCATATTTTGGACTCCAGCCTAGAATCTTTTGTGCCTTGCTTGGATCACCTAATAATAAATCCACTTCAGTAGGTCTAAAATAGCGAGAATCAATCGCTACGACTTCCTTACCAATAGGCAGCTTATAATCACCACTACATTTTGCTACAATGCCCACTTCATCTACACCACTACCCTTAAACTCAATATCTATGCCAAGTTCTTTAAAGCTTAATCTCACAAAATCTCTTACTTCTGTGGTAACACCTGTTGCGATAACAAAATCTTGTGCCTTGTCTTGTTGCAAGATAAGATACATCGCCTCTACATAATCCTTTGCATGTCCCCAATCTCTTTTTGCAGAAAGATTCCCTAAATAGAGTTTATCTTGCAGTCCAAGTGCGATTTTACTCACACCGCGTGTGATTTTACGCGTTACAAATGTCTCACCGCGAATAGGACTTTCATGGTTAAATAAGATCCCATTACTAGCAAAAATATTATATGCCTCCCTATAATTGATCGTAATCCAATAAGCATAGAGTTTCGCACAGGCATAAGGTGAGCGTGGATAAAATGGCGTATTTTCATTTTGTGGGACTGCTTGGACTAAGCCATACAGCTCACTTGTAGAAGCTTGATAAATCTTTGTTTTATTTTCCATGCCTAAGATTCTAATCGCCTCTAAAAGTCTAAGCGTGCCTATACCATCGGCATTTGCGGTATATTCTGGCGTCTCAAAACTAACAGCTACATGACTCATTGCGGCAAGATTATACACCTCATCTGGCTTTACAAGCTGCATAATGCGTATAAGATTTGTAGAATCTGTCAAATCCCCATAATGCAGGTGAAATCTCACATTTTCTGCGTGAATATCTTGATATATGTGATCGATTCTATCGGTGTTAAAAAGCGAACTTCTACGCTTTATGCCATGCACTTCATAGCCTTTATTGAGCAAAAACTCTGCTAAATATGCCCCATCTTGCCCCGTTATCCCTGTGATTAATGCGACTTTTGCCATATAGATTCCTTTAACTTTGAATAAAGCCTTGATTATATCGTAAAAAGATTGTGTTAATGGCTATTTAAACGATTTCATCTAAAAGTCCATATAAAACTTTATTAAGATTCGCACTTTGCGTATAAACTCATACCTTTAAAACTACATGCCAAAAAATGCAAGAGGCTGACACTCTACTGCGAATACACGCACATCTTTAAACTCTTCTTTAATAAGACTTGCAAGCATACCCGCAGCAGTGTCGTTTAAGTAAAGTTTAATAATAGCATAGTTTTGCCGCCCACTTACTTGCTCTTCATCGCTTAAAAGCATATTTTTTGCTGCATACTTCTTTGCCTCAATGAAAAAGAAATCATCATAGCCATTTGCAAGTAGCAAATCAATAACATTATCCTTTATCTCAAAACGCATATAAACATCAAGCACTATCATTTTATTTTCCTTTTATTGTAGTCGTATCGTATTTTAACAAGATTCTAACATTTTAGAATCTGTACTTTTTACAAATCTGCTACAAAAAAAGTTTGTATAAAAGCTAACAACCCACAATCGTAATTTTCAGATTGCAACTTCTTGCCTTATCTTCGCCAAAAAAAGACTGGGCTTTATCTTTCAAATCGTTCCCAAAAACTCTATTCCTTCATAGAAGCGATCTGTTCTTTTGTGATAAGCGAGATAT
This sequence comes from Helicobacter bilis ATCC 51630, assembly GCF_000686565.1. Classification (GTDB taxonomy): domain Bacteria; phylum Campylobacterota; class Campylobacteria; order Campylobacterales; family Helicobacteraceae; genus Helicobacter_A; species Helicobacter_A bilis. The sequence continues at coordinate 12,824 of NZ_JMKW01000004.1, forward strand.
TTGCTTCTTTATTATATTTGGATTCTTTAGTGTCAGCCAAAATGCGTTGCAAGGCGGTTTTATCCAATCCTGTTGTATCGATATAAATACCCTCAAACTTCTCTTTATTTACTGCGACAAAAAATTGTGAATCTTTTTTAGCAATCACGACATTATGATTTTTACTTTGACTCATAATGTCAATTTTTACATTGACTTCTACTTTTGGCTGATTTGTTAAAATAAGAAACTTTTTGACATAGTTTTTTTGATGGCTTGTATAGTATTTATACATAGCCTGTTCATTTGCTGCAGTGATTTTTCCTTTATCAAGCTTTTTAATCGTTTGTCCTAAGAATGTCATCATGCAATAAGGCTCATTAATGTCATGCTTGAAAAACACATTGCGTATAGAGACTGACTTCATGCCAAGTTCCCATATTTGATTATCAAGCTGTGTGGCGGTAACATTCAATGCTTCTTCTGTTTTTTCTCTTAGCATATTAATAGTTTTTCTAAACACGGCTTCAAATATCTTTAGATTTTTTTCTGCAAAACTTTTGCATAGCCCTTCTAGATTCTCATGTGCTTTTGTAAGCGTTTTTGTCTCTTCATGTGCTTTATCGGAGTTTGCCCTCATTCTTGCGATTTTTTCTTTTATCTCGTTTTCATCGCCCTTTTTTGCTTCAAGTCGTTTATAAAGGATTTTTAGGTCATGTGCGGTTGTGCGGATTTTATTTTGAAGTTGCATAATGCGTTCTTTTATGCCATTTGCAGCACGCACCGCCCCTTTATAATTAAACTGATATTCAAGAAATGCTTCTTCAAAGATTCTCTCTGGATTAAGCTCATTTTTTGTAAAAAAGTTATGGGAATATTCAAGTGTGCCAAGCCTTGAGTGATACTCTGCAAACATATCAATATTGAGTTTTCTATCTGAAAAGATAAGGTGATCTAATGCCTTATTTAAGAATCTTTTGCTAATTGAGAAATTAATGAGTGGCGTTAGCGTTGATAAATCAAGCTCTTTTAAAAACTCTACACTTCTAAGCTCTGTCCCAAAAAATTCCTTGATACAATCTTGCACACTGCGATTGATTTCAATCTCTGTTAATTTCAAATAGTTTGTTTGTGCGAAAATCTTTTGCACTTCTTTTGCGCGCAATTCAGATTCTTTATTTTGCAACTCTTCATCAGTATTACTTTTCCAAAAGTCTATCTCTCTAATAAGCGCATCAGGCGGAAAAGATTGATATTTTGAAGCACGCGCATCGGTTACTTGAATGCCACCATCATTTGTTCTAAATTCCACATACATACCAACGGCTGGACGATTTCTGCCATCATGCCAACTATCTTTTTTTAGCTCAAAAATCTTTTTTGAAGCATTCATAATGACGCCTGAACCAGTCGTAGCGGTATAGCGCGTTATTTTTCCGTGCATCAAAACTCCTTATCAATCTAAAAATCGTAAATCATTTAAGACAAAAAATTGCTATAATTTTAACAGAAAAATTACATTTTGCAACAAGGATTTATCATAAAAAAAATCTATATATTCGTTTTCATTAGCTGTTGTGTGTTGTATTTATGGTTGGCAACTATCTTTGGTTATACCCCGCCTGATGCGGCTTTGAGTGGAGCTGCAGTGTCAAATAGTTTCTTTAAAATAGGTGGCTTTGGCAATAGTTTTGCAAACTTTAATCGCGGTATGTTTGGTTATCTTGCTTACATTTATTTGCCTTTGCTTTTATTGCCTATTTATAGATTCCATGATGATACAAGCTATTCTTTTCGCAAGATTCAGTTAAGCTTTGCATATTTACTGCTTTTTATCGGGCTATTACTCTTGCAATCGCTTGTATTTCACAGCGGTCAGTTTGGCAACTATTTGCAAGAGGTGCTTACACCTTATATTGGTCTATTTGGGGTTGCGATACTTACATTTATTTGTATTAGCACTGCATTACTACTTATTGCTGAACGCACAGCGACTTTTATTTTAGGCTATCTTGGCGGAAGTTTGCAAATGGCTTATTCTGCCACAAGTAATTTTGCAAAAAGAGCGTTTCAGCAACTCAAATCAAAATATACTGATTTTAAATTAGATTCTATACAAAGGGAAAAGAGAAAGATAGTCAATCAAGAGTTAAGTGAGAAGGCCACGACGACAAAAAGTAAATATATAGATCGTGAGCCATTACTTGAGACTGCCCTTGATGAATATCCACGCACAAATACCAACAATGGTTACACAGATACAAACATGCAAAATCTAGCAAGAAATGAGAATCTAGTACACAACAAAGATATGCAATCTAGCAACACACAAACAACAAACAAACAAGAAGCACCACAAGATTCTAAAGAATTTAGTATTCAAGTAAAACCTAGCAATAACATAAATACGACACAAACACTCTCATATCAGCAATACGATGATAGCAATATCTCACCTATCACACACACACCACGCACACAAATGAAAAATAATGATGAAGAACTTCTAAGGCGATTCCAAAAAGCAAATCTCTATCCAAAGCAAAAGGACCAACAGACATTTCATACAGACTCTCCAATGACTTTTAGACTAAAACAAGAAATGGGTGAAGCAAATCCGCTTGAAAGCTTTGCAAAGACACAGCAGCCAAAAATACTACCTACAATAGATGACTGGCAAACCACAGATATGCCACCACGAGAAGTAAAGACTACAAATCTAATCAAACCAAAAGCACAAGGAAGAGAGCAGCCAAAAACAGAGACTTTTAGCGTAAAAGAGGGTATTACAACACAAGATAATGCAACACCTACTACACCAAAAATCTTAGAAACTTTTAAGGAAGATAGCACAGCCCAAATACAGCCAAAAACCATCACGCAAGAATCCCCTACTATACGCATAAAAGAGTCAGAAATAAAAGATAGCACCAATACTCATTTAAACACGCCAAAGTTAGAAATAAATCCAAATCAACAGCACACCGAGCAAAAAAAAACGATAAAAATCCAAGCGATTAACACACCAAAAATAGAGCAAATGCCAGCACAAGCAAACTACAAAACACTTGATATGAGCTTTACACAGAAAGAATACAAAACTACAAATCCTAGTATTAATGAAAGCACAATAACGCTAAGTCAGCCTAATAGCACAGACTTTAACCAAACTACACAAGAGACTACAAATTTTAATCAAACACAAATTACAGAATCTAATCTCAATGTAGCACAGACTTTAGAGTCGCAACATATAGATTACACTTCACAGCAATATGATTTAAACACACAGACTCTACAACAAAACACATTAGATTCACAACCAAGTGAGCTAGTTTTACAACAAGATATACCAGAAACAAATAATCTACAAGATAGCCCTTTTATAACACCTTTAGAATCTACCCAAAACAATATAGACTATACAGAAACTACCACGATAATAATCCCGCCTTTGCTAGATTCCAATGAAGATTCTAGAAATGATTTTAGAGAGGAATTTCGGGGGGATTTTAATACACAAGATTTAATTATACAAGATTCTATAAGCAAAGATTCTAATATAAATAACTCACAGGATTCTATAATTATAGAATCTATCCCGCAAGAATCCACACATTCACTAGATTCTACAGAATCTAATCATACTTTACAAGATGATATAAGAGAAGAGATAAAAGAAATTTTTATTGAGCCATTAGAGTCGCTTGAAGCACACACACAAAGCATCTCGCAATCTAGCCAAATAGATTCTAAACAGACTGATTTTATATCAACAGAATCTAATATGCTAAACTCCAACAAATTAGACACTATTCACATAGATTCTATACCAACAGAATCCAATGTATCAAACCTTAATCAAATAGAATCTAGCTATACAGATTCCATAGATTTGCTTAAGACAAACTCTAGCGTAGAATCTAAACAGGCAGAATCTATCCCACAAGATTCCATATTAATAGAAACTACTCAAATAGAATCTAATATCCAAACACAGCATACACAGGATTTTGAGATAAAAGAGATTACACAAGAGAATACAGAACATGTAGAAAATATAGAATCTAGCATTACAGATTCTAATCTCACAAAAGAGCTAAAAAATAAAGATTATTTACAACAAAGCACTATGCAGGATTTAGAGCAAAATCACACAGGCAGCAAAATCGCACAGGAAATAACACCAACACAACAAAACATTACAATCAATACATACACACCACAAATGACACATTCACATTTTCCAACACACACAAACCCGACAAATTACTTCACAGGTATGCCAACGCACTCTCAAGCACAACCTATGAATTATATCTTTGATAGCACGACACATACACAAACAAGCACAATAAAGCCAAATGTAGAATCTAGCACAATAGAATCTAATAACCAACAATTTCATAACACAGAATCTAATCCTGCACAACCAAATAACACACAATCTAACGAAATAGAAAACAACACAACACAACACAATCTAGCACAATCAAATAATATAGAATCTACACATACAAACCCCACCACACAACCAATAAAAATAAAACTCTATGATGACAAGCAAACAAGTCGCACAATCACACATAAAGACATAATACAGAACAATATATCTACACAAACAAAAGACACAGCGCATTCTTTTACAATCAAAGATTCATCACCACATATAGAATCTAAAACAACACAAATCACAGAATCAAACGATAATGAAAACAGAGAAGATATGATTATAAGGCAAATCGCACAGAAAAAAGAAGAGGCAAGGCAAGAGAGCAATATGCTTATTGCAAACCACGACACAAATATAGCACATCTAGCACAAAGCACAAATCTACCGCCATTCATACTTCCACCGCTAAAGCTACTCCAAGAGCCAATCGCCCAAGATAGCATACAAGATATTGAGCTAGATTCTAAGATTGATAAAATGTTGCAAATCTTTAACGCACACAAAATTCGCGGTGATATTATCGCCACGCTTACAGGACCGGTTGTAACAACCTTTGAGTTTCGCCCAGAAACCCATGTAAAAGTCTCAAAAATCCTAAGCCACAAAAATGATTTAGCAAGGATTCTAAAAGCAAAAAGCATTAGAATCCAAGCCCCGATACCCGGCAAAGATGTCATCGGTATCCAAATCCCAAATAGCAAGGTAGAGACGATTTATCTGCGAGAGATTTTGCATTCACAAGCCTTTTTAGATTCTAAAGACCCACTTACTATTGCTTTAGGCAAGGATATTAGCGGCACGCCAATTGTAGCAAATCTAGCAAAACTGCCCCATTTACTTGTAGCAGGGACCACAGGTAGCGGTAAGTCAGTCGGGGTAAATGCGATTATCCTTTCACTTTTATATCGCAATGACCCAGATAATCTAAAGCTTATGATGATTGACCCAAAACAAGTAGAGTTTGCTCCTTATGAAGATTTGCCACATTTAATCACACCTATCATAAATGCCCCAAATAAAGCTATAAAAGCCCTGCAAGTCGCAACGATTGAGATGGATAAACGCTATGAGCTATTCTCACAGATTAAAGTCAAAAATATCGCTTCATATAATGAAAAAGTAAGTATCAAAATGCCAAATTTTGTAATCATAATCGATGAGTTAGCAGACTTGATGATTACAGGTGGCAAGGAAGCAGAAGCCTTTATCGCAAGAATCGCACAGATGGGAAGGGCTGCTGGTATGCACCTAATCATTGCTACGCAAAGAAGCAGCGTAAATGTTATCACCGGACACATTAAGGCAAATCTACCCTCACGCATTAGCTATCGTGTCGGCAGCCGCATTGATTCTAAAGTGATATTAGATGAAATGGGTGCTGAAGACTTGCTAGGCAATGGCGATGGGCTTTTCACAACGACAAATGGGCTAATGCGTATCCATGCCCCATGGGTGAGTGAACAAGAAGTAGAGCATATCGTAGATTTTATCAAGGCACAAAGAGAGCCACAATATGATGAAAGCTTCCTTAGTGAGACAAAACCCGGGGCAGTTTCTGGTGATAAATTTAGCGGTGATGGCAGTTTGCTTGATAAGGCAAAAGAAGTTATGATGCAGGATAATAAAACCTCTATTAGCTATCTACAAAGAAAGCTTGGTATTGGTTATAATAAATCCGCATCACTTGTAGAAGCACTAGAAAAAGAGGGCTTTCTCTCTCCACCAAACAGCAAAGGCGAGAGAAATATCTTAGTTTAAACTTGCTTGTATCTTAATTTTATTTGAATTGCAATTCTATTTCATTTTTATTTGAAGTTGAATTTTAATTTCATTAGCTTCTAAAGAAATTTTGAAAATAAAATGTAATATGAATTTTTAGAGTCTGGCTAGGAAAATCCATAATCGTTTGTAGTACAATCTCATATCATCGCATTTTGTAATTTTAGATTTTATGTGTTGTGTTTTTTTAGAGTGTAGAAGAAAACTTAGGGATTTTATGTTTTCAATGTGCGAATTAAGAGATTTTAGACAGAAAACTCACATTCAACATTTAATATGCCTTTAGCATAAAGTGGAGACAAGCGAGTGTTTAATTTGTTTTTTCAATTAATTGTTGTGCGATTAGCCCACGCCTTATCTTGCGTGTAAATCTTTTGCATACTTTGCGACACTCTAATAACTTAATATAAATATTGTTTATTTGCTTCCAAAGTTTATAAAATGATTAAACTTTCATCATTATTCTTAATTATGTATTGTTATTTGTTTCACACATATTCACCTACAAATATATTAAGGTGTAAAGCTTGTTATAATCTATTGCTTCTAAAGGATCAAGACTTTAAGAGTGGTTCTGTCTGTTATTTTTCACCATATATTGTAGATTATGTGCAGTTTTATGGGGCTTTTGTAGGCTTAATTAATCTTACAAATGCCCTTTATCTCAATTCTTACAACATATCAATATTGAAAATATTAGTAACACTATACTTATATTTTATTAAGTTTGTATTGAGTTTTTCACGATTCTGCATTGTGTGTAATTCTAATTTGTATCCAAATCTTAAAAGTTTGTAATTTTGTATTACTTAGTTTGTAACATATTAATGATGGCAGACCGATTATCTTTGCTAAAGACTATGGACTGAAGGGCTTTTGCACCATTATGGGCGGAAAGATTGATAATATTTATGAAATAATGGAATTACTAGATATGGAAAAATTCTAAAAATTACAAAATCTACCACTATATATTAATATAGAAAATTTCAATATTCTTAATAAAATGTAAAGTAATCATTACATTTTATGTAGTTTTTTACTTAAAGTAACGATAATTTAAGAATTTTGTATTATTTTTGTTTTTTTTTTTTTGGTTTTAAGTTTGAGTTAAATTTTTTTCATTTACAATACGAACAAGTTTATATTTTTTGACAATTAGTCAATCAAATATAAACGAAATAAATTTTACATAAAGGAGGAAATCATGAAACAGGTGATTTCAGTAAATACATATAAAAAATTGGGTTTAAGCTTCGTATTAGTTGGGGCTTTGGGAGTGAGTGCAAATGCAATATGTGCATCGGAAAACTACTGCACAGATTTCTATATAGGTGCTGGTGGATACTATGAAAAGATAGAGGGAAATGGGGCAAACATAAATAACGCTTTGGGCTTCTTGTCTTTGGGTGGGGCTGATATATTTTTTAATCGAGTGCAATTTGGTCTTGATGCAAAGATTGGCTATGGTAGCAATAGCGTGAGTGGGAATAGTCTTAGCACACTTAGCAAGGATAATAGATTATTTCAAATCGATGGGATTGCTAAACTTGGTGTGAATGTAGCGGGAGTAAATTCGCCTTTGTTTATCAACTTTCTTTTAGGCTATGATATGGCAAAGACTAATGGCGGTGTCGGTAGGGATTTTATGATAATTGGAGCGGGGTTTGATGGAAAAATCGCTTTAAGTGAAAAAATGAAGCTTATATATAGTGCTGGATATGGCTATGTGTTTAATGGAGCGTATTCTTTTGGTAAAGCTTATGCTGATATTAATGAGAAAAGTCATGTCATTATGTTTAGTCTTGGGACGTAGGCTAAAGTGAGTGAGCATGTAAGTCTTTATTTCAAAGGTTTTGGTAAGTATTATAATCTCAATGCAAGTAATACGGCAAATAATGTAAGTATGCCAAAATCAAATGGCTGGCAGGCTGGATTAGAAGCTGGTATTGCGTTTTAATGTTTTTACACCAAAAGGTTGGCTTAAGCTTAGCTTTTAGATGATAGAAGATTTCACCCACAAGGTATGATGTCTAGGCTCTTAGGCGTTGGTTTTTGTCAAGCATGACAATTATTAGAATCTAAACCTTATAACCTTACACGCAAAAAACTAAAAGGCGGTAATTTAAAAGGCAATGCAATGGGGTTTGTATTGCCACTATGTATAGAATCCACTTCTTTTCCATTTTGCAGTAAGATTCTATGTAATCGCAAATAATATCTACCATCAATGCAACAAATAATGCCATTTTCATTACTTTGTGCAGTAAGCTTTTCTATCTCATTAGAATCTAATGAGATAGAATCTTGTGTGCTAAGATTTTCTGCCAGATTAGAATCTTTTGAGATAGAATCTAATGGCGTAGAGTTTATGGGGGCTTGTATATCTAAACTAGATTCTATACTATTTGGGCTTTTGGAATCTTGTATATGTGATAATTCATCTAACTCCATAGATTCTGCGTTATTTTGTTTTGCCACTGCATGAGAGTGTATCCCAAACTGCGTATTTGGATAGTAATGCAATGGGGCAATAATCTCTAATAAATCGCCTTTTCTTATCGTATGCTTACAAAGGCAGTAAAGCCCACTAGAATCAACCTCTGCACACACCTGATAGCTGCCCTCACTTATCGCACTAAAATGATTCTGTGTATCAAGCCGCACAAATGGGCGATGAATGATATATCCATCAGTAAAGCCTCGATTTTTTAGCGTATGCAGCTCGTATTGATAGAGAGTCAGACGAGAAACTTGCCTCTCATAATCCTGCAGGGCAAGGCGATATGTGCGCGCTGTGATACCCGCATAATATGTGCTTTTTGTGCGACCCTCAATCTTTAGGGCGTCAATCACGCCTGATTGCATAATATGGTGCAGATGACTTGCTAGATTCAAATCTTTTGCATTAAATATATGCGTGCCAACACCCTCTTCTTCTTGCAAACGCAAAAACACATTATTGTCTGGATTCTTTGCATAAAATTCATTTGGATTAAAGCGGATAAGCTCCCCACTTGTCTCATCACGCACAAAGTATTCATAATCAAAGCGGCAGTCATTCGCACAACTCCCACGATTAGGCACTCTGCCATGCTGCAAGGCAGAAATCAAACAACGCCCAGAAAATGCAAAGCACATGCTCCCATGCACGAAAATTTCAATCTCTAAGTCTGGCAGCACCTTTTTTATCTCTTCGCAATCACTAAGGCTTATCTCCCTTGCTGCGACAATCCGCTTCACGCCCATATCATAAAACACCCCTGCATCAAGCACATTCAGCACATTTGCCTGTGTGGAAAGGTGTATGGGGATATTTGGGGCAATGCTTTTTGCAAGTTTTACAACACCGGGTGCTGCTACGATGAAAGCGTCTGGCTCTAAATCACGCATTTTTGCGATATGAGTTTTTAAAGATTCTATCTGTGAGTTAAAAGGGAAGCCATTAATAGTAACATAGACTTTTTTGCCAAGATTGTGCGCATAGACTATGCCCTCTCTAAAGTCGTCATAAGTGAAATCTTTACTTGCGCGATTACGCAGTGAAAAATGACTTACACCGCCATATACCGCATCTGCTCCATATTGCAATGCGATTTTTAACTTTGTGAGATTACCTGCTGGTGATAGTAGCTGGACTTTATGTTTGATGCTATTTGTATGTGTGAAACCTAGCGTTATGTCTTTTATGACTTCATCTTGTTGCATAGTTTTACCTTTTTTATTGAATCATTTTTTATCTGTGATATTCTATCTAAAACTAAATAATGTATTGTATTGTGTGTGAAGTGCAAGGGATTAGATTCTGATATTAACTCATAAGTTTATAATGATTTTTTTAAATTATATGAAAATTTTGTAAGATAATTATAGTTAAATGCAATGATTTCAGCGGTTAGCTTTATTGGTAATCCTTAAAAATTCTCTTACCCGATCTTTCCTATACAACTTTGTAGTTTGCTAAGTTTTGCGTTATATAAATTATTATGGGGTATAAGCTAAATTACTATTTATTTTCAGTTATATTTCTTGGTTGAGTAAGCTTTTTCGTGCTATATAGAATATGTTTTTTTAACGCGATAAAATCATAGTCACTAATACCTTTTCTACATATAAAAACAAAGGCATATCCCCTGTATTTTGTGCCACATTCCTGCATAACTGCCTTAATCCTGCGTCTAATGAGATTTCTTTTGTATGCTTTTGCTACTTTTTTATTAATGCTAAATCCCAAAAGCATTTTAGATTCTATAAAACGATTGTATTGTTTTTTTTTGCGTAAATGAAATATAAAATCACGCAAAGGCATAGCATAAATTGCCATGAAATCCCTATTAAAACGCAAACCATTTTTAAACACTATATCAAACTCATAGGAATTTTTTAGCGTGTCTGTTTTCTTATGTTTTGTATTTGTAGATTGCTGCATGAATATCGCTTAATATTATAGATGTGAATCTTGCTTATTAAATACCCAATGATAAAAATAAACCGGGATTTCTTTATCTTGTGTCGCATTTTTAACATTAATCTTAAATCTAGCTTGATAATACCCTTGCATAGGTAGTGAAAAAGTTTTAGTGGAATATATATTTTCCTCACTCTTTTCCATAGGAATGGTAAGCACACTCACTTCCTTTTCACCTTGGTCAAGTCTTACAAACTCTAATCCGACAGATTCTATAGGCATATCTTGTATATTATTGCTATCTTTTTTCTTTTCAACATATATTGTGATTACATTATCTTTACTTTGCAATAAACCCTCTTTTTCTGGTGTGTCTCGTGGAACGGGGGTTACATAATAGGGATTTTTCATAATCACTGCATTCATGCGATCTCCAATGGTGCTGATACGCACATTATAAAGACTTTCAAAGGCATTTTGTTGTTGCATAATGGCATTAATTTTTTCATCTAGCTCTATGCGTTTTAGGTTAAAAGTGCGATCTGTATCAATGCTTTGCTTACTTGAAATCCTAATGCTTATCACAATGAGAACAATGCCCAATGCGATAACAAGCAAGATCCCAAGTGGCCATAATGTGCGTTTTTTTTCCGTCATTTTTATCCTTTTTTCTTAAATGCAAGTAGCCCAAATCGCACTAAAATGAATAAGCCGATGAGAATGAGTAGCATGGCGTATATGACAACTTTCGTTGCATCGCTTTGTTTTTCCATAGGTTTTGGTGCGTTAAGCTCGAAATTATAATGCTTTGCAATTTTATGTGTTAATGCAAGATATAGATTTGATACCCCTTCATTTACCCCATCATTATATCGCAATGTCCCAACGGAATCAGCGGGTAAATAAGGATAGGCATAGTCTTCTAGTAACTCTGCTGCATGAGTATCGTTTAAAAAAGGCAAATTGCTTTTTAGCGTTATGGCATGGTCATTATAGAAAAGAAATATAATAGCATAATTACCCTGTATTTGTTCTGTAATGTGAGTCTCATAGGATCTTCTGTTTTGAAATTTTGCATTTATATCTGTCTGTGTATCATTTTGCGGCGTATTTTTAACAACATGTAAAAAGACTTTTACGCCTGTTTTTTCATATATAATACTAGAGAGTTCTTGCACGATTGTAGGTGCATTTTGCGAGAGTATATCAATATCCCCTTGCAAATATGCACTAGCACCTTGTGCTAATTTTTCATTAGTTTTAGAATCTTTGCTAGATTTATCTAGCAGAGTAGATTCTATATTTGCAATGCTAGATTGCTTACTACCATTTGCAAACATAAATGTTTGCAGTATGGCTAAATGAATAATATATATTAAAATATATGCTTTATTCAAACTGCAACTCACTTCTTGCTTCATACTGCATGCAAAAATTCATAAGGCATAAGCGTAAGCGCGATAGTAAGTAAGCCAAATCCAACAAGCACAAGTGCTACAAATTTTTCAAGTCCTGTAAATTTCATCATAAACTCCTTCCTATTCCTTGCTTTCTACAATTTTAAACGCATCACGATTTGCAGTGTCATTCTTTTTTAGATTATGTGAATCAATGCTATAAAATGTCGTAGCACTTGATTGCTGAATCTTTACAGCATTATAACCGCCAATCGCTGCTGCAGCCACTACAAGCAACACGGCAAGTAAAAAGCCAACCAAACTATTTAGAATATTTATAATCGCTTGCATACATTCTCCTTAGATTACTGAATCTTTTGCTTTGCTGCGATGAATGACTGCAAAGCTTCTACTTCTTTTTGACTTAGATTAAGATATTCAAAAGATGGCATAAGTCCTATTTCGCCTTTTTTGCCATGCTTCAAAACATTTGCTAAAAACTCAGTTTTTCCATAGGTTTGAAGTGATGGACCCATATCTTCTACACCCTCGCCATTAGCACCATGACATTGAAAACATGTGCCATTTTCTTCACTATGATAGATTTTATTTCCAGCTTTTACTAGCTCTTCATCATATTTCATAGAAGTGTCTTTAACGATTTCACTCATTACATAGTGAGCAACTGCTTGAATATCTTTTTCTTCACTTAAAAGACCCGGAGGCATACCACCAAACTCTTCGCCATTCTCTTTTGTAAGCCCTGTGCTACCATTGCGGATAGTATCCATAATGCCATCGATCTTGCCCCAATGAGTAAGATTCTGTGCTTTACCATCATTGCCTTCAGCTGTTAAACCATGACATTGTGCGCATTGCACAAGGAAGATTTGCTCACCCATTTCACGCAATTTATCTGAATCTAGATTTGCATGCACGGTTTCAAACTTTTGATTATAGGCATGAGATTCCTGATTGTATTCACCAATTTGTGAGTAAGCGTTCAAAGGATAGCCAAAAAGGATATACCAAACAGCCCATATCATAAGTCCCAAAAGGGATAAAAGCCAACCTGTTGGGATATTATTATTAAACTCTTTAATACCATCCCATGAATGCTCCGTAAGCTCTCCACCTACACTCTCTGTCTTCATCTTTTGAATGTAAAACCACGCTATTGCAATGGTTAGCAAAAGAATCACCACAGCACCAATAAAGCCAAGTAAATTGACATGATCGCTTAACCAACCCATTATTATCTCCTTTCTGCTGTCTTGTCGTTTTTGTCATCACAAGATTCTATTAACGCATCGTCTAAAGAATCTTGAAGTGCAAGTTTGCCATACTTTTCATAATCTATTTTTCCAGTCGCTTGAGAGCGATAAAGATGATAAATGTAAGCATATAGCCAAACTGCTAGAAAAATAGTAGAGAGCAAATAAGCCCCCTTTAAACTCAATAAATCAAAACCATATATTACAAGACTCATACAAATCTCCTTTTAGATTCCAATCTATTTAACAATTCTACTTGAACCCAAACTATTAAGATAGGCAATGAGTGCGACAATCTCAGTAATCTTACCATTGCCATCATCAAACATTTGAGCGGTTTGACTATGCTTCATCTCTTCTACAATCTGTGCTGCATCAGTCTTAAATTGCTCTTTTGCCTCTTCTATAGTCCCAAGCTTAACGCTAGTCTTTAAGCCTTCAACATCATAAGGCACATTAAAGACTTTCTTTTGAGTTAATGCTTCTGCATACGCAGTTTCAAAATCTATTTCCTTATCATACAAATGTTTATAAGCTGGCATAATAGACTTAGGCACAACAGAGTTTGGATCATACATGTGATTAGCATGCCAGTCGCTACTGCTTCTATCGCCAATTCTATGTAAGTCAGGTCCAGTTCTCTTAGAACCCCATAAGAATGGTCTATCATAAGCATACTCACCACTAAGGCTATACATACCATAGCGCATTACTTCGCTTTTAAACTCACGGATAAGCTGTGAATGGCAGTTATAACAACCTTCTTTAATATATACTTGTCTCCCAGCAGTCTCAAGCACTGTTAGCGGACGCAAACCCTCTATAGGTTGCGAAGACTTTCTAAAGTCAGGGATAATCTGCACCAACCCAGCCACAGAAAACACAACAACAAATGCAATTGTGAAAAAGAAAGGATTTTTCTCTAACCAAGCAAACATAAAGCCTCCTTAAGATGCCATAGGTGAAGCATACTCAGGCTCTTTATTAAGAGTTCTAGCAGCCACCATAGTCATTACAACATTATAGATAAACATTACAAAGCCAACAAGATATAGCAATCCACCAATACCCCTCATGATAAAGTATGGTTTTAACACCGCAACAGTATCAATGAAAGAATATTTAAGCTGACCTAAAGGTGTAATATCTCTCCACATCATACCTTGCACTATACCTGCAATCCACATGCTCGAGAAGTAGAATACAATACCTATTGTCATAATCCAAAATTGTGCTTCAATAATCTTTTTAGAATAGATTTCTCTACCATAAAGACGAGGCAACATGTGATACACACTAGCAATAATAGTGAAAGCAACCCAGCCAAGTGCCGCATCATGCACATGCCCTACAATCCAATCAGTAAAGTGTGCTAAAGCATTAACTGATTTAATAGACTGAATAGGACCCTCAAGTGTCGCAAGCATATACCAAGTAGATGCTAGAATCAAGAATTTGATTAATGGTGACTCTTTAAGCTGATGCCATTGCCCTCTCATGGTTAAAAGCATATTTACAGCAGTTCCCCAAGAAGGTAAAATAAGCACAACAGAGAATACAGACCCAAGAGTTTGCACCCAATCTGGCACGGTTGAGTAAATAACATGGTGTCCGCCGGCCCAAATATATACAAACATTAAACTCCAGAATGAAAATAATGTGAGTTTATACGAGAATACAGGCTGTCCAGATTCCTTTGGTAAGAAATAATAAATCAAACCAATAATACCAGAAGTGAAAACAAATGCAACCGCATTATGCCCCCACCACCACTGAATCAGTGCATCATTTGTCCCCGCATACATAGATATACTATGCCAAAAGCTACCATAACCTGTAACTAATTGTGTAGGAACAGAAAGGTTATTAAAGATATAAAGCACAGAAATAGCAGTAAAAGTAGCAATGAAATACCACAAAGAGATATAGATAACCTTCTCTCTTCTAACTGCCATAGACCCAAACATACTCATACCCCATAGCACCCAAGTAACTACAACCAAAAGATCCACAATCCATGGAAGCTCTGCATACTCTTTTGATTGAGTAATCCCAGAAAACAATGTATAAAGTGCTAGCACAAGCACCACAAGATACATGAAAAAGTGCAACATACCAACAAGTTTTAAAAACGGATGGTCATGATATGTGATTTTAAGCACCCTTTGCCCTAAATAATACCAGCCAGCCCAAATACCGCTCAATGTAAAACCATAAATAATCACATTTGTGTGTAATGGTCGCAATCTACCAAAAATAGAATATTCCCCAGCGATATAGTTTAAATCTGGAACTGCCAACTGAAATGCCAAAACCACACCTATCAACATACCTAGAAAGCCCGTTGCTATACAAACAAGCAAAAAAAGCTTCGCAAGTGAGTAGTCATACTGCTTTATGTCCTCTTGCATACAAGTCTCCTTCTTCCAAAATTTTGAGTCACATGAACACGAGTGTAATTTTAGTATTCATTTTATTAGTAATAGCTTAAATAAAGGAAATAGTTAATAAAAAATTAACGACATTACACTACAACAATTTAATGCAATGCTTTGAGATAGTTATGGCGTTACCTATTGCAATAAAGTTACTTGCTTTACACCACATGCTAATGCAGCTAGAATCTATCATCTAAAACACAAAAAGGTAATCCTAAAAATCACGCACATAATAATTGATGAAACCAAATGTATCTAGATTATGTTGCACAATGTATAAAAATAAACAGCAAAACTTAAAAATTGAGTAAAAGCTTAATGTAGCAAGATATGCTAGATTCTGTTATCCCAAGAAGATTTGCTTTTCAAATGTCCTGCAATGATCTCAAAAAAACATTAGAATCTAACTTGTAGTCATAAGGCGTGATTAAGATAATATGCGATTACACCTTATCTTTAATATTCAACGCTTTAATAGTTTTAATGTAGCTTTCATATTTATTTTTCTTTAAATACTTCAGCAAACTTTTTCTTTGTCCAACAAGCTTTAAAAGTCCCAATCTACTTGAGTGGTCCTTTGGATTGCTTTTTAAATGCTGTGTGAGATTTGCAATCCTATGCGTTAAAAGTGCGATCTGCACTTCACTTGAGCCTGTATCCTTAGAATCTCTAGCAAATTGTGAGATAATCTCTTGCTTATTTGCCAATTCAGTAGCCATGATGACCTCCATAAATGGTAAAATGAAATTAAAGATTGGATTTTAACATATTTTTCAATATTTTTGGTAAAATATGCAATTTATTTCTAAAAACTTAAAGGAAACTAGATTCTAAAATAACTTGTTTATGCTGAGCGAAGTGGAATATCCGTTTATGGATTTATAAGGTAGTTCGTCTTTTTCAAAGGATCAATATGACAAGAAACAGGAATTTAAGGTAAAAATTATTATGGCAGACAAAGAACAAAATGGTGGTATTCTACAACGAGCTTTTCCGTTTCTAAAGCTCATTGGGAAGTCAAAGGATCTTGGTGTTGTGGTGTTTGTAGTGATGATTCTAGCAGTCATCATTGTGCCACTACCAGCACCTATGCTTGATTTATTATTAACCATTTCTATTGCCCTATCTATTCTTATTATCTTAATCGCACTTTATATTAATAAACCTATGGATTTTTCTACTTTTCCAACTCTGCTTTTATTTGTAACGGCGTATCGACTCGCCCTAAATGTAGCTACAACGCGTATGATTCTTAGCGAGGGTAGCAATGGTGCAGCACATGTGAGTCGCATTGTAGAGGCATTTGGCGAGTTTGTAGCAAGTGGTAGTTATACGATTGGTGTTATTATCTTTGTGATTCTTATTATAGTGAATCTGCTTGTTATCACAAATGGTTCAACGCGTGTAACAGAAGTTAGAGCGCGTTTTGCCCTTGATGCGATGCCCGGTAAGCAAATGGCAATTGATGCGGATATGAACGCAGGGCTAATTGATGAGAAAGAAGCAAAGCAAAGGCGTGAAAGTCTAGCACAAGAAGCTGACTTTTATGGTGCAATGGATGGTGCGAGTAAGTTTGTAAAGGGCGATGCTATCGCTGCTATTATCATTACCATCATTAATATTATCGGTGGATTTTGTATCGGTGTATTTCAAAATGATATGACAATGGCAGAAGCGGCAAAAGTATTTACCATTCTTACTATCGGTGATGGTCTAGTAGGACAAATCCCAGCCCTAATTGTAGCCACTGCCACAGGTATCGTAGCGACACGGACTACAAAGGGTGAAGAAGAAAACTTTGCAAACAATCTTGTAAAGCAATTAACAGACAAATCAAAAACACTCATTATTGTAGGTTTTATCCTATTTATATTCTCACTTGCTCCAAGCTTTCCTACCTTACCACTTGCATTTGTTGGTGCTGTGTTTTGGTTTGCTGCATGGCTTATTAATAGGGATAATGAATATTCTGTATTTGCGAAATTCAATCAATTAATAGGCGGTTTTGGCAATAAAAAAGCAAAAGAAAAACAAGCCGCAAAAAAAGCAGCACAAGCAAGCGGGGAAAAAGTGCCGATACAAGAACCAGCACCAAAACGACCACCAAAAACACAAGAAGAAATCAAAAAAGAAGAAGAAAAAGCAATTAATGAAGTGCTAAAAGTAGAATTTTTAGAGTTACATTTAGGCTATCATTTAATCCGTCTTGCCGCAGTAGATCAAGGCGGAGATTTACTAGAGAGAGTGCGTGGGATTAGAAAAAAGATAGCAAGAGACTATGGCTTTTTAATGCCTCAAATCCGCATGACAGATGACCCGGGCATTGGACCTACAACTTATCAATTTTTCTTAAAAGGCATTGAAATTGGTAGCGGTGAAGTCATGCCTGATAAATTCCTTGCCATGAATACAGGCATGGTAGCAAAAGAGATTGATGGTATCCCCACAAAAGAGCCAGCCTTTGGGCTTGATGCTATGTGGATTGATGCGAATTTAAAAGAAGACGCGATTATTCAAGGCTACACGGTTATTGATCCATCAACGGTTATTGCAACTCACATGAGTGAGCTTGTGAAAAAATACGCTGAAGAGTTTATTACAAAAGATGAAGTTAAAAAACTTATGGATAGACTTGAAGAAGAGTATCCAGCCGCAATAGAAGAGGCAAAGAAAGTGCCTTCCAGCGTTATCCGCAGCGTGCTACAAGCCTTGTTGCATGAGGGCATACCGATTAAAGATATGCTTACAATCCTTGAGACAATCACAGATATTGCCCCAAGCGTGCAAAATGATGTGGCAATTATCGTGGAGCAAGTAAGATCTAAGCTTTCACGCGTTATTACAAATGTCTTTAAATCTGAAGATGGTAACATAAAGCTTGTTACACTCTCTCAAGATTCTGAGCATTTCTTATTAAATAAGCTAAAAGACCAGCATGGTGCGAAATTCTTACTACTGAATACAAGTGAAATGCAAAAGCTAATTGACGCAGTAGAGCAAGAAAGCGTAAAAATCCTGCAAAGAAATATCACGCCTGTTATTTTGGTGGTTGATCCACAATTACGCATGCCTTTAAGCATTAAATTAGAGCAATTTAAGCTAGATTCTGTCGTGGTATTAAGCCACGCTGAAATCGATCCAAATGCTTCATTTGAAGTGCTTGGGACTATTGAAGTTGGATTTTAGAAACTCAACCATTTGGGCGGGTGCAGGGCGTAGGGGTGCAAGATAATGAGAATTTAGAATCACTAGAGACTAAGCATTTGAGCTTAATATGTGCTATAATACGGAGTTGAATTTATGAGAAAATTGCGTTTAAATCCATTAGGCGGTGTGAAAAGAAGATTAAATGGCGTTAATGAAGGTTTGCATGCTTTGCAGAGACTTACTAGCACAAGCCATGCGATACAAGCTTGTGTGAAAAATGAAGAACATAAAGATTTACTCTTTGCAATGCTTCAAATGGGATTATGGGTATCAGTAGATTCTCGTAAGTCTTGCATTGAAAATACAAAAAAATATCTTAATGCTGTGCGTCCTGCAAAACTTGATAATCTTGTGCGAATAGGTGGCAAAATGGATGGTGGATATGTGATGTTACCCCCCCCCCCCCATTGTCAAACTCACAACCAAAGGCAGTCTCTCTAGGCGTTTCCGACTTTTCCCCTTGGGATTTAGAAATGGCAAATATGGGCTATCAGGTATTGCAATATGATGCGAGCATAGAAAAAGCCCCAGATACACATAAAAACATGATTTTTCATAAAAAATTTGTTGGAGCGACAAGAGATCATCAAACAATAACTTTTGATGACATTATGCAGCAATATAGCTTCAATGAAAAAGATCATAATATATTGCAAATAGATATTGAAGGGGCGGAATGGGAGATTTTTGAAAAGCTTGATTTTAGCATACTTGAAAAATATTTTTCACAAATTATTTTAGAATTCCATGATTGTGATCCTAGAGCCTCATTGCAAACAGAACGACATGTAGCCATACTAGAAAGGTTTCATCATGCCTTTCAACCGATACATTTACACTTTAATCCATATGGACATAATTTTTATGTCAAGGATCGTTTTATGGCAAATGTGTTTGAGGTGAGCTACGCAAGAAAAGACTTGCTACCAAATGATTTTATCTTACGAAATGAATGTGGTGATATACCAAATCTTGATTATCCAAATGGTGAGAAATTGCCAAATATTCCAATTTCATTTTAATAATCTTTTACCATAGAATAGGCAAATAGGGCATGTGAAATGTAGTGCGTTAAAAGCAATAAAACATGATTACGATACAATCCACGCGGAACTGAAATCTGTTTGCATGGATATGAAAAGTTTAATCTTGTAAATTAGGGTCTTTAACAACAAAATTTTTCGTTGTTGATTATTGCATATTAAAATCTTTTTGATTTCGAAAGCTCTACGCCTAGCGTTCTAAGAGAAAATTTTCCTAAGTAAAATGCGGTGTATATCACACTTGACTTAGTATATAGCAGTCTCTTGAAAGGATAAGGCATAAGGGAGAAAAATGCCCCACTTATAAACATGATGGATATATCTTGCAAACTTTTAGGGATATTCACAAGTGCCATTTCTGTCATTTCAATTTTAAGTGAGAGTGGGGGCAAGTGTGCATTTTATAATAAATCTAATATAGTTGCTATTGGGTTTTACGGAATCAAAGTGTGTCCATATTGAAATTAGATGTTCTTTAGTTGGTAAGCCCACAATAAATATGCTATAATTAATCTCATTATTATTCTAAGGATATGCTATGACAAGATACATGCGGATATTTGATTCTTTTTATTTATTATTGCTTGGTGTTGGGGTTGGCGGTATTATCGCCTGTGGGGCGTTTGCTGCACCGATTATTTTTAATATTGATGAGTTTATCCCCACATTTTCAAAAATGGATAGTGGGCTTGTTATGGGGAAAATATTTGTGCGTTTGAATGCGTATTTGATGTTTTTAGCGATTGTTATGGCGTTATATGAGGGCTTTAGTTTCTTTGCGAAGATTCTAAAACTTGATATTTTGTATTCAAATTTTTGGCTTATTTTAGGCG
Organism: Helicobacter bilis ATCC 51630; assembly: GCF_000686565.1. Lineage (GTDB taxonomy): Bacteria > Campylobacterota > Campylobacteria > Campylobacterales > Helicobacteraceae > Helicobacter_A > Helicobacter_A bilis. The sequence continues at coordinate 33,635 of NZ_JMKW01000004.1, forward strand.
TGTTTAATATTGTGCTTATCGCCTTGTTTGTGTATTATTATACGCCTTTTATTTTAGACACCCAGAATCTTTTGAGTGATAATTTTGCGAGTATGCACGAACAAAGTGTGTGGGTTTTTAAAGCTTTAATGTTTGGCTTAAGCGTATTGCTTATATGGAGGGCTTATCTTCTACACTATGTTCCACAAAGCCCTAAAAAGTAGCTTTAATGTTGTAGCTTATTAATTATTTTATTCTACAATATGTGAATTTAGATTTAAGGAGAAGTCATGTTTCATGAATACAGAGAAGAGATCACATATCTCAAACAGCACAACGCACATTTTGAAAAGATTTTTAATGAGCATAATGACTTAGACCAAAAGATACAGAATGCGGAAAATGGTATAGAACATCTAAGCAATCAAGAAATCGAAGTGCTAAAAAAGCAAAAATTGCATTTGAAAGACCAAGCTTATGCAATGATACTTGAGCATAGAAAAGCCCATCCAAAAGCCTAGCATACGCAACACACAACCATAAGATAGCAGATCTGCTATCGCCCCGTTTTATTCCATAACTCTCGCACAATATTTAGCTTTTATGTAATGTTAGCTTTCATACAACACTAAGGAAAGACATGAACTTTATCATTTTATTTAGTCCCAGTGAAGATAAGATTCTAGAAAAAGATAAGATTCTAAACAATGATGATTTTCTCAAAGAAGTATCTATGCCAGAGATAATGCCACCCGCTTTTTTAGAATCTTTATGGGAAAATGAGATATTAAATACTCATAGAACAAATATTATGCAATGCTACTATGAAAACTTATGTAAGATTTTAGAACATAGAGATAAGGCTTTGCTAGAATCTATGTATGGTGCAAAAGGATTTAATGATAAAAATATTTTTGATTTATATGCTGCCTTGCATTCTAAAAAACTATTAAAGGCGATAGAGCTTTATAGTGGCGTAGCATTTCAAGGATTATCTTTTAGCACATTAACACAGAATGAAAAAGATTTTATCTTAGAAAATGTGCTTATTTTTAGCAATCTATTTGGTGTGATAAGGGCTAGTGATTTGATCCCCTATTATAAACTAAAGCAAGGCACAAAGACAAAGTCTCTCACATTAAAAGACATTTATACCCCATTTATCCTACCTTTAGAAAAAGCAATGCAAACAAAAGATTATGTGATTGATTTGCGTGCTGGAATCTATACGAAACTTTTTAAGCCAAAGTTACCCCATTTCTTTTTTGAGTTTCAAAAAAATGGAAAAACCATAAGTCATTATGCAAAGCTATATCGCGGAAAAATATTGCACTCAATCGCACAAGATGGGTGCAATCAATCTGCATTAGAATCTTTTGAAAAGTGCTTTGAATATCTTTGCTCTCTACATAACACAGACTTTAGATTCCATAGTCATACGCAAAAGGCTAATTGTTTTACTCTGTGTTATGAGATTCTATCTTAAAGAGAGATTATATAGTCTTACTAAACTGCTTTGTGATATTTTTCACAAGATAAGTATCAAAAACCATTGCGATATTTCTAATCAGCATTTTTCCCGTTGGGCTTATTTGAATGCTATTAGAATCTATTGTAAGCAACCCAAGCTCACACATAGGCTTTAAAGATTCAAATTCACTTGAAAAATGCGTGATGCAATCAATACCAAAATTCTCATTAATCGCTTTAAAATCAAGCTTTGCATTATTCATCAAGCTCATAATCACTTCTTTACGCAATATATCTTCAGGGCTTAAGAGAATGCCTTGTGCTACAGGCAAAGTGTTGTTATCAAGGCTATTTTCATAACTCATCATATCCTTATGATTTTGCGTATAGTAATCCACCCCTTCGCCAATAGAAGTCAGCCCAATCCCAATAGTCTGTGAAAAGCCCTTTGTTGTGTAACCTTGAAAATTCCTACGCAATTCCCCCTTATTTTTTGCGATAGATAGGCTATCACTCTTTTTTGCAAAGTGATCCATACCTATCATTTCATAGTCATTAGCATGTAAAAATTCAATGGTGTTTTGCAATATCTTTAGCTTCTCTTCTGGGCTTGGCAGAGTTGTCTCATCGATTTTACGCATAGTTTTTTTCACCCATGGGACATGTGCGTAGTTAAATATTGCAAGTCTTTCTGGGCTAAGTTTTATAACAGATTCTAAAGTATTTGCAAAGCTTTTTTCACTTTGATAGGGCAAACCATAAATAAGGTCAAAATTAATAGAATCTATACCATATTTTCTAGCCAACGCCACGCTACTTTCTACAAGGCTAAAGGGTTGGATTCTATTAATATGCTGCTGCACTTTGTCATCAAAGTCTTGCACGCCAAAGCTTATGCGATTAAAGCCACAATCCTTTAGCACACGCATTTGGTCTTCACTAAAATGGCGAGGGTCTATCTCACAGCTTATTTCACAAGATTCACTAAAATTTGGGAAAGTATGTCTTATCATTTGCGTAATAGTTTGTAACTGCTTTGCATCAAAAAATGTCGGCGTGCCACCACCAAAATGAAATTGTGCCACCTTTCTCTTTGTATCCATAGAATCTTTAAGCAAAGCTAGCTCTTTTTCTAAGTATTTTATATAACGCTCTTTTTTATCCTCTTTGCTCGTATATATCACATTGCAACCACAAAAATAACACGCGCTTTTACAAAATGGCAAATGCGTATATAGCGATAAATCCTTGTCTTTATACTTAGAATCTGCTCGACTAAAAGATTCTAAAAGAGTGGTTGCATTAAAGTCTTTGTGAAACTCATTTGCAGTAGGATAGCTTGTATATCTTGGTCCGGGCTTTGAGTGCTTTGCTAATGCTGAAAAATCAATAGATTCATACATATTTTTCCTTTATTTCCTTGATTGCCTGTTGAATACTTTTTGGGTATTTAAGACTTGTAATTATATCCAAAGCAAAAAGGAATGTGTTAATACACAAAAGAAACATAAGAAAGCATTGGGGTTTTGTTTTTTAGTTTCTGTGTAGTTATTATGTCTTATAAAAATTGCAATATTTACAAGCAAACGACTCGCGTTAGCTATTCTAAACACATACTATAATCTGCCTGTTTTATCTTATAAAAATCTTTGCTTGAGACTAGTTTGCCATTACCACATACTGCTTGTATTATCTCATTATTTTCATACAGAATCTCAATGTTAAGTTTTTCATTCTCATCATAAGATTTTGTAACGCCATTTAGTTTTCCGTCTTTAAAAGTTTGTTCTATTATCATCTTTGCGTTTTCATCATAGGTTATTGTAAGCCCATGTAGTTTATCATTAGAAAATGTTGCACTCTCTTGTAAGATTCCATTTTTATAGTAACTTCTTCTCACACCTTCTGCCTTATCATTCTTATATATAGTTGTTTCTTGTATCTCTCCATTTTCATAATAGAGAGTTTCAATACCTTCTTTATTATTATCTTTATATCTTGTTTCACTGGCAATATTACCATTTTCATAATAGCATGTCGCTACACCATCAAGCATATCATGATGATAAGTAGCCTTGCATTCGATATTCCCATTTTCATGATAAAATATTGCTTCACCATGCAATTCGCCATTGCGATAGGGTATCATGTCTGCCAACTTCCCATTTTTATAATATGCTTTAAAAATGCCATTTACTTCATTGTTTTTAAACGGCAATTCTTCCTCAAGCACACCATTTTCATAAAATTTTCGTTCAATACAGCCCATCTGTTTATCATTATCGCTTTTACATTCTTTTAAGCTGTGGTATTCTTGTTGGTATTCGTTTAAGTTTTGATATTCCCATGCGCTTGGGCTTTGTAAAAACAAAAGTGTATAAAAAGCCTTTAGAATTATGTGTTGCATTGTAAATTCCTTATATTAAATGGATTTAAATTATAATGAAAGATTCTAAAATTTCATTTATTTTTCACATATATCATACCAGTAATCACCACCAGAACTACCTTGATTTATTTCGTTTGTTAATCTTGTAAGATGTGCATTTGTTAGGGCTTTACCATTAGAGCATTTCCCACTAGTAAGTTTTCCATTTTGTGCGTTTGCTTGCCAAATAAGCTTTTTTCCTTTATCATAGAGTTTTACAATATCATTAACTTTACCACTTGTATATGGGATTTCTGCCGCCAGTTCTCCAGTTGGATAATAATGTTTTAATATGCCTTCTATTTTATCATTTTTAAATGGTATTTCAAGCACAAGATTCCCATCTTCATAGTATCGCCTCGCAATACTCTCTTTCTTTCCATTTTTATGTGGTATTTCAAACTGAAGATTCCCGCTTTCATAATAAACTTTTTCAACACCATGCTTTAAATCGTTTGTATATGGCGTTTCAAACTTAAGTTTTCCGCTTTCATAGTATTCCTTATAGATACCATTTTGTTTTCCATCTTTCAATGACATTTCATATAGAATCTTTCCATTGTCATAGTAATGTTTCCACACACACCCGTTTTTCATATCCTTTTCGCTTTGACATTCCCTCAAATTATCCGCATGTAAGAGTGAAAAAGAAACAACACTACATAAAATCATCGATAAAATCGCATTTTTGCTTTTAAACTTTTTAAATCCCATGACTATCCTTTAAGCTAAAATAAAACTAGATTCTACAAAAAACAAATATCAAGCAATATATAGAAACCAAAAGTTTAGAGTCTAAATTTTATTAGATTTTTAGATTTTACATAAATTAGATTCCAAGTTACTTAAATTTAGACACTTAATTTTAGATTCCCTAGTGTTAGATGTTTCGCTACGCTCAATATGACAATTTGTTATAGAATCAAAATATAGCCTACTTTTTAGCTATGAAAGCTTTTTACTCATTCTACTTTTTCGTAATAATATACCCATCACCAAAGAGACCGGGCTGCATAGAATCTGGCACAATAGCTTCAGCACTCACTTTTCTTGTATTCACATCAACAGCTGGGTATATCTTATAAATCTTTGCTTCTCTCTCCACGCCCTTACCATCGATTTTATAGCGATAAATATCACCGACTTTTACATCTGGTAAATATTTAGAATCAAACTGGATAATCATCTTTTTTTCATTGCTAATCAGGCGAAAAAGCTTCGTTTGATTTGCCCCCACACCATCGCCTAGCTCGATATTGCGACTAGCGATCACCCCATCAAATGGTGCGATAAGCGTTGTCCGCCGTAAAAGCTCACTTTGATATTTAAGACTATATTGCAGGTTGTTATAGGTGCTTTCAAGATTCTTATAGTTTGAGTAGTTTTGATCTAGCGTATTTTTATCGATAGCATTTCCACTCTTTTTGAATCTTTCATATTGTTTTTTTGCAAAAATGTATTGTGCCTTTGCGCCCTCTAGCTGTGCTTTTTGCATATTGACATTTTGTATTTTATCTTCATTTGAGAGTGAGAGAAGTGCATCATCTTTTTTGACTTCTGTCCCCACATCGACATAAATATTTGACACAATGCCACTTGTATCCATCATGAGATTAGAATCTCTTACTGCTGCCACATTAAACACCCCATAAATCTCTGCTCCAAGCATGATCTGCATACTTACAAAAAATGTGATAAATAACCGCATACTATTCCTTATGTATAGAATCTACTTTCATTCTATTTATGTCTTTGAAGGTGTTATTATATACAAAAATTTGCGATAGATTTTAAATTTTAGAATGTAAAAGTTATGCTAAAGTGTAGTTCGAATAGGGTTTGTTTGATAGCTTTGCGTATATGTTTAAGCTGTGCTGTCTCTTTATGCGAGTTATTGTATTGCATAGATTCTATTTTTTAGCTTTCTTCTTTATGTGATAAGTTTGGATTATTTTTTGCTTGTACGAGTGAGATTTTATAAACAAGGATATGTGATGAGACTACTTTTTATTATTGGTTGTATTGCAAGTGTTATAGCACTCTCTGGTTGTGCTGCAAAAAAGCAAAAGCCCTCTGGTGTGTTTGTCAGCACAAAATGCGATATGGTATGTAGCAACACAGAATGTAATCAAGTTTGCACACAAGTTGAGGGTACTTTGAAATAGAGAATATTTAAGTTCTGTGCTAGAAACATGCTGTCTTGTGAGTAAGGGTTTTAGATTCTATACCTTTATGGGTGGTGTGAGACTCCTTGTGTATTTTGATAAGATTTTAGAATAAAATCCTTGAATTCAAATGAGTTTAGAAAATAAGCTAGGAGTTGCATATACGAGCTTACGCAATCTAAAATGGGTGCATATTTAGAATCTTAGATTTTTCCATTTTGTATTAATATATCTCGACATTCATTTACTGCTGATACAAATTCATTGCCATTGTGTATATTGCTGATGAAAATTCTGCTAGATTCTGTGTATTTATTATTTATTGAAATCTTGTAAGCATGGAATATATAAGCAAAAAATCCTTGATAAAACGAAGCACCGCCAAAATCACTCCAAGTAATACCACGAATGCCCTTAGTCCATGGTAAAAAGCCACTATAATACCACACACCCCTTGTGTCAAAATAGACATACTGCACACGATATGATATAAAACATAAAGCAACGATAATAATTTGAACAACTAGCACACCAATAACAGCAACCATGTTTTTCTGCAATATAGACGATAAAATGAGAAACAAAAAGGCATGTATAAGACCAACTTTAACATACGCAATAAAAGATATGCCATACTTTTTAGAGACAAAATTATCTAAATCAAATGCTTGATTTGAGTTTAGTGCTTCTGTATTTTCCATGCTTTAATCCTTGTGTTAAAATATTAAAGCAGCGATTTTACAAAAAAAACAAGTCAAGCGATTTTAGTCGTTATCTTCTGGTTTCAATATATTTGTATTTAAATTTGTTGTTTGCGGGATTTTGGTATCAATAAGCCATACATAACTCAAGCGATTGCTGAATCTATGTGGTTTTAACTCGGCGTGTAAGTAGCCATTTTCTGGTTTAATACTGCCGATTGTGCCAACTTGCACATCTTCAAAAAAGATTCCATCTAGCCCACTTGTTACCACGCTATCCCCACTTTTAATGCTCTGCCATGCAGGGATATAATCAATGACAATCTCGCCATTCTCCATTGTGCGTAGTGTCCCCGGGACTCGATTTTCCCCAATATATACGCTATAACTGCAATCTTCATCGCCATTTAAGATTCCAAGCATGTGATTATCCACCATTTTAGCAATGCCGATTGCATAGCCATCTTTTACAAGTCCAAATATTTTTGGCTCATCGCTTATATATGTATAATCCATCCAAATCTTTGTATATGTCCCAAGTGTCTTGTAGGATAGCACTTTTACTAAATGCACATCTGGGTCTAGATAATGCCTTTCACTCTCAAGGGCGTAATACAGATTATCAAACTCTGCTTGCAAGGCTTTGTATTTTATAGAATCTGTTTCTAATTGTGTGATTTTTTCTCGCATATCTTTTATTTGTGCGGCTTGATTCATATAATCATTAATAAAGAGTGTTATGCCCTCTTTTTTATCATTGTAGTATTTTTTGATTTGTAGTGAAACATTAAGGGTGTATTGTTGTAAAAATGGCACATATCCAAATGCTATGGCTATAATAAGGCATAGTGTAGCAATAATAACATAGAATCTTCTCACACTACATGCCTATTTTAGAATCTAACTTCTTGCTGCAATCTTTTCAAGCATATCTAAATTGCCCATCGCTTCACCCGTGCCTTTTGCCACAGCGAGTAGAGGCTCATCGCCGACATATACAGGAAGCTTTACAATGTCTGAAAAATATTTATCAAGATTGCGTATTAAAGCACCACCACCAGTTAGCACAATGCCATTTTCTACAATATCCCCTGCTAAATCTGGTGGGACTTCCTCTAGCACTCCCCTTAGGGCATTTCCCATTTCTTTAATAGGATCTTTGATCGCTTCTCTTATATCTTCACTTGTTAATTCAATAGAGTTTAAAAGCCCGCTTACTTGATCTCTACCCTTTACTAATTTTACTAGTGGTGTATCAAGTGGTGCGGCACAACCAATCTCTATTTTAATCTCTTCTGCAGTTCTATCACCAATAAGCAGGTTAAACTTCTTGCGGACATATTCCATAATCGCTGTATCGAGTTTATCACCGGCGATTCGAATCGATTTTGAGATAACAAGCCCACCGAGTGAAAGCACACCAATTTCAGTCGTCCCACCGCCAATATCAACGACAAGGCTGCCTTGTGGCTCTTGTATAGGCAATCCCGCACCAATGGCTGCTGCAAGTGGCTCTTCTATAAGAAATACTTCTCTAGCCCCAGCACTCATAGCAGATTCTTTAACCGCTTTTCTCTCAACAGAGGTAAGCCCATAAGGCACACATACCATAATTCTAGGTCTAACAAATGACTTTCTTTTATGCGCCCTTTCTATGAAGTATCGTATCATCTTTTCAGTAATCTCAAAATCTGCGATAACACCATCACGCAAAGGTCGTATAGCACGGATATTATCAGGCGTCTTTCCTATCATTTCCTTTGCTTCTTTACCAACTGCTAGAATCTCCCCATCGCGATATTTATCGACTTTCACTGCTACGATGGAAGGCTCATTGATTAGAATCTCATGTCCTTTTATCATCACAATCGTATTTGCAGTCCCCAAATCAATCGCAATATCATGTGAAAACCAACCGACTAATTTATTTAAAAACACTTTGTAATCTCCTTATTAATAACTATATAGCTTTTGTCTTTTTCTTTTTGATTAAAATAGGCTTTTCAAGCTTATCTACGCATTTGCGTGTAATGATGACTTCATATCCGCTAAGATTAGGCAGGTCAAACATAATATCAAGGCTAAAGTCTTCAACAATAGCACGCAAACCTCTAGCACCCGTCTTTCTCTCCATAGCAAGCTCTGCGATACGCTCGATCGCGTCATCTTCAAATACAAGCTTTGCTCCATCAAGCTCAAAAAGCTTTTGATACTGCTTTATAATCGCATTTTTTGGCTGTGTTAGGATTGAAATCATAGCTTCCTTACTTATAGAATCTAGCGTTGCAATAACATGTAATCGCCCTATAAGTTCTGGTATTAAACCAAAACTTACTAAATCATCAGTTTCAATCTTATGCAGGATATTATCTTCATCTACTTGTTGTTTGGGATTAGAATCAAAGCCTAAGACATTATTGCCTAGCTTTCGTTTAATAATATCTTCTACCCCATCAAATGCACCACCACAGATAAAAAGAATATTGCTTGTATCCATTTTGATAAACTCTTGATTTGGGTGCTTTCTCCCACCTTTTGGAGGGATATTTACAACACTTCCTTCAATAATTTTTAATAAAGCTTGTTGCACTCCCTCGCCCGATACATCACGCGTAATAGATCTATTTTCAGAAAGTCTAGAGATTTTATCAATCTCATCAATGAAAACAATGCCCATTTCAGCGCGTTTTAAATCATAGTCTGCGGCTTGTAAAAGACGCGTTAAAATATTCTCCACATCTTCGCCAACATATCCAGCTTCTGTAAGAGAAGTCGCATCAGAGATTGCAATAGGAATATCAAGGAATCTTGCTAGAGTTTGTGCCATAAGAGTTTTACCGCTACCTGTTGGACCTATAAGTAAAATATTTGACTTTGATAACTCTACATTTTCTTCTAAATCTGTTACATTGACGATATTTTCATCTGTTTTAGCGGCTACTCTTTGTTGGTGTAATAATCTTTTGTAATGATTATAGATTGCTACACTAAATACCTTTTTAGCTTGTTCCTGCCCTACTACATATTCATCTAAATGTGCTTTTAGTTCTTTTGGTGAAGGCACATCATCTAAGCCCCAAGATTCTGAATTTGTAATGCTATTTTCACTGCTAAATAGTGTTGTATAGATAAAAACCGCACATGCTTTACATATATAAGCTTTTGTTCCAGTAATTTTTTCATTACTTGATACGATAGGATTTGGTTTAGATTTCTTTTTGCCACAAAAGCTACATGTTTCACTCATTTAACTCACCTCTTTTATAGGGTATGCCTCTCTCAGATGCTAATATAAACTCACAGATTTTAATAATATGCGTATTATTTTGCATACCTTTTGCCACCTCAAGTTCCATAACGGCTAAATCACGCAAACTTTTATTTCCAGAAAATAAACGCTTATAGAGTGCATCAATCATATCAATTTCATCTCTTTCCATAATCTTTCGCATACGGAATCTATTAAGCCCGATAATACGCGCTCTATTGCCCTCCGCCATGCAATAAGGCGGGATATCTTGCGACAGGGCAGAAGCCCCAGCTACCATTGCCCCCTCGCCAATCTTTACAAACTGATGCACAGGTGTCATACCGCCTATATTCACATAATCTGCGACATGGATATGTCCGCCAAGTGTTGCATTGTTTGCTAAAATATTATGACTACCTACAATGCAATCATGGGCTATATGCACATACGCCATGAAAAGATTATCATTGCCTATTTTTGTGATATTGCCACCACCTTCTGTGCCCGGATTAAACATGCAAGATTCTCGAATCGTATTACTATCTCCAATCTCTAGCACACTCTCTTCACCCTTATATTTTAAATCTTGCGGCGGTGTGCCAATCACAGCATTAGGAAATATCTTATTATTCTTACCAATAGTTGTATTTCCCATAATTGTTACATGATTATAAAGATAGCTTTTTTCACCAATGCTTACATTACCTTTAATTACACTATAATCCCCTATTATTGCGTTTGCTCCAATCTTAACATTCCCCTCTATAACCGCTGTCTTTGCGATTACAGCAGTTGGGTGTATAACGACATTATTAGTCATATAAAACCTTTTAAAATCTTAAACTTATTTATTATGTGAATCTGTTACCATAGCCTTTAATTCCGCCTCACTCACAAGAGAATCATCAACATAAGCCCTGCCTTGCAGCTGCCATACATTACTTCTTTGCTTCATCACTTCCATATGATAGGTCAAGCGATCTCCGGGTCGCACAGGCACACGAAATTTCACATTATCAATTGTCATAAAATACACAATCTTATCTTTACTCGCGTCAAAGTCAAGCCCCCAAGTGCTAACAAAAGCTAAGATTCCACCAGCTTGAGCCATTCCCTCAATAATCATAACGCCCGGATATATTGGCTCTTTTGGAAAATGCCCTAAAAATACTTCCTCATTAATCGTTACATTTTTATAGGCTTTAATCTCTTTATGTGGATTAAGAGAAAGCACCCTATCTACAAGCAACATGGGATAGCGATGCGGTAAAACTTGCATGATTTTGTCGATATTTAGATTCTCATAAATTTGTAGTTGGTTTTCATTATCCATGTGGTAACCCTAAAAAGTGAAAATTTTTGGCTAATTGTAACACAAAATATTTTTAAATTGATTATTTTTCTATGCTATATAAGCGAAAAACAATGTGTTTTATACAAAATGGAATAAAACTTTTGAATATTGTAAAACTTTTAGATTCTATCCTTTGTTATTTTCGCTAAATATGACTTAATGAAAGTCTATACACACCAAAAACTTGTAAGCAAAATAAAAAGCTTGTCTTGTAGATTCTATATTGTATTACATGTTTCTTGTAGAGAAAATACAAAATAATCATAAATATAATAAAGTGATTTTATAAATAGCACATGGATATTAAATCAAATCACAACAAACAAAGCAATCAAGTATAACCCCACATTAAATACTTCTTTCATACTCTCAAAACAATGATTTTATCCATGATAATTTGGAGCTTCTTTCGTAATCACTACATCATGCACATGGCTTTCTCTTAAACCTGCTGAAGTGATTTCAACAATGCGTGCATTCTCCCACAACGCAGGAATATCTTTTGCACCAAGATAGCCCATACATGAACGCAATCCACCAACAAGCTGATGCAATACACTAGCGATTTTACCACGATAAGGCACTCTGCCTTCAATCCCTTCTGGCACAAGCTTTTCTTGTGCTGTTCCCTCTTGAAAATATCTATCGCTGCTGCCCCTTTGCATTGCCCCAATGCTTCCCATACCACGATAGCTTTTATATTGTCGTCCTTGAAAGATGACTAAATCACCCGGACTCTCTTCTGTGCCTGCAAGCAGTGAGCCTATCATAACGCTTGATGCACCAACTGCTAGGGCTTTTGCTACATCGCCACTATACTTAATCCCACCATCTGCAATGATTGGAATCTGATATTCTTTTGCTACTCTAGCACAACCATCAATGGCAGAAACCTGAGGCATACCAACACCCGCTACAATCCTTGTGGTGCAAATACTGCCCGGTCCTATGCCAACCTTTATTGCATCAGCCCCCGCCAAAATTAAATCCTTAGTCGCTTCACCTGTAACGACATTGCCAACTATCACATCAACATCAAGCTTTGACTTAATCTCTTTTAGCGTATTAATCACATTTTTAGAGTGTCCGTGTGCTGAGTCAAGCACTAAAACATCAACTCCAGCTTCAACCAATGCACTAGCCCTATCAATCTGATTCACACCAACAGCTGCCCCAACTCTTAATCTACCTAGAGAATCTTTATTTGCATTTGGGTATTCAATACATTTTTGAATGTCTTTTATCGTGATTAAGCCATGCAAAACATTATTTTCATCAACAAGCGGTAATTTTTCAATGCGATTTTTATGCATAATGTCCTTTGCTTTCTCAAGGCTAATGCCTACATGTGCGGTAATAAGGGGGGATTTTGTCATCACTTCGCCTACAAGCTTATTAAAATCTGTTTCAAAGCGAGTGTCTCTATTTGTCAAGATTCCAATAAGACATTTATTAGAATCTACCACAGGCACACCAGAGATACTATAGGTTTGCATAATGAGTTCCGCATCATTTAAAGTCTTATCAGCAGTGATAAACACAGGGTCATTGATAATGCCGCTTTCACTCTTTTTTACCTTGCGGATTTCTTTTACTTGAGATTCTATATCCATGTTTTTATGTATGATACCTATGCCACCAAGCCTTGCCATAGCAATGGCACTTTTATGCTCGGTAACGGTATCCATCGCAGCACTTACAAATGGAATGTTAAGACTTATATTTCGTGTAAGCATGGATTGCGTGCAAACTTCCTTTGGTATCACTTCAGAATATGCGGGAATGAGTAGAATATCTTCAAATGTCAATGCCTTTGTGATTAGATTCATAATGTGCCTCTCTTGTAATGTGGAATGAATGCAAATATTTTACTTTATAAAAAATAATGATTAGTTTTTCATTTTTTTAAATCAAATGAAAATGTGCTAGAATCTTGCTTTATTTTACACTTAAGGAAATCTATGGTTTTAGCAGATGGGGTTTTAATGGATGGCAAAAAGCTTGCAAGTAAGATCGAAGAAGACATTATAAAGGAAACAAAAGAGTTAGCCATAAAGGGCATTGTCCCAAGTCTTGCTGTGATTCTAGTAGGCAATGATAGTGCTAGTCAAACCTATGTTACAATGAAAGCAAAGGCATGTAAAAGGGTAGGAATAACTTCTATTCTTTATGAAATGCCTACAAACACAAGTGAGCAAGACCTGCTTAAAACAATTGATAGCCTAAATAAAAATGATCAAATCGATGGAATCTTAGTCCAGCTACCCCTGCCAGAGCATATTAATGCCTCAGAGATTCTTGATATGATCACACCGCATAAAGATGTAGATGGATTCCATACGCAAAATAGCGGTAAGTTACATAGCGGCTTAAAGGGCTTTGTGCCTGCTACACCACTTGGGGTTATGACACTACTTAGGCATTATAATATTGATATTAAGGGCAAAGATGTGTGTATCGTTGGAGCTAGTAATATCGTGGGTAAGCCACTTTCAGCCTTAATGCTTAATGCAGGGGCAACAATTAGCGTGTGTCATATTCTCACAAAAGATTTGAGTTTTTATACAAAAAATGCGGATATTGTATGCGTTGGTGTTGGTAAGCCAAATCTCATTACAAAAGATATGATAAAAGAGGGGGCTATCGTAGTAGATATAGGTATCAATCGCTTAGAGAATGGAAAGATTGTAGGTGATGTAGATTTAGAGAATCTTCGCTCACATTGTTCCTACATTACACCTGTGCCGGGCGGTGTAGGACCTATGACTATTGCATCTTTACTGCAAAATACACTAGAGAGTGCAAAAAAGCGACCTAAACGATAGGTTAAAGGTATATTTTATGCTTGAAAAAAGGCTTTAGATTCTGGAGGTTTATATGCGTTTTAAAATATTATTTGCATTATGCGTGAGTATGGTATTTTCTTATGGTGGGGCTGCATTTGAGAGTGATAGCTATTTGATTTGGATTAGCTCAAGGTGTCCAGAGCAAAGCACAACTTGCACAAGCGTTACCTATAATCAAACAAGTAAAAGCAATGGAAAAACAATTGTGATTGAAGGCGGTGAGCCAATAGTTGGCTCACTCTCTAAGAATCTTATCGGCTATACTTTCTATGATTTACAGACAAAGCACTCTTATGAACTATCAATGGATTTAGATGGATTCTATATGCTTTATATTAGACGCTACCCTAAACCATCAACTAAAGAAAAAGTTAAAAGGATTAGTGATAATGACTATCAAGCAAAGTTAGCTAAGATTAGAAAGTAGTTTTGTTTTTGTTTTAAAATTAACACTTTAAAGTCTTTCTTAAGTATTCTTTATGAAAGTAGATTTAGCAATACTATTTGAGAGACATGGATTCTATACTTCTATTATGATTTAGAATCTTAATCAATTAGAATCCAAACAGGATAAAGCAATGAAGTCTTTGCAAAATCTTTTACAAACCATCTCACAAACAATCCAGCACAAGTTGCGACAAATCTATTTTATAAACACAAGACAGAATAAGACAAACTTTTTTGCTATAGAGATTCCATTAAAGCACTACATTATCCTTATTTTCATATTACTTGTGCTTTGTTCTTACAATCTTTTTACAAAATATCAAACTTTTCTAGCCCTAAAGCAAGGGCATGTCTTTGAGGCGACAATACTTTTGCACTACACAAAAAAGGAAAATAGCGAGAGATTTAAGCTACAAGATTCACAAGGCAATATATTCTATGCGACATATAAGGGGAAGTTTAAGCAAATAGCAGGTAAAAAAGCTCTTGTGTATGGCAAGATTTATAAATGCAGTTTTTTGCAATTTTTGCGTAGTTGTAATATCTATAACTCAAGCCTTTCACTTCTCCCAAGCGTTGATAAAAAGCAGTTTTTGCGACATTTTATCAATGCTCAACATGAAGATAAACTAGCAGCAAATCTATATAATGCCCTATTTTTTGCAGACCACTTAGAAAAGCCCTTAAGGCAGGGGGCTATTGTATTTGGATTAGCCCATTTAATTGCCATTAGTGGCTTTCATCTTGCTATCTTAAGCTTTATATTTTATGCTCTTATTTGCCCTATCTATTTTATATTTCATCGCTATTTTTGCTATCGTAATGCGGTGTATGATTTAGGCTTCTTAGGGCTTATTTTTGTATTCTTTTACCTTGTATTGATTGATTTTCAGCCTAGTTTCTTACGGGCATTTATCATGGCATGTTTTGCATATATGATACTTCTTTTTGGATTGCAAGTTACAAATTTTTTGAATCTTTTCTTATGCGTTTTATTTGGACTTGCATGGAATGTTAGCCTTTTGTTTCATATTGGCTTTTTGCTCTCTGTGGCAGGGGTATTTTGTATCTTTTTATTTATGCGGCATTTTGCTAGTATGAGTGCAAACTATAAGGGGCTAAAAAAGTTTGTATTTGGCGTTGTGCTATTTAATTGCATTATTTTTTTGCAAATGATTCCTATTACGCATTACTTTTTCCCGCAATTCTCACCTTATCAAATCATCTCAATACCGCTTAGCATTCTTTTTGCCTTTATCTTTCCATTTGTTATCATCGCACATATTTTTGGCTTTGGGGATATATTTGATTCTGTAATTTTATGGGTTATATCACATGAGTTTTCTTTATCCATGCTTTATACACCTTTATGGTTTTTGCTCTTTTATCTTTTATTATGTCTGTTTGCTATGCGATTTTTATGGGCGTATGTTGCAAGTCTTATTTGTGCGTCTATATTTTATGTGATAAATTTAGTATTGTTTTTTAGCTAGATTGTTTTATCTTATATGTATCTAAGCTATAATGTCAGCTTTAGATTCTAGAATATGAGACAAAAAATGCAAAGCAAAATAGTTTTTGGTTTATTGTTTGGTGGTGTGTGTGTGGCGACACTTATGCTGTATCAAGCCTATTTATTTAATATATTGATTGCATTTTTGCTTTGTGTTGCTACGATTTGGTTAAAACATTGGTTGCAAAACTATGTAAAAAATGCACTCTTAGCATCTCTATTTGCACTTTTGCTTATGATAGGACTAGTATTTATACCCGTATTATTTGTGTGTTATCGTGCGTTTTTAGGTGTGAAAATGATCAATTGGACTACTTTGCAAAGCATGTTTGACCAATCAAAACTAGCATTACAGAATCTTGCTGAAAAACTGCCCTTTATACACGATTATTTGCCTTCATTATTAAATGAAATCTCGTTTGGTAAAATCTCTGGCATAGTCTTAAAATTATCTAGCATAGTGGGAGAGAATGGCTTAAAATTTATTATCGATGGCTTTGTTATTATTGTATTTTTATTTGTGTTTTTTTACTTTGGAGAGCGGCTTTATGCGTATATGAAACGCATATTGCCTTTTGAAGAAGCACAGATTAATGAAGTGGCAATGGAAGTTAGCGGAACTTTGCGACTTGTATTTCTCTCTACTTTTTTTAATGTTGTTATGCAGGGGACTGCATTTGGGATTATTGCGTATTTTTTTGGCTTTGATGGGGTTTTGCTTGGTATTTTGTATGGAATCTGCTCTATGATTCCAATTGTTGGCGGGGTGATTGTATGGCTGCCAATATGTGCTATACTTGTATATCAGGGCGATTTTAAAGGTGCGATAATTGTTGGGCTTTATAGTGCGGTATTTATCGGCTTTATAATCGATAATATTGTGAAGCCATGGCTTATAGGCATTGTGAATAAACGCATTTTACGCACACCTTTACAGATTAATGAGTTTGTGATATTCTTTGCGATTTTAGCGGGTATTGGGGCGTTTGGCTTTTGGGGCATTATTATTGGACCTGCGATTACAGCGCTTTTTATTGCTTTATTGCGTGTGTATGAACATGAATTTGTAGATGAAAATAAGGAAATGATATGATAAAAGTTGCAGTTTTTGGGACAAGTGGCTATGGTGGTGCAGAGATTCTTAGAATCTTAAACGCACATGATGAAGTAAAACTCAATTATTTTGGGGCAAATACACAATCTGGGCAAAGGATAGATAAAAGCTTAGGGCATTTTTATAAGCACTTTGATTCTATTATGGATAATAAAGACTTAGAATCTGTGTGTGAAGAAAATGACTGCATTCTAGCAGCAACCCCGCATGATTTTTTAGCAAAAATACTTACAAAAGATATGCTAAAAAAATGCGTAATTATTGACTTATCCGCAGATTTTCGCTTAAAAAATGCTAAGAAGTATGAAGAGTATTATAACTTCACTCACCCAAATATTTCTTTACTACAAGATTCTGTATATGGGCTAAGTGAGCTTTATAGAGATAGCATTAAAGAAGCAAATCTTATAGCAAATCCGGGCTGCTATCCTACTTGTAGCACATTGTGTATCGCTCCATTTTTAAAGCATGGAATCATTGATAAAAAAAGCATTATAATCGATGCAAAAAGTGGGGTATCAGGGGCTGGTCGTAGCACAAAGCTAGATAATCTCTTTTGCGAAGTGCATGAAAATGTGAAAGCCTATGGGCTTATAAATCACAGACATACAGCAGAGATTGAAGAGAATTTATCTATCATTTCAAATAGTGAAATTACACTTAGCTTCACACCACATTTAATCCCCATGAATCGCGGCATTTTAATCACTGCTTACGCACAATTAGAGAGTAAATATGAGAGCATTACAGAGAAAGAGACACAAGAGATTCTTACAAATTTCTATGCCAATAGCTATTTTATTAGAGTGCTAGAATATGGCGTAGCACCGCAAACGCGTTGGGTTAAAGGGAGTAATTTTGTCGATGTGAGTGTATGTCTTGATAAACGAAATAGGCGATTAATTATGATGGGAGCTCTTGATAATCTTGTAAAAGGTGCAGCAGGACAAGCAATACAGAATCTTAATATCCGCTTTGGATTTACAGAACATAAAGCTTTGGGGCAATTGCCTTTGTTTCCTTGATTCATAAGTATATTTTTAATCATTTTGACATTTACAAAGAAATTAGCAATATGCAAATCTACACACAGGGACTTTGTGAATAGAGTTTTAGATTCCCCATTTTTCATAATTACCTTTACAATATATTTTGTATTATGACTTTTACGCCACCTCGGACATAGCATATAGAATCCATATCTTATACTTCAACAATAATGAATGTGTTTGTAAATCTAGATTCCGCATATCTATCAAAACATTTCTACAATATTTTTTTATAATTCAAATATTATAGTAAAAAGTGGATTACATATTGACTTATTATCATTTAATATACTATAATGATAAAGTTAATTTGAAATTGTATCAAATTATCAAAATATTTTATTATATAGGAGCATAGTATGTTATCAGCTGAAGTTACAAAAAAGTTAAATGAGCAAGTTGCAAAAGAAATGTTTGCATCAAATCTGTATTTAAGTATGAGTTCATGGTGTTTTCATAACAGATTAGATGGTGCGGGGCAGTTTTTATTTTCACATGCAGGACAAGAAAGCGATCATGCTAAAAAGCTAATCACTTATCTTAATGAAACAGATTCTGTTGTGGAGCTACAAGCGATAGAAAAGCCAGAATCTAACTTCAAAAATTTACTTGATGTGTTTGAAAAAACTTATCAACATGAGCTATCAATCACAAAATCGATTAATGATCTTGTAAGTTTTATGCTAGAAAATAAGGATTATTCAACTTTTAACTTTTTGCAGTGGTATGTAGCAGAGCAGCATGAAGAAGAGGCGTTGTTTCGTGGCATAGTGGATAAAATAAAGCTTATCGGCGAACAAAGCAATGGGCTTTATTTAGCAGATCAATACATTAAAACACTTATAGGCAAGTAAGTATAGATTCTGTGTAACTCTCAAAGTCCTAATCTAGATTAGGACTTCGCTTTTTTATAAATTTTATTGCATTGATGGAATTAAAAGATTTTAATTTCATTACTCTCATTGTCATCATCTTTCTAATCGCATAATATCTGTCAATATAGATTCCAAACATATTTAATGCAGAGAATCCAAGCCATTTTAAGTCATATATCTTAATTAGAATCTATTTTCCAAAACTATCTTAACTTGATAACTTAAGCATAGTAATTATATATGATTCTGAAAATATATACAAAATAGAGAAATAAAAACACTCTATGTTTCTCACTATCTTATTGCAAGAACCACAAAGTCTTCTAATGCAAAATAAATAATTAAAAAGTATAGGAATACATGAGTACATAAGTAATATCTGTCGATGTTTGCCCTGCTGTGCCAATAGTATTATATGGTATCCTAGTAATACCATCAAGCCTACTTCTACCACCATCAAACACCATGCCTAGCCCCACATGAAAGTATCCCAAAAATCCACCATTCTTATAAGTGCCATACCGCTCTGTATATCCAGCACTACTGCCAACAAGCACACCAAAGCCAAATGGCTCTGTCTGGATAAAATCCCACATAACATCCAATCCAACCCCACCAAAATAGCTTGTCTGCGTATTATCAAAAATGCCATTCAGCCTTACGCCAAAAGTCTTATGAAAAAAGTAGCTATATCCAAGTGCTACACTCGCATTTACCTGCAATGCTTTCGTATCAACATTATGTGTGAAATTTATACCCACGCCAACTTGCACACTACTTTTTGCCCTACGGATTTTATTGTCAATATCATATTCAAACGAATCTCCACCAGCAAGCTCAAGCTGTTCCACATCAGCTTTTTCGCCCACAGATAAATCACCTTCAGCAAACAACAAAGAGACTACACATAAACATATAAACAGCACTTTATAACAACGCACAACACACTCCAACCAACAAAATCACCAGATTCTAAAATACACTAACTAAACGCCTATACAAGCAAAAGAGATTCCAAAATATCAATCCAATTACCAATCAATGTATCATTCTGTATTTTACACATATATGTCAAAAATATTTACAAATACAGCGGTTTGCTTGCAAAACTATGGAACGACTAAGCAAAGAAGATTCTAAACTTACATTGATTTAAGCAAATAGTATTTCTCTAAGAAAATCTATGAAATCCTACTATAAAATAACTCGCAATGCAAGTGTTTTGCATAAATCCTTATTTAAATTACTCATATTTGAATCTCTCTATTAGAATCTAAAGCACATTGCCTACTATAATCACAACGGATTAATTTATAACAAAGCCATTCTCTTAAAACAAACAAATGCTATAATAGACAGATTCAAATCTATGGGGGTTATCATGTATGCTACTTTATAATAAACTCTACAAACATATATTATACATTCTTATCATAAGTATCTTTATAGGCAATAGCACTAGGGCTTGTGAATCTTTTATTCGCTATATATCCGATGGGGATTTGTTGAATGAAAACATGCCTTTTTCTGAAAATATGACCTATTTGAGTGCTATTATCAATATTTTTGGAGCAGAATATGGATATGGCTTTAGTCTATCTTCACATAGCACAGATTCTATTATGATGGATAGACAGCTTCCAGCCCATCATCTTGCGTTTGATATAGGGTGGATGGGGATTGGCGGGTCATCTTGTAGAATCTTAGATTTTGGTGTAAAGGGTAGATATGAGTATAGCTTTGATGTAAGAAGTTATGGCACACATAGATTTGGCATTGAGACATATTATCATCCGCCTTTGTTTAACATTCAAGGTTGGCAAATTGCAAGTGTAGTATTTGGGGTTGGTGGCAGACTTGATAATATAGGTATAAATGGTGGGACATATATAGATGCTGGTATGCTTATTTTACCAAGTAGCCCCGTGCATGCTTCACTTGTATTTAGAAGCGATTTTATCACAAATGCCCCCACGCAACACTCCGTTCAGCTCTCACTTCGCTTTCCATTTGCGGTATATCCAGCTGCTGCTATAACGGCTGTTGCCCTACCGATTTATATCCCAGCTGCTTTGATAGCACCAGCTTTTAATAAGTAAGTGATTAAACTTATAATCCCTAAAAAATCGCAAATTCCACAAGGAAATTATGCTCGATAGGCTGTATATTCAAAGCATTTGGTTGAAAAAAACTCGCACGATATAATAAATTTGCATTAATAACAAAGTATTTAAAAAGCCCAACACCCACTTCTACATAATACCCTGTTGTTTCGTTTAAAGACAGATTCTGTGCTTGAGTATTATTTTTTGCAAAGATTGCCCCACCGCCGATAATAAGCGAAAGGGGCTGTGGTGCATGACGAAAAAGATTAGTCGTGCTACATGGAAAATGAAAATAAAGCTCCGTCCCAACAAGATGGCTTTTAATAATAGAATCATTAAACATATATTTAACTCTTACGCCCATATCAAAAATATGATCGATGCCATCAAATGCGTTATAAAAACTCGATAGATAGTTCCACCCCACACTCCCGCCGATATTATAGCCTGTGGAATTGCGATTGATACTTGTATTTGTGCCAATGTGAAATGATACAAGCTGCAATGGTCCCCCACCAAGCATACGCCAATCATAATTTCCACCATAATTTTGCGAAAATAAATAATTTGTATTTATAAACATGATAAATAAAACAACATGCAGATAATATTTAAGCATATTGCGAAACATTGCATTCCTTTTTATAGATTTTTTGCAAAGGATTCTATATTGTTTTTGTAAATTTAACATATATTGTTTTGTGGTTGCATAAGGGGGCATTTTGTTTCCAATGAGTAAGTTTCAAAGAAATTATTCTATGTTAAGTTTTATTTTATTTCCCATGCAAATACTTGCTTTTAGGCATTTTGCGGCAAATATAAAGTTTATTTTATAGTTTTCCTATATATCGTATAGACATGTTGTAATGTATCATGCGATAGATTTTATTTCACGATCTTTTGGTAATCCAAATAGAGTGCCTTGCTTAAGATTTTCTAAATTCTCTATTTGCATATTAAATCCCCATATTCTCTTCTTTATTTTCTATAATCTCTAACTCAACCTTACCATAACTACAACTTAGAATCCTAACAGATAAAGCTTGACCTATTTGCAACTCTTCTTGCATAGAAATAGTCCTTAAGATTCCATTGCCACCTTGTGCTAAATCCACTAGAAAGCCAGATTCTACCTGCTTACTTACTACACCCTCAACACATTCGCCAACTTTATAGGGCAGCTCTTTTTTCTCTTTTTTGCGTAAAAGATCGAGTATGAAATTTTTTGCATTCCGCATGGAATCTTTATTATTTGCACTAATATGCACGATACCTTCATCTTTATCGATATTGATACTAACTTGAAAGCGAGAGATAATATCGCGTATAGTCCGCCCACCTTGCCCGATTATCTCCCCAATGCTTGTGTGTGGCACACAAAAGCTCTCTTTTTGCGGGAGTAACTCATAGTTTGGCTTAATCTCTACATTTCGCATGAGTGAGAGAATATGTAGTATCCCTTCCCTTGCTTGCTCTAGGCTTTGGTTTAGTATAGATTCACTAAGTCCATGTATCTTTATATCAAGTTGCAAGGCACTAAAGCCCTTTTCATTCCCAGCGATTTTAAAGTCCATGTCGCCATCAAAATCTTCTAAGCCCATAATATCGCTTAGTATCGCAAATCTCTCTTCACTCTCATAGATTAGCCCCATTGCAATACCTGCTACCATATTATGCATTTTTATATCCGCACCAAGCAGGGCAAGGCTAGCCCCGCATACACTTGCCATAGAGCTTGAGCCATTTGACTGCAATATCTCTGATACAAGGCGGATAGTATGCGGCGTATTTGCTACATTAGATTCTATTGCCTTTAATGCAAGATTGCCATGTCCTAACTCTCGTCTTGAACTTGCCCCAATAGGATAGGCTTCGCCGACGCTAAATGGGGGGAAGTTATAATGGAATATAATCTTACTTTTGCCCTGAGTTAGAATGCCCTCTTGTGTTTGTGCGTCGTTTTGACTGCCTAGAGTGCAGGTAACAAGGGCTTGTGTCTGCCCCCGTGTGAAACAAGCGCTGCCATGTGTCTTAGGCAAAAGATTAGATTCTATGCTAATCTCTCGTATCTCTCTCAAAGTCCTGCCATCAACCCTTTTGCCCTCGTTTAGAATCATGCTTCGCATAATCTCTTTTTTGATAGCAAATACATGCTTTGCTACAATTTCACGCTCAAGATTGTGTATCTGTGAAATCTCTTTAATAAGGGCTATAAGCTGTGTGTGTCGCTCTGTCTTTGACATGCTGCATAGACACTCTTTTATAGAATCTGTGTATTCTTTTTCTAAGCTTTCTTTCAAGGCTAAATCCAGCTTATTGCTACCCTCATATTCTCTTTTTTCTAAAACAAAAGGCTCAAAATGCTTCATATACAGCATTGACATAGTTTCTATGTGTTTTTTTGCTAGATTTATCGCTTCTAGTAAGTCATCTTTGCTAATTTCATTTGCATTCTCTATTATAGAATCTTTATTTTGTGTAGTTGTTTTTAAGCTTTGCATTTCTATCATGCTAACATTATTATTTATGCCACTTACAAATAAATCTAGTTTAGATTCTAAAAGATCATTTAAATCATCACAAAGGCTAAACTCATCATCACGCCGCATAATTCTTATGCCATTTAGAATCCCTTTTTGCGTTAGTGGAATGCTTGAGAGATACAAGCAAATACTTGCTAGATTCATAGCTTTTTGACATATATCAATCTTATTATCATAGCTCATTACAAGTATTGTGATTTGCACGGGATAGGGATAGTCTTTTGGGAAAAGTGGGCGAAGACTTCTATCGATTAAACGCGAGATTAGAATCTCATTATCACTTGGTTTGCCCTCTTTTTTAAGGAAGCCTTGCGGGATTTTACCGATAGCATACATTTTCTCAACATATTGGACGCTAAGGGGTAAGAAATCTTCACTACTTGGATTCTCATAATCTACACAAACACTGCATAACAATACGCTACCACCAACCTTTAGCATAACCGACCTATCCGCAAGTGTCGCATATTTATCAAGTATATATGTCTCTGTTTGGGTGTTAGTAATCTCAATGATTTTCATAGCTATCCTTGTAAAAAATAAATATGGCAAAAATAAGATAATTGTAACAAATATTTGTGTAGACAGGATGTTTAATACTTGCCGCAACTCAAATAGAAGTGAAAAGAAAAATATGCTTTATAATCTAGCAAACATATATCTTGTGTGTAGCATACAATAATTTTGCATGAGTGATTCCGTAGTTTTTATTCATGTTTAACCACTAAAGATAAAATCTACTGCCGTGTAAAATCCATATCTCCAAAGCCAGTGATTTTTAAGTGTGCAATGGTTTTCTCATCATTAAATGGATCATCAATGCCCATAAATGTTATACGCAATTGCGGTTGCTTTGGGCTTCTATTTACACCTTGTGGGTCAAGTAGATTGAGTGTAAAGCTATTTAGTCTATAATCCTTATAAAGTATAAATTGATAGGGATAGTTATCATAACGCATAAGGACTACAAGCCCTTGATTACGATATAAAGTCCAACGCAAAGTAAAATTCTTTGTCGCACTCATACTTTGGGAATCTTTTGATGCACTAATGGTTGCATATACTACTTCATCTTTTTTCAGATCTAGGTCAAGCTCTGTTGTCGGCACAATGCCTTTTGCATGGCTTATCGTGTAGCAACATAGCATTATTAATACAATAAAAAGGCTTTTTACATACTTTTTACGGGGCAATAGCATATTGACTACCATCATATAGTCTTTATAGTGTCTATTCATTTTCACTGAGAATCTTTGCCATAGATTCAATAGCTAGGCTATTTTTCTTTTCTAAGAATCTTTTCTTAAACTCTGCATCATGGTGGATATTATAGAAAAACTCACGAAGATTTGTAGGCTTTTCTTCCGCTTCAAATGCCATTTCATATAGAGCCAACTCTTCTAATAATCGCTCTATTTCTTTACTAGCAAGTGTGCGACTAGCATTAAAAATAACTTCTTTCCATTTATCGACTGGGCTGCCTTCAAAAACTTCCATATTGTCAAGTGGATTTTCCCACATGTTTTATCCTTTCTGTTTAGATTAGGGTATTTTTACATATTTTTTGTTTTTATGCAAGGTTTGGGGTTGTTTTTATATTGAGTTTTATTTACAAAATAGCTACACCAAATAATTATTTCTCTTATTGTTTTAGTAGATTCTTTGCGATGAGTTTATCATAAATATCCCATGTTACTTCTTTTGCTCCTGCATAAAGGTGAGAATGATCTCCAAATGCTTCATTTGGCATTGCATAAAGTTTGTTTAACGCAACAATTCCATATTGTGTTTGCAGGGTATCATAAAAGTTATTGTAATTTTGCAAAAATCTTGGGTTTAGGTGTTGAAAAGAATGTATATTGATCGGCATTGCATACATTGCCACAATAATACCATGTTGCTTTGCAAGAGAGGCAATTTCATGAAGATAATAACTTGCCAAAGGACTGACAGAAAAGTCTTTCAGGGATACTTCGCTAAAATTACCATTAGCAGCTTTTTCTCTACCATAATAGAAATGTCCTTTTGATTCATCTAATTCTATCAATATTTGCTTATTGGTTCTGTAGCGTCTTAGCGTTA
Source organism: Helicobacter bilis ATCC 51630 (assembly GCF_000686565.1). Lineage (GTDB taxonomy): Bacteria > Campylobacterota > Campylobacteria > Campylobacterales > Helicobacteraceae > Helicobacter_A > Helicobacter_A bilis. Next base: position 59,556 of record NZ_JMKW01000004.1, read on the forward strand.
TGTTGATAGTAGTCAATTCTTCACCAAAATTTCTTAAATCTAAAAAATATTTATAGACATCTATTTTTTCACAGCCCCCACCAGATTTTTCAAATGGCATACAGTCTTTTAACTCTCTAGCTTTTTCCAGAACGCTAAAAATTTCATTAAAATCTAAAAATTTAGTCTTTACGCCACCTTGCCAGAAATACTCAGCGGGATCTATAAGAAAATCTGCGGAATATGACAAAACTACAACCTTTGGAGGTTTATTGTTTTCAAGATATCGTTTTAATGTATAGAATCCAATAATAGGGCTAGAACCACCTACGCCAAGATTAATAGAGCTAGAATCTTTAATTTCATTTGGGATAAAACCAGATTTTGCACGAGAATTGCCAATTATCACAATATCAACATTATGCGTTTGTGCCGTTTTCTGCTTTTGGTGAGTATATTGAGGATATTCTATATGCATATAGAATATCTGCCCAAAAAATACAAGACAATATAAACATAAAAGATAAAATGGTTGTAAAAGAATCATAATAAATACTGCTTTTTTATATCGCATAACATTCCCTAAAAATTAAAATAAATAAATTCTGGTAAGCTTTCTGCAACAAGTAGATAAAACATAGCACAAGCAAACATAAGACTTGCAAAGAAGGAAAAAAGATATATTCTTTTGTCAAATCTTTCTAGTATTTGCATACTATTGCGACAACATAAGCATATAAGAAAACCTAACAACAAGAAAACCAACGTCTTATCATGCCCTTGAATGTCGTGTAATGCAGATGAAGCCATATACCACTTAGTAGGCAACTCCACCCACACAATACCAAACATTCCCTTAAGTAGATTCACCGCCCCTTGTAAGTTTTCAGCACGAAAAAATACCCAAGTAATATTGATGAAGTTAAAAGTAATAAACCAGCATAGAATTTTGTAGAATCTAGTTTCTCTAAAGCTATGTTTAACCTCTAATTTATTTGCATATTTATCATTAAAAGGCTCCAAAACATACATATAGATTCTATGTGTAAGCATTGCTAAACCATGCAAAGTCCCCCATATAATAAAGCCAAATCCAGCTCCATGCCACACACCACTAATAAATGCTACTATAAAAAGATTCCTTAAGGTTAGAATCTTATTGACTAAATTATAGTTTTTGCTTTGTTTATAGGCATTATTTTGATTACCACCAAGCGGGATATATAAATATGCTTTTAAGAATCTCCCAAGAGTGATATGCCATCTTCTCCAAAAATCAGTGATATTTAGTGCTTTATAAGGTGAGTTGAAATTAATAGGCAATTTAATATTAAACATAAGTCCGAGCCCTACTGCCATATCACAATATCCGCTAAAATCAAAGTAAAGCTGAAATGTATAGCTAAGGCTTGTAACCCATGAAGAAAAAATGTTTAGAATCTCTCCATTTTCCACTGCGCTAAACCCAGCATTCGCCCATTTTGCAAAGCTATCAGCAATCACTACTTTTTTAAATAATCCTATTGCAAAGAGAAATAGCCCAAGAGAGAGATTCTTATAGTTTAGAATCTTATTATTCGTATCGGCAAATTGGAGCATCATCTCTTTATGATGCAAAATAGGACCGGCAATAAGATGAGGGAAAAATGTAACAAAAAGTGCGTAATTGATAGGATTTCTCTCTTTAACCACACCATGAAAACAATCTATTAAAAATGCAATTTGCGTAATGGTAAAAAAGCTAATCCCTAAAGGCAGGGCAATATGTAATAAATCAAAATGACTATGAAAAATAAGATTTGTGCTATCTATGAAAAAATCCATATATTTAAAAAAGCAAAGCAGTAAAAGATTGAAAATTAGGGCAACACAGAGTAAAACTTTATTGCTAAAAAAGGGTTTTACCCCCCCCCCCGCATTTGTGTAAATGCAAGTTAGATTCTTTACTTTGAGCCTTTAGCATAAAGCCAGAAATAATATAATTAAAGCTAATGGATAGAAGCAAAAGTGGAAGATAAATAATATTCCAATATGAATAAAAGAATAAACTAGCAAATGTAAGCCACACAATAGAAGCCCTATAAAATCCTTTGTGATTGAGTATAAAATACACACAAAACACCACAGGCAAAAAGGCAAAAATAAAAATATATGATGAAAAAAGCATTAAAATCCTTAGATTATAGCCTACTAAGAGTTATTTAAAATATTAGCAGACTTTTTAGTACTTCGCAATAGATATAAATTAAGCAAGAAAAATTATGAATATAGCTTTTACTGAAACTAAAAAGGGCTTGAAAACCCGTTATGCTATCAAAAAAATGAGAATATTGCAAGATAATGTTTTATAACAGAAACCTTTTAATTAATTTTTGTATAAATCAAAGTACATTTTATTTGGATTTATCTATGAAATTGTTTTATTGCTTAGATTCTCAACCCCTCGTGTAGGTGCAGGCTTGGGGGGGGGGGGGGAAGAAAGGGGAATTTAGGAATCTTATCTTTTTAGCATTGTGTTTTTAAGCAAAAAAAAGACGAAATAAACTTTTATTCATTGAAGCAAGGATTGCAATATACAGCATAAAAGGCTTTGAGACATAAAGATAAACCATGCATAAGGCTGATTTATATGCAACACTCAAACATATACAAACCCGCAGTCTCTGACTTTAAAATCACACATAAACTTTTATTTGTGTGTGATTCTTGTATTTTTTATTGTCTTCTACCAAAAGTGATCGAATATACATCATTGCGTGTTTCAAATAGCGGGTCTTTTGGAGCTTCTACGCCATTAGGCAATACATTTGGCATAAACACATCGCCATTACATACATCACCATTATATTGTTTTACAAGCAATGTGCCAACCTCAATCTCTTTATGCTTACCACTCCAAAGGGCTGTGGTATCATCGGTTTTATCCTTAGGATTTGCTAGGACTAGAATCATCTTATAAGCAATCGGGGCTTTTTTGCTCTTTTCTTTAAAATCAGATTCTAAAAAGTCATTGCTAAGTTTTTGCAATTCATTTTCTTTGAGATAAGCCACGCCATTTGCTGGGACAAATTTAAATCTTGTCGGAATGAGTTTATTCTTACTATCCTTAAAATAAAAAGTGTGAATGCTATGATACATTGTATTTGCCACACTGCCTGTTATACCGATATTTTTCATATATTCTTCAAAGTTTTTGTATGAGGCGACCTCGCTTGTTCTCTTAGCGATATAGGCAGTATCTACCTTGCCATCTTTTGGGATTCTCATCGCAAAAAACTCGCCAAATTCCTGTGAATTTTTTGCAAAGTTAATCTCAGTATTTAGCATAACAATTTCCCATTCATCTTGCTGCCCTTGAATTTTTAGAGCCATACCTCTAGGCTTTGACTTATCGCTAAGCATCGCCCCACCGAGCGAATACCGCACAAGCGTATTAATGCTCTTTTCCTTTAGCAAGGGGATATTTAGCGTTTTTGTAATGTTATCTGCTGGGATAAACTCTCCATTCGCACAAAAGCCCTTTGTATGATTAATCTTTTTATGTGGGTCTTTAGAATCTCCATTCAACGCATAAAATACATCAGCAATACCTTCCGCATCGTATTGCTTTGTATCATTTCCATAAACACACATTGTGCTAACAAGCAGAGTGCTAGCAAACAATTTTGAGATGATAAACTTAGTAGCATTTTTCATATAAAACATTGACAATCCTTAATATTAAAATAAAACCCTAAAATCTTACAATGTTTTTATATTAAATCTGTAAATTTGATGTTATTTATGTTTGTGTTGTGTCTCTATGCCTTGATATAGAATACAGATTGAACGATTTATCTTCACTCTCTGCCATTTAAATTCTCATATCAAATCAATAAGGATTTTATGATTTAGTTTTATCTATATTTTCTATATCATTATCTACTTCATTCTTTGCATCTTGTTTGGGCAACACAATGCGGTCTATCAAAGTGTTTGCAAGTAATCTTGAGCCATAGGGGGTAAAGTGGATACCATCTTGGGCTCTTACTAGTCTGCTTTTTCCACTACTATCTTTTATATATGCACTGAATTTGCCATTATGTAAAATCGCATCAGCTGTGAGAAAAATCCCGCCGTTTGCACTTACGACTTGATAATATAGCGTGTTGAGATAGGCTAACTTCTTATTCAAAGTTTCATTCTTTGTCATAGGGACTGCATACCATACAACTTGTGTGCCATGTGATTTTGCAATATTTATGATTGCTTGAATCCGATTTTTATACACTTCTTCCCAACTCTCTGTGCCAAAACGCATTTTTGGCATATTCCATGGATCATTTGCCCCAAGACACACGACCAATACGCCTATGTCTTTATACTGCTGAAAGGCTTGCATTGTCGCCCTCTCCCAGTTAAAAAATGATGGATAAGTAAGTCCTGTGCTTTGCTTTGCAAGATTTTTTGTGCGAAAACCATGCTGTTGTAACATACGGGGTAAAACCATGCCAATGCCCTGCATTAAAGAATCACCAATAAGCAGAAACCTTGTTTGTGGTGGTAGTATAAGCATTTTATCACTACTTTGTATGTAAGTAGAAGTAGATTCTGTATTTATAATCTCTTCTTGCAATATAGGTTTTTGTGTATTTGTGGTAGCTAGTTTAGAATCTTTTGTAGAAGTATCATTTGATTCTACAATCTCTTCCTTTTTGACTTCATTGAATTCCAATGTGTCTGTTATAGGTGATTTATCATATTGTGGCAGGGCTAACTCTATTGTGCTAGATTCTGGTTCAAAGATGGCAACTCGCATTTTTTCCAATCTAGCTGCAATCATATCCCCAAATGAAAAAAATGAAGATTCTGTGGTAATCATATCACTTGCATAATGATACTGCTGCACAATGTAGGAAATAATACTTCTATGATACACATAGCAAACACAAAGCATAGTAAGTAGTCCCACAAAAACAAAGCGTATTACTCCCATATTAGTGCCTTGCATATCAAAATCCTGCATAAATAAAGTTTGGAATGCCACTTGGACCAAATCCTATAATAACAATAAGACAACCCGCAAATATAAATGGCTGCAAAATAAAAGGCATTTTGTAGAAAAATATAGAAAATCTTCTCTCCATATTCTCACACAATGGATAAAGCACAAATAAAATAGCACATAAAATACATAATAAAATCTCAGTATTTAAAAAGGGCTTTGTGCTATTTAACATGAAAGATTCTAAATAAAAGAGAGCGTCTTCAAGGTTTGGATAATAGAAAAATACCCATGCAAAAGTTACAAAATGAAATGTGATAAAAGCACTTACATAAGGGATAGGTATAGAAAGTTTTAATGCCCTCATGCAATTAAAGCAAATCGTCCCAAATCCATGCAAAAGCCCCCAAATAAGAAAATTATAGGTATTTCCATGCCATATACCTGATAAGCCAAAAGAAATCATAACAAAAACTTGAGCTAGAAAAAAGCCCTTTTTATTCCCACCTAAAGGAATGTAGATATAATCTCGTATAAAAAGCGATAAGCTAATGTGCCATCGCCCCCAAAAATCTTTGATATTTCTTGCTGCATAGGGCATGTTGAAATTTTGCGGTAAGCTAAAGCCTAGCATTAAGGCAAATGCACTCACCAAATCCACATAGCCACTAAAATCACAATACAGACGCACTGCATACGCATAGATTCCAAGTAAAAGCGTCAAAGAGCTATAATCAGCAGGATTTTGTAATATAGAATCTGAATAGGTTTGCAGATAACTAGCACACAATACTTTCTTAAATAAGCCAAATAAAATCAATGTAAAAATGAGACTTGTCTTACCAAAATGTCTTTCTTTATGAAGCTGTGAGAAGAAAAACTCACTCCGCATAATAGGACCAGAAATAAAAGTAGGAAAAAATGATAAAAATATTGCCAAAGAAAATAGACTAGCCATTTTTTTCGTTTTTGAAACAGACACAAGGTAGGTAATTGAAGCAAAGGTATAAAAGCTAAGTCCTAAAGGAAATAAGATGTTAATATCAATGACATCAAGCCCAACAAGCATAAATATCATATCAAAGCTATCTTTAATGGAAGCAAAATATTTAAAAAAAGCAAGATTTAGCACAACAAGCCCAAGCGATAAAGTAAGCATAACCCGCGTTTCATACAGATAAATAAGACTAGAAAAAAGATAGATAACAAGCGTATATATGGCTACTACAAGACCAAAATAAGGATTAATCCATAATAATATAGCGTAGTTAAATAGCAACAATAAAGCATTTTGATAGATTCTGCCTACATATTTTAACCCCCAGTATAAACAGAAAAACAATAAGAATACAATCGCAAACTCCAAAGTAAAAAAAATCATAATATCCTCATTATAAGATTCACTCTAACTACTCTAAATCATAAAAATATATTTAAAATAAAAACGCAAATTGTAACAAATTTTAAAGAATAAACGCAGGATTCTAGAAATGATTTTATATAATATTTCACTTTAAGAATATAGGGGCATGAGTGCTATATCTTGCTTTATGTGTTATAATTGAGAGTAAATCAAAAGGAATAGTATGTCATCTAAAAAAAGCATATCAAAAATGCCAAAAATAAATATGGAAACACATATAAAAAACACACAAAACTACATGCAAGACCTATTTTGCTTTATCGGTGAAGATAGTAAAAGAGAAGGGTTAATAAAAACGCCAGAGAGAGTAGCAAAGCTGCATGAAATGCTGTATAGTGGTTATGAAATAGATCCTAATAGTATTTTAGATTCTGTATTTAGCGATGGGGCATGTAATGAAATGGTGGTTGTGCGAGATATTGAGTTTTACTCAATGTGTGAGCATCATTTATTGCCTTTTTTTGGGAAAATATCAATCGGTTATATCCCAGATAAAAAAGTCGTTGGAATCTCAAATCTATCAAAGCTAGTAGAAGTCTTTGCTAGACGATTGCAAATACAAGAAAAGCTTACCACACAAATCGCTGATACCATCATGCATTCACTCAAACCAAAAGGGGCTATGGTAGTCTGTGAAGCCCTGCATTTATGTATGGCAATGCGTGGTAATGCCAAGCAAAACTCAAAGATTCTCACTTCTGCTGTGCGTGGATTATTCCAGCAAGATTCAAGGACTAGAATGGAGTTTATGCAGCTTATTAAAACTTAGCTTTGTGTAAATCTAAAACAATGATGTATAATATCCTTTTTATTTAAAAGATAAGAGAATCTGCATGACTAAAACAATGAAAGCTTATTATGCTAAAGCCTATCCAAAGATAAATATCACATTAAAAATAGGCGAAAAAATAGGGAATCTTCATACATTACAATCGCGTTTTTGCTTAGTAGAGGGTAGCTTATATGATTCCTTTTTGATTATAAAAGAGCCTTTAGATAACGAAGTATTAACACAAAAAGATTTAGTCAAAAAATTACCGCAAAGATATACAACATTTAGTGAAACAACAAAGCAGCATAACGCAATACAATGCTATCTCTATGGCAATTTTGACTGCAAACTAGAAGATAATCTCATTTATAAGGCTTACATGCTTTTAGCACAACATATAGATTCTAATATTAATCCTTGCTCCATTCATATCATAGTAGATAAGAGAATACCAGTTGGCGGTGGGCTTGGTGGTGGCAGTGTGAATGCAGCTTTAATGCTTTTATTACTCAATGAGCTATTTAACCTAAATTGCAGCAAAGAGATTCTATATCAATATGCAAAAGCACTTGGTAGTGATGTAGCCTTTTTCCTTATGATTTATACGCAAAATAGCACACATATCACACCTTATTTTTATGCAGAGCAAAACTTAAGTAAGGGAGATTTAGATTCTATTTTATTTAAGCAGACACAAGATGAAAACTTAGATTCTAATATTTGTCATGTTGAGCGTAGCAATATATCTAAAGACTTAGAAATGATAAAAGAGTCTAAACAAGATTCTAATATAGAATCTAGAAAAGATATTTCGTGCTTACGCACTCGCACGAGCGAAGCTCTTGCCCACACTTGCAAATATGACAGGAATCTAGATTCTATATTTTTAGACTCTCTCAAGCAAAAAAGACAAGATCATTCTATAAACTTTCTTGGTGCAAATGTCTATGGCACAGGCGAGATTATAGAGCCTTTTTATGAAAAATTACCGCATTTTCTTATCCATTGTAATGCTATCGCATGTAATACAGGGGCGGTATATAAAGAGTTTGCTAGAGAAAAACAAGCTATAAAAGATTCTAAAAAAGAGAATATAGACTTACAAAAAGATTCCATTACGCTATTACAAACATACGACATATACACGCTTAATGACTTATATAAACCTGCTTGCAATCTCTATGAGTTAGAAGCTATCGCAAAAGGGCTACATAAAAAATATGGCAATGTGTATTTTAGTGGCAGTGGCTCAAGCTTTTTTAGCATAAATCATGATATAAAGGAATAGCATGCAAGATTTTATCCGCTTTTTAGAATCTCACAATGAATTAAAGATTATTGACACACCCCTTGATATTGAGTTAGAAATCCCGCATTTAGCCTATTTAGAAGTGAAGAAAAAAGATTCTAAAGCCCTGCTTTTCACTCGTCCAATATATAGAAAACATAAAGATTCTACACTTTCAGGGACTAGCACAGAACACACGCAGCACAATATGCAATCTAGTAATTGTCATGCTAAGCAAAGCGAAACTTCTCAAAATCTAGATTCTAAACCTTGTCGTACTGAGCCTTTAGGCGAAGTATCTAACATGGAATCTAAAAAAAATATTTCGCCTTTTTCAAAGGCTAAACATGACAAAAAACTACACCCAACAACACAAATGACACAAGACCTAAACTACACCGCACATATAGAATCTAATCTTATAGAATCTAATTTTAACAGCATAGATTCTAGCAACCAAGATTCTAACACAAACACGCAAGATATAGAATCTTTTCATATCCCAGTCCTAATGAATGTCTTTGGCTCTCAAAAAAGACTAGAGTTAATCGCCACTCATTACAACTCAAACGCAGATTTTAAATCCTTAGAATCTATTGCAAATGTTATGAAAAATTTGCTTAATCTCTCCATGCCAAAGACTTTGAGTGAAAAACTTGCAAAGCTAAAAGAATTATGGGCTATGCGACATGTATTCCCTAAAAAATATAAGGGCAAACCCCCATGTCAAGAGAGAATCTATACAAAAGATTCAATAGATCTATTTTCACTGCCTATACTTAAGACTTGGGAGGAAGATGGAGGGCGATTTATCACAATGGGGCAGGTTTATACACGAAGCCTTGATGGTAAATCTAATAATATCGGTATGTATCGCTTACAGATTCACTCTCATAATGAGTTGCTTATGCACTGGCAGATTCATAAAGATGCAACGCATTTTTTCCACGAATACAAAAGGGCAAATAAACTCATGCCTGTAAGCATCGCCATAGGTGGCGACCCTCTTTATATATGGTGCGCTCAAGCCCCTATGCCGCCAAAGATTTTTGAGCTTATGCTATATGGGCTTATACGCGCTAAAAATCCGCTATTAGCCCAATGTGTGAGTAATGAATTAGCCGTGCCACATGATTGTGATATTGTGATTGAGGGCTTTGTGGATACAAGCAGATTTGCTCCAGAAGGAAAGTTTGGAGATCATACAGGATTCTATACACCAATTGAGCCTTATCCTATCATGCACGTGAGTGCCATCACTATGAAGCATAATCCAATCTATCTAGCCACCGTTGTGGGTAAGCCCCCGCTTGAAGATAAATATATGGGCTATATGACAGAGCGGCTTTTCCTGCCACTTTTACAGACAAGCGCACATGGGCTTATTGACTATTCTATGCCAGAAAATGGCGTATTTCACAATCTCATCTTAGCAAAAGTAAAGACAGATTATCCCGCACAAAGTCTGCAAATGATGCACACTTTCTTTGGTATAGGGCAGATGAGCTTTGTAAAACATGCTATTTTTGTGAGTGAAGAAGCACCGAGTCTGCATAAAGACTACAAGATTCTATGTGATTATATCCTTGATAGAATTAATACTAAAAAGCTATATAGCACTATGGGAAACTGCGATGCACTCGATCATGCGTGTGAGAGCTTTGCTATAAGTGGGAAGCTAGGCATTGATGCAAGCGGTGAGATATTACATCATAATTTTGTAGAAATTAGCGAAAATGACTTATTAAAAATTATGAAAAATATCGCAAATGAGATAGAATCTCTGCATATCTATAAGCATAAAAATCCGCTTATAATCTGTGGTATAAACAAAAAAGATACGCCAATACTAGAATATGCGACTAGATTCTATGAATCTTTCAAGCAATACGGGGCATTTTTTATTTTTGTAGATAGTGATAATATTTTGACAAATTATTATATGCTTGTATGGCGTGTGGTAAATTCTATCGATGTGGCAAGAGATTTAAAGATTATTAAAGAATGTGCCTTTTTAGATGCAACCGCTAAGGGGGCATTGGAGGGCTATGATAGGGAATGGCCAAAAGATACGCTTTGCTCTCAATTTATCCTTAACAACCTAAAAGAGCAAGGCTTACTAGAAGACATCGATGAATCGTTTTATAAACAATTTGGGATTGTGTAGATTGGTGCTTTATGTATTTTATCTTTAATGTAAAAAATAGTAACTCTTGATTTTATCATTTATATAAAAAATACACAATGTAATCTATATTAATGCAAAAGATTGTTAGAATTCTGTTTTGTTATGGAATTAGTAATTGGGGTGCAAAATTTAGATTCTACAAAGTTATAATAAGCATAATTTCATAGAATCTAATTGCATAAACAATATACAAGATTCTAAGTTTTATGATGATAAAAGGAAAACTATGTTTGGTTTTAGAAAAAAACAACAAAAAGAGCAAATTACAACACATATAGTAAGCCTATATCTTAAAAGTCATGAGATAGAAGAAAGGCTTAATAATCTCACCATTCAACCAAAATTAGCCATTGGTTATCTCATGCCAAATATGGATTTTGCGAGTATTGCAAATAAGATAAAACAGACATTACCACATGATTGCGTTGTGATTTTAGCAAGTTCATCTGGGCTTTTATGCAGTCAAGATGAGCTAAAAACATGTGATAAATTTTATGGTAATGATATGGAGGGTGATGGCATTGCTATCATGCTTTTTGCCGCAAGTATGATAGAGCATATACATGTGCATACGCTGCCCCTGCATAAAGATTCTGCTGATATAAATGCACAAATCTCACAGCTTGAAAGTGAAGTAAGAAAGGTGAACTTACCCTTTAAAGCCACGCATACAGATACGCTAGGGTATGTGCTTGTTGATGGGCTTAGTGGTAGTGAGAGCTTCTTAATGGAAGCGATTTATAATGCAGGTAAATTGCCATGTTTTTATGTGGGTGGAAGTGCTGGTGGAAAGCTTGATTTCAAAAACACCTATATTTATAATAACACGAGCGTTGTGCAAAATGTAGCGGTGCTAACCTATGTCAAATTGCGTGAAAGTTATCGTTTTGGAATCTTTAAAACACAAAATTTTGCACCTACAAATACACATTTTGTAGTGCTTGATGCTGATATGAAAACACGCGTTATTACAGATTTTTTAGACACAAAAACCTATACGCAAGTAAATGCCCTGCAAGCCCTTGCCACACATTTTAACTGCCCTGTTGAAAAAGTCCCAACCTATATGCAAGAATACACATTTGGTGTAAAAATACAAGATGAAATCTATGTGCGTTCAGTAGCAAATTTTGATATAGAAAATGGCAAAATATGTCTTTATTGCGATGTTGATAAGGGAGAAGAGATTCTGCTTTTAAAAAGAACTGACTTTATAGAATCTACAAAAAAAGATTACGAAGAGTTTGCAAGAAATAAGCCAAAACCGCTTGGTGCGATATTTAACGATTGTATTTTAAGGCGACTAAACAATACGCAAAGACTTTCTTCAATGCAAATTTTTAATGATTTTCCTGTGGTTGGGTTCTCAACTTTTGGAGAATTGCTTGGTGTGAATATCAATGAAACTCTAAGTGCTATATTTTTCTATAAGCAAGAAAATGGCGTATTTAGTGATGTCCTTGTAGATTCTTTCCATAGACAATACGCACAATATAAAACATATTTTATTACTAAGAAAATGCGTAAATTAGAACTTGTTAATAATATCAATCAAAAAATGCTAAGTCAGCTAAAATCAAGTGTGCCGACATTCAAAAGCGTATCTGATACTCTAGCCCATGTTGCAGAAGACTTTAAATGTGTAGAAAATAATCTTGATGATGTAAATCTGAGCTTTGATAGCTTTGTAAGCGGTTTAACTTCTGCTATGGACAGAAATAGCGAAAATATGAATCTAGAAGATTATATTAAAAGCCTTTTGTCTGGCATTGATGACTTAAATAGAATCTTAGATATTATCGCAGGTATTGCAGATCAAACGAATTTATTAGCATTAAATGCGGCGATTGAAGCAGCAAGGGCAGGAGAGCATGGCAGAGGCTTTGCAGTCGTAGCCGATGAGGTGAGAAGTCTAGCTGAAAGGACACAAAAAAGTCTTGTTGATACAAACACTTCAGTAAAATCAGTCATTGAAAATGTGCAAACTATCGATCAATGTGTGAAAAATACAAATCAAGGCATGTGTGATATTCAAGAACAATCTCACAATATATCAAGCACAATTACAGAACTTATAAATAACGGCAAGGCAATATCAACTATGATAGCCCAAAAATCACAAATAGGTGATGATCTTGACAGAGAATTAGAACACATAGCAGTGTATGAGCGTATTTTGGAAGTGCTTTATAAATAATCCCAAAAAAAGCATTACAGATAAATATTAGATTCTGTTACATTGGAGCAATAGCCTTATTTGCTATTTGATAACGATAAAATAAGATATAATACGCCCTTTAAACAATAAATTAAGGTAAATTTATGAAAAAAACTATTTTTTTAACAAATGATGATGGCTATTTTAGTCAAGGCTTGATTGCCCTGCGTAACGCCTTAAGTGATATTGCACGCGTTGTGATTGTAGCCCCAGCCCATGAAAAGTCAGCATGCGGTCATGGTTTATGTGTGAGTAAGCCTCTGCAACTTATAGAATTGGAAAAAGATTTCTACAAGCTTGATGATGGCAGTCCAACTGATTGCGTGTATGTTGGCTTATGCGAGCTTTTTTCTCACACAAAACCAGATTTGCTTATATCAGGGATTAATATCGGTGCAAATTTGGGCGAGGATACAACATATTCTGGCACGGTCGCAGGTGCAATGGAGGGGGCATTGCATGGGATACAAAGTATTGCCATTTCACAATGTATTAACGACAAACATGGCGAAGACAATAAACTAGCAAATCGTGATTTCACACTAACCCTTGATACAATAAAGCAACTCTCATTTGATATATTACATAATGACTACACGATTGGACACAGAAAACTACTCAATATCAACATTCCTGCAATCTCAAAAGATGAATGCAAGGGCATTAAAGCTACACAGCTTGGATATAGAATCTATAATTCAAAAGCACAAGTCATGCAAAACCCACGCGGACAGAAATACCACTGGATAGGCTTAAATCCATTGCAATGGCAAGAAAGAGATAATGCGGATAATCCATACTTAAAAGATAATTTTTACACTCGTAAAGATATGAAAATAATAAGCGATTTTGATGCAGTAGCAAATAACTATATATCTATTACGCCTATGCAGCTTGATATGACAGATTATGCATGTATGCAATCTTTGCATTCATATTGCGTGGAGAAAGAATAAGTTTTTGTGTTAGGTGATTCATCAATAGAATCTTATGCCGCAATATTAGCTTAATGTGAAACATTTGAATTGCATGTTTCTTCATAGGATTATAAAAAGTATTCAATATAGACACATTGTAAGTTTAGGTAAAAAGCGGATAATGTGTTTTGCTTGGTTTCATTAATCTATATCACTTGTTGTCTCATATAAATAAACTTTCGGGCAACAAATGCTTATGCAGACATTTTTCTCTAGCAACATTTTTTAGCACCATCTCTACTATATCTCTTGTTTTGAGAATCCATGAAAAATTCTTTGCGTGTTTTTGGTGTGCAATGTGGATGATATTTTTTGTGATAGTCTAAATATTTTTCATAGCTTGGCAATCCAACTAAGAGATGAAAAAATCTTTCAGAATCTTTATACCATTTAAAGCAAAACTGAAAAAGAGATAACACAATATCTTTTTGCTGTTTCTCTTTGTATTCTCCGTGTAATGAATCTTGACCTAGTGAATCTTGTGTATTTATCGCATTAGGTGTTTTTTGCGTGTCTTTTGATCCCATGCTAATCCTTTTTGTATGGCTAAGTCATTCTAGCACATTTCACAAAGCATGTCAATAACTGCTTAACGCACATCAGCCCGAAGCGTTACTATGCTAAACATTGCACCACTTTTGCATTGAAAATACTTGGTAATGCGTTTTGGGCTATTATCCAAATAGCTTTCTATGTTTCCCACTTTTGTGCCACCAAGCAGTAAAGCTTGAGTTTGTAAATCCTTTAATGCGGAGAAAAAGAGCATAGAACAAACTTCTTTAGAATCTTTAAATACATGAGAAGCCATTTTATTTGCGATAATACCTTGCTTTTTTAAGATAGCACGCTTTGGATTCTTACTGAATTGCAATGTGATATTTTTATGTAGCTTACTTGTATTTTGGGATTTTTTGAGATTTGGTAGCGGTATGTCCTGTGTATCTGCATAAAGTGGATAAAACATTATGCAAAACAAAAACACAAAACAAAATTTCATTGAAAACCTTGCTAGAGAAAGCCTACTACTCTACGAAGCCATCATGATTCCAGCATGCACATAGTTGATATTGTAGAGCTTATTTACAAGCTGACTGATAAGCCCTTTCATTTCCATGCTTAACTGCTCGTTACGCAATAATTTATTAAACGCTTCAAAGTTAATGTCTTCGCTTGTTTTAGCGATATAACCTGCTGCGATTAGATCCTGACTATTTAGGATATTTTCACCACGCAATACATTTGCCATTGCCATAAAGCTTGAAGCGTTCTTAAATCCCCCTTGTATAGAATCCCCTAGTCCTTCAATCTTTTGCAAATATTCCGATTTTACAAACACATCTTGTGGCAAATAGTTTTCATCGGCACTTATTGGAATGTAGCGATTCCTTGAGCCATGATGAATGTCGATTCCTTGCTGATTATGCACGCTGTCTGTATATCTTTTTTGTAAAACATTCTGTGAAACTTGCATTTGAAATCCTTTCAAAATAGATTTACTAGGCTTTTAAGCAAAAAGGATTCCAAAGTTAAAATATGTAAAAATATAGACATTTTAGTATGTCAAATGGATAAGATTTTATGTGTTTGAATACTCTGAAGTGCTGGTCTAGCATGATGAATAAAAGCGAATCTAGATTCTACAAAACATCGAAACATCCTCTGCGGAAGTATTTTTAGATAATTTCAAGGGTTGTGCAGATTTTTGTGCAGGGAGTTTATTAGATATAAATGACGACACATAAGAATCAAACTCACTTGAAAGTGCTAAAAAGACAACGCAGAATCTAGATTCTATATCTCAATACAAAAAGCCAAAGAGCCATAAAGGTATTTTATTCCCATCACCTTTAGCTATATCATCAAGAATAAGATATGAGTTAGCTAAGTCTTTAATCTGTGTAAAGCTTTTATTCTTACCACCAATTTCAAAAATATGGCGATTATCTACTATAAAATCCCCTTGTGTAGAGACTTCTATCTTATGGGTATTACTCACTTGATTTACAAAAAATGTTTCTCTTAGATTTCCTATTTTTGTATCTTTATACACATAAGCTAGATTTGTATTATTAAGATATATTTTATTTGGTTTAGAGATTTTAGAGAGACCTTGTGTGTGTAAGTCCAGTATATTAATAAGTCTTGCATCTCTTAAATAGCTAAGATAGTCATAAAGCTTTGTGCGGCTAATTTCAGCGAGTGCAGCAATTTTGGTGTAGTTGATAGTAAAAGGCTCACTCATTGCTATAACTTCTAATAGCTTTTTTAGCTTATAAGTGTATTTCTGCTCTATTAAGCCTAAAGTTGTTAAATCTATCTCAATGCTAAGATTTATGGTATTAAGCAAACTTTCCATATACAAAGACTTCTTAGCAAAATAGAATGGATAATAGCCTATTTGTAGATATTCCTTAAAGTCTTTTAGATTAATAGATAAGCTTTGTGTAATTTCTGTATGATATTGCAGTATATTCTCAAGTGAGAATCTCTCATATTCCATATTATGTTTAAGCGTTAAAAACTCTCTAAAGCTAAGCCCATCAAGGCTATATAAGCTTACTCTACGACTTAAATCACTCTTAGCATTTAGAATACTTATAGCACAAGAGCCTGTAAAAAGCACTTTTAAATCGCTTAAATCAAAGATAGCCTTTAAATGCGAAGCAAAATCGCTATATTTATGTATCTCATCAAGAAGTAAATACTCTCCGCCACTCTCAGCAAAACAAAAAGCAAACTCACTAAGATTAAATGAGCTTAAAAATGGATAATCAAGGCTTATATAAAGGGCTTTATTCCCGCTAGCTAATAACTCTAAAAGTCGTTGTATAAGCATAGTAGTCTTGCCAACTCCCCTAGCTCCAATGATTCCAATAAGATTATAACGAAAATCAATTTCTTTAAAAAGATAGCGTTTATGTGCTATATTGAAAT
Organism: Helicobacter bilis ATCC 51630; assembly: GCF_000686565.1. Taxonomy (GTDB): domain Bacteria; phylum Campylobacterota; class Campylobacteria; order Campylobacterales; family Helicobacteraceae; genus Helicobacter_A; species Helicobacter_A bilis. The sequence goes on from NZ_JMKW01000004.1 coordinate 76,319, forward strand.
TTTTTATAAGTCTGTTTTGATAGGCTTCTATCGTGCTTTGCATAATAATCCTTATAAGTGTAGTTGTCTATGGTCATTTACAATTATAGCTTAAATATTATGTTATATTGTATGTGATATGTAAGCATGATTTATGATAAATAGTGATAAATAATATTAAATTATTATAATTTATGTTAAATTATGTTGATTAATGATAAATAATCATAATTCATGTTTATTTATTATGGTTTATGATTAAATATGATAAATAATTATAAATAATTATAAATTATAATTTTTTATGCTTTAAATATTTTGCTTTTAGGATCTAAATATAAAATCTTTGTGTTGTGTGTTATAAGTCTGTATTGTTTGTAAGCATTAAAGCAGATAAGATTCTATCTCTTGTAAAAGTAAAATTAGAATCTTTTTGTGTTGTATTATGTGTAATCTAATTTAGGGCATAATGCTTTATTGCTAATTTACAAAATCTTGCTTACAAAAAGTCTTGTAAAACCTTGCTTTTTTTAGAATCTAGTTGCGATAAATGAGATTCTAAAAGGCTTATTTTAGATTCTATATTTTCAATAGCATTAATGATTTTTTCTTGCTCTTCAATGGGTGGGAGTGGGATTTTTACACTTCCTACTCTCTCAATAGAAGCACGCAAATTTCTGCTAAATCCTGCCTTTTTTCCTGTCTCATCTAGTAAAAAGCTTACAATTTTAGCTTTTATATCTTTGTCATTAACTTGCAAAACTCCGCAATGGTCTGTTGGATAAAAAGGTGTATTTTTGGGGATAAATCCCACCATCCAATCCCCATCAATCCCCCATAACACGCTGTCTTTTTCATAATCTTTTAATAATTCTTTATCAATAAATCCAAAAGGCTTTTTGACATTTGCACTAAAAACAGGGATTTGCCCTTGTGGGTTTAGCTCACTATCTAGCACTCGCTTACCAATTTGTAGGCTAAATTTGCTTTTATCATTTAGGCGATATTGTGGATAGCCTTGTGGTGGTGGAGTGGGGAGAGAATCTAGCAAGGAATGTAAGCTTTGAGTAAGTCCTGCTTTTTGTAAGATTTTTGTAATGAAGTGTTGTAAGATTTTTCTTTGTGAAAGTAGAGATTCTATCTCGCTTAAGATTTCTTTAAGCTCCGCCTGTTCTCTCTCTCTCTCGTTATTAGCATTCAAGGCATTGCTCAAAATCTCTGCCTTTCTTGTTTCTAAAATTTCAAGCTTAGAATCTATTCTTTTGATTTGAGATTCTACGCTATCAATAGCACTTACGATTTTTTCTTGTGCTTCAAGGGGTGGGAGTGGGATTTTGAGATTTTCAACTTGTTCTAGCGATAAGTTCTGCTGTGCTATTCCCTTTTTAAAACCATCAATTTGTTTTTCAATATCATTTGTGTTTAAAGCCACTCTAATAAAATGCATTTTGTTTAAATTTGGCTTCAATCGCACAATCGCTAATGCCTGATTGGTGTTGGCTGGTAAAATTTCTTTTGTTACAACCGCAACTCTACCTAAAGCACCTGCTATTGAAAATAAAATATCATTTTCTTGTAATTGTGAGCGTTCTAGCTTATCGTGGCACTCTTTAGAAATATAAGCCATTTTATGCGGTATAAATGCTCCAGATTCTGTAATGCTTTCAACTTTGACAAAGTTTATTCCCTTGTCTAAAAATGAAAAGCCCATTGTTGTGGGTGTCGTGCCTTTTGTAATTTTGAGCGATATATCGCCCAGCTTGATTGTATTCCAGCCTTGTTTTGGTGGGGTGGGGATAGAATCTAAAAGGGTTTTAAGGTTTGCTGTATTGATAAGTTTGTCATATTGAGCCGTAGGCGAAATATCTTTGCTTGATTGTGTATTGAGATTATTCGCTTCGCTCAAAATGACAGGGTTAGATTCTGTATTTGTAGATACTTCGCCTAAAGGCTCAGTATGACAAGGGGCGGAGTTGATATAACTAGCCAAAAGGTCAAAATCTAGCTTAGATTCTAACTCTTGTATAGAATCTAGCAAGGAAGCAATTAAGCGGCTAGTTTCGCCCCCCCCACCGATAGATTCATCACTAGCTACAATGCCGCATTTGACTAAAATCGCTTTAATCAACTCTTGGTATTTTTCTATACTCATTCTTATGGTGTTATATTGCTCTTCTACTTTTTCACACTCTGCTACGATTTGCTTTTGAATCTCTAAAGGCGGTAGGGGGATTTTGACTTGTTCTTTTAAAATTGTGCTATTTAGGCTTTTCCCAAATGCGTTATTGCCTCTAATAGAATTTAGGTTTAATATTTTACTTTCAAAAATCCAAAACAAGTATTTATCTAAAATTTTTAACTTATCTTTTGGTATAAGTCCAGCTATTGCTTCATTTGTGTATAAATCTTTTCCAGCAATAGCAGTTTTGCCTATACTTAATTTAAAACTTAAAAGTGTTGTGCCTTTGGGTATAAGCTTTACATTTGATTTTTTAATTGCTTCATCGGTGATTTTTTCTTTTGTATTTGTGATAACCTGTCCGTTCATTTCGGCTATTGAAACCCATAAGTTATTACCTTGAAAATAACTATAATTACTTCTTGTTGGAGTTCCGCCGATTAAAACTTCACACACTTCCCCTAACTTTACCAACTCATATTTACAATTTTCAAAAGGATTTTGAGATACTAGCTCACGCTCAGTATGACAATTTTGCCCTGTGAAAATGTAAGCAGGATTTAAGCTTATTGCCTTATTAAAATCCACTTTGCTAAAATCTAGCATAGTTTTCATATCACTTATAAAAAGCTTGTAAAAGTCTTTATCATCGCTTTGCAAGGCGGTAATGATAGAATCTATATTAACACTAGATTCTATAAAAGATTTTATAGCGTAGCATAGCTTTGTTGGGTCGCTAGGATTTGCAGGATTGTATAGCGGAGTGGAGATGAATTTTACAGAGTTTATATTACGCAGGGCTTCTTTTTGCTTTTTGTCTTCATCGCTGTCATCTTCACTTTCTTTTAGCTCGGCGTTTTCTGTGTCTTGCAATGAAGTTTGATATTTTATCCCCTCATCGCCCTTTCTCTTACTCCAGTCATAGCCTAAGAATTTAATAATATTTGCTTTGTTGCTTTTATTATCTGTGGTTTTATCGCTTGGGCTTTTTAGGATTAGGACTTTTTCATCTTGGATATAGGAGAAATAAAGCAATTTTTCACATTCTAGCTCTTTTACTTGCTGTAAAAATCTTTGGTGATGAAAGCTAGATTCTAAGCTTTTATATTCTTTAATGAGTAGAAAATCTTTGTAAGCTTTGTTGTAGTCCTTTGGTGTGTGTTGTGCAGATAGATTTTTGTAGCTTTCGTGGGATTCAAAAAGGGCTTTTTGCTCGGTTTGGGTGAGTTTTATCCTTTTAAATACTTTGGGCTTGTCTTTAGAATCTATGTTTTTATTATAGTCGCTTTGGTATTCTTTAAAGACTTCGTTATTTTTAAGATTCTCACTTAAAATATCTGCTTGTAAAAATGCTAAAAAGTCTTTGTAAGGATAGTGCATAAAATCGCAGTATTGCTCTACAATTCTCGTGTTTATAAAGTCGTCTTTTAAGCAGGATAGATTGAAGCTGTGTTTTTTTAGCTTATGCAATAAATCTTGGTTGTATTTTTTCTTTTTCTTTGCAAAGAGTATGATAGTCTGTGTGCCTGTCGTGCCAAAAGTGTTTTTGTTTAACTCCACTATGCAAAGAAGATTAAAATGCTGAAATAAAAGCTCTCTAGTTTTCTCATAAATCCCGCCTTTTTGCAAAATTGAAACGGGTAGGACTAGGGCGAGTAGTCCATCTTCTTTCAAAAACTGCTTTGCCCTTTCTATAAAAAAGCATTCTATGGCGTTGTTTTTCTCATAGCTTTTAGAATCTATGCTTTGGGTTAGGGCGTAGGACTTTTGTGCGATGTCTTCTAGGGTGTTTAAAAAGCCTTTGACAGAATAGGGTGGATTTGAGAGAATGCAGTGAAAACTTGCCTCTTCAAACTCATCTTTAAAATTTTGCTTGATAAAGTCTAGGGCATCTTGGAAAATAATGCTTGAACTCGTTTTAGAATCGTGGATAATGCAAGCGGTCTTTGCGACTTTTGATAGGTCTTTGTTTTTCTCTATGCCATAGAGTTTTATGTCTTTATTGTGGGCTATGGATTCTGTTAAGAAATGTCCAGCCCCACAGGCAAAGTCAAGCACTTTAGAATCTTTTTTAAGCGTTGGGAGAGAATAGACAATAAAGCTTGTGATAGGCGTGGGGGTAAAGAATCTGCCCTCGTGCTGATGATAGTAGCGGTTTAAAAAGCCCTCAAATAAATCGCCTAAGAATTGGTTATTTTCACTTTGTGAGATGTATAAATCTTGGATTAAGTTGGCTACTTTTACTAATACTTTAAAATTGAGATAAAATTCTTCTTCATTTTCTACTTCTATGAAATTAAACTTTTTGATATTGAAGTATTTTTGCTTGTCAAAGATTTTGTCAAGGTCTTTTTTAAACTCGCCTTTTTCTCGCTTTGCATTTGTGAAAAGGTCATCTAGCTCGGCTTTTTTGACATTGACGACTTTCTTTTTAAATAGTGTGTTAATGCCTATTTCATAGAGGTTTAAAAGTCTATCGGTGTAGGCAAAAGGATTGTCATATTGAATCCCTTTATAGTAAAACTGCAAATCTTGCTCTTTTATGGGTTTTGGATTGCCATTTTTATCGCAATTATTTTGCTCATCAATGATTTTACATAAGAATAAATCTACTAAGATATAAAAGCAAGATTCTGGATTGCCTATGGCGTTGTTTCTTAAAATCGTGGCAAACTCGTGGTAAATGCTTGCTATTTCATTATATGGAACTGCTTTTAGGTCGTCTAGGTTGTATTTTTCTTTACCGACTTTATAAGGCTCAATGCTAGATTCTAATAAGCCTTTGGTTGTAAAATCTTGTGTGTAGGTGTTAGTCCATACATTAAAATAGCTTCTTACATTGGCGTTTTGTGGGCTTTCAAAGCCTAGCTTTTTCTCGTGTGCTTTTAAATCTGCATTAATTCGCTCTAAATGCTCTCTATTATCTTTTGTTGTAATGATATGGCTTTTATAGGTGATTTGCTTGGAATTAGAGTCAAAATCATAGGCAAGAAGACAGAGAAAATCGCATTTATTTACCGCATAGTAGGAGAAAAGCTGACCGCCATCTTTTTGCATTTTATGCCATTCTTTATTAAACTCAGCCCCTGCGGTTTTATTTTCTATCAAAATGAGATTTGTATAATCTTTTTTTAACACTAAAATATCGCCATAGACTTGCTGATTATGCCCTACTTCAAAGGTTGGCTCTAATATGATATGCCTTGCTTCATAGCCTTTAGAAAGCAGGGCATCAACACATAAGAGGCATACAAAATTTTCATTTTTACTAAAATTTGTGGTTGTATTTGTGTGGATTATAAAACCTTTGCTTTCATTATCTATGCTTGGATATTTGCCCTCTTTGAAGTTAGAATCTAGTGGCTCATAATTGATTTTTTGCGTGGCGAAATCGACTTCTATTTTTGCGTTATTTGTGTAGATTTTTGTATAAATCTGTCCCTTTGCGATGAAACCTAGTAACTCTAACACTTCTTTTAAATTTTGCTGTGTAATCATTAAGTAACCTTTTTGTTAATGATGTGGATTAAAATGGTATCAAAATATTATATTTTTTTCAGTATTTTATACTATAAAGGCATTATGCTTTGCGTTATAACTTTATATATGCGTAATTCATGATAAATTATGTTGATTAATATTAAATTATCATATTTTATGCTTTAACTATTTTGCTTTTTAGAATCTAAATATAGAATCTTTGTATTATGTGCTATAAGTCTGTGTTGTTTATAAGCATTAAAGCAAATAAGATTCTATCTCTCTAAGCCTTTTTTATTTTGTTGTGTTTTAATCTGTTGTGCTTCTTTTTCTCTATTTTCTTTTAGCTTTTTAATAATGGCTAAAAAGTCTAGATTCTCTTGTGTGATTTTTCTATCAGCTATTATTAGATATGGCTCTTTGCTCCCATAGCTAAACTTTACATATTCTACTTTAAAGCTTTGCTTTAAGCTGTTTTCTAACTCTTTATCATTTTTAGCATGTTTTAATGCGATATTTAGCTGCTCGTGTATAAGAGATATATTTGTCTCAAGCACTTTTTCCCCGCTTAGATTCTCAAACTCTCGTGCGATTTTATTAGCATTATTGCTGCTTATTATTTTGCTTACATAAGTATAGGGATTATAGGTTTCTCCGCTTTTAAAATCATGGACTAGATTAGAATCTTTTATAATGGCATATTTTGCTTTTTCTGTTTTTATCATATCATAGCCATCGTTATATTCACTCTTAATTGTCTCATAATGTCTTATAAGGGCTGTTATAGGTGTGTTTAGAATGGCATTAAAGCCATTTTCACTAAGATAGCTTAAAGATTGTGTTTGGTCTAATAGTGGCATGTTTTTAAAGGCATTAGGATTTTGCTTTATTGCTTTAATCTTTTCTAGCTCTTGTAGTTTTGTCTCTTCTTTTTCTTGTATATTTAAAATAGCTTTTTTCTCAAACTCTCTAATATCTATTATATCTCCCTTATTGATAATATAAGGTGGGGCACTAATTGGACTCATATCATAATATCTAGCTCTATCACTCAAAGCCTTTGTATCTACAAAGTTATTTAGCCCTAATTGCTTTGAGATTAATGCTTGAAACTCTCTAAATGTTTTAGAATCTAATAAGTTTAAAGGTGTTTGTGTAGGGATAATAATGCGGAATCTATCCACTGCCTTTTTATCGCCTTTTATCTTTTGGTGATTCTTACTTGGGATTATAAGGGCTTGAATGTTTTTATTCTCTAAAAGCTTTTTTGCGTCTTGTATGCTTAAATAGGGCATATTCTCTTCATTATCAATATCAAAGATTAATAGCTTATGAAAACCTTTTACATTCTCTCCCTTACGATAATTATCCTTAAATATCGCATTAGAATAGCGATTAGTCTTTACAACAACAGCTAAAGTTCTAAGGCTATCTATATGCTTTATCTCCCAATTACTTGTAGCATATTGTGTAGTATCATTACATATTGAAATATCTATATTTAACTTCATATTCTCCTCTTGTTGTGGTTTTAACGCCTTAAGTCGTTCTCTCCAATTTGGCTTTTCTTGTGTAATTGTAGATTCTAATTGCTTTTTATAAAGATTATCACAAATATCTATGGCTAGACTAGCTTGCGAGATTAGTTTGTATGTTAGCTAAATGTTATTAATTTTATTATTCAAGTTCTTTTTATTACTTATTTAAAAAATTATAAATAGCTTTTATATTTAAATTTTAAGTTTGCATTGACTATCACATACCAAAATTCCCTTTAAAAACGAAAGGATACATAAAATAAAAGCAAAAAACATAAAATTCTATCTATTTTCCACATAAATTGTTGAACTTTCCCCTATTCCCTATAAATATTTATAAGATTCTATAAAATCTTATAAAAGAGCATAAAAGGTATGGCTTCTAAGGAAGCCTACATTGTCTTTTTACCAAACGCCAAGCAAAGCTTGTCTTATCGATAAAAAAATGCGTTTCCAACGCGGTAAAAATAAGGTTTTTTAAATAGCGTAAGAATGTCTTTTTGCTGTGGCGGGAGTATGGACTTTGCGTTGTTGGTTAGGCTTTGATTGTAGCTTAGCGTTTCGTTATTGTTTGTAAGAGTTATTCCAAAGTTTTTAAGTAGGAATTCTTGAATCTTTGTTTCGATTAAATCTTGTTTTATTTCGTGTAATTGTCTTATAGAGAGTGTTTTTTCAAATTGTAACTGCTCAAATATTGAATCTATTTTGTATTGGCTATTATTTCCTTTATGTGTTAGCATGTAGCGAAGCATAGCTTTTATTGGCTCTGTGTGTATTTCTCGCTTTAGCGTTCTTGTAGGATTTATTTCTTTTTTACAGAAGTCGCTAAATTCTAGTAATGGCTTTAACATAGTCTTTGTATTCAAGAAGTAGTGTTTTAGCAAGAAAGAATGTATAGGCTTGACTAAAGTTTATTACGATTAATTTATCGCTTTTTTGATATATAGAATCTATGAAAGTAAAAGAGAATTTCTCATCAGTATTTTTGAAATAAAGCTCAACTCCACAATTTGAGATTTCAGTAAGTTTATCATAAATCCAATTTATCTTTGTTTCGTTTCCACTAAGTGATGTGTAAGATTTCTTTAGATTATATGGACTCATTATAATTTGACATATTGCTTTGTCTCTATAAAGATTAAATGTCCCATTATCTTTAGTGCTAGTAAAGATACATTCTAGTATGTCTTTATGCTTTTGTGTGAGTAGTCTGCCTGTAATTGTTATTTTCATGTGTTTATCATCTCTTAGAATATATTGTTGATTATTTTCTAAGAATGTTTTATAGATTCTGCTTTTGTTATATTTTTGCTTGGTAGAAATAAGCCTAAGAAGTTTTCAAATTTAGTGCTTGTAAATTGCTTTCTATATTGCTCGAATATATGGAGCATATCATTGATATTGGCTAACATGATTATTCCTTAAAATAGATTAATACCTTGATTGTCTTGTTTTTGTATTTTTTCCCATTTTTTTATATCATCATCACTCTCATTGATAATATGTATAAATCTATCATCATTATTTATTTGTTGTATCTTTGCTCTAGATTTAATCTTTTTAGTTGGGAGAATTTGTATTAATTTTATGCCATCTTGCCATTCTTTTTTGTTTTTAATCCTAAATTATCTTTTGTGATTTTTAGTATTCTTTTTCCCTCATTTTTATTATTTTCATCATTAATAAAATCTATTTCATATGCTAATCTTACTGCATCAATAAAGGCTGAAGCCCCTCTACTTCTGCTTGGCTCATTTGTGTATTGCTTTGTGTTATGATGAGTTATGAGTATTGATTGTTTATTTGTTTTTGCGATTTTAGTTAAACAATTCATAAAAGCTCTTGCTTGAGTATTGCTATTTTCATCTCCATCATAAAAGGCAATGAGTGGGTCTATTACAATAAATTGATATGGTTTAAAAAGATTTATATAATTATTGAGACTAGATTCAGTTATTGCTGGTGGAATCTCATCGCATATATCTATTAAATTTAAGATACTTCTTGCATTTATTTTAATAACATTTTGAAGTATTAATTCTGCTCTTTGCTTTGAAATGCTTTTACTATCTTCACTAAGCCATAAAAGAGATTTAGTCTTATGTTGCATAGCTAATTGTAATGCTATTTGAATGCTTAAAAAAGATTTACCCTTACCGCCATTACCACTAATCATTGTAAGTCCATTCTCACAAATTGGCACAAAATTCTCACATAAGAATGTTTGCTCTTTAGTTTCTATTTTGCTTATTGGCTCTATGGATTGTTTAATATACTCAAACATGCAATCTACTTTTTTGTAATTTAAAAAATAATATTTTAGTATAAATATCAAAACAAGATTATTTATTTTTTAATTGAATGTAAGAGTTGTTTTGTTTATGATTAGATTCTATTGTAATGTTTTTAAAATTTTATTGTGCTAAATGAAAAAGATTCTAAAAAAAAATAATGTGATTAAGTAAAGTGTTATAGTCGCATTACAACTTCAAGTCTTGAGATTTATCTAGTTTAGGGCTTATAGAATCTTTTTAACACTAGCTATTTTGTTTTTATTAATGCTAAAGGTAACTTTTTTTATCCTAAGAATTTTGCTTTTTATTGTAGTTTTTCATTATTTAGCGTATTGATATTAATCTCAAAGTTTTGTAATATTTCTCTAAAATCATCTTGACAAGACAAACAAGATCAATTAATATCGTATGGGTAAAGTCGTGTTATTTTGGCTTTAAATGCGTTTTATAACTTGTTAGATGTGTGCCCCCGCCCTTTTTTGTTTGGTTCAGCTCTCACAAGTTTTTGTATGTTTTATCATTTCTTTTATCTATCTTTACTATTTCCACAATATAAAATTCATTTTTTTCGATATTGCCTATTACTCTATAATCGCCGAGCCGCCACCGATATTTATTTTCAAACCCCTTTAAAATTTTCGCGTTTGGTAAAGCTCTTGGATTTTCTATGTTCTCTAAAATATTCAAAAATTCAATAATCTTTAAATGTTGTTTGGGATTAGATTTTTTTAGTTTCTCTAATGATTTGTTAGCTTCATTTGTTAAAAAAACTTCATTCATCATCATACTTCCTGTTTATTTCATCATTAACTTCATTGATTATTTTTTGTTGTTCATCTAGTGATAAACTCGCTTTATACTTCATTGCAGATTTATACGAGATAGTTTCTTTCAATGGTGTTAAATTCTTATTTATATCTTTATTTTTTGCTGTCATCGCTTTTGTAAGTAAAGTATTTATTTTTTCAATTTCTTTTATCTCTTTTTCCATATCTTGAATTTTCTTATTTAATCGCTTTTCTTTAATAGCATTATTGCGATAAAGTTTTCCTAACTCTTCCTTACTACAACTCAAATAAAAATGATAGTCTTTTGTTATAGAATTTGTTTTATTTTCTATCATAATAATCCCCTTAAAATCATAGAATAATTATACCATATTATAGTAAAAAAGTAAAGTAGTTTTTGTAAAAACATGATTAAATTGTTAATCAGTATTACTAAACAAAATAGATATTTTGTCGCTCAAATTTGCATCGCAAATTTCAAAAAAAGGATACATAAAAATGGGATTTTTTGATTTCAATGATGATGAAAAAGTAAGAATAAGAAAATGTATATTAGAAACAAAAGGTAAGAAAAAATATCAAAATTTTAACTTCCATATTAACAAGATAATGCCAAGAGCCACAAGAAAATTTTCTTTTAGAATTGCTTCAAGTAAAGATTATAAACATGGATTTACAGCAAATAACACGCATTTAAAAAATTGTTACAATCATAATAACAGAATTGCAAATTTTACAAAAGATTTTATTAACTCATTAGAATCCAATCATCAAACAACAGAGAACAACGAATACAAATCATATGCAGATATTTCAAACAAAGAAAAAAATAAAAATAATAATACAGACTTAGCAAGAGAAATAAAAATTACACAGCAACAGATAAACAGAGTTATAAAAAAAATGAGAAGTTAAAAAAAGAAAAAAATAAAGTTGATAATGATTACAACAGGTATAAAAAATATATTTCACTTAATGACAAAATGGAAAATCAAGATTTATTAAACAGAAAATTGAAACATACAAGTAAATTAATACAAGAAAAAGCTAAATATGAAATTTTAATGGGATATTTGCAGGAGCTGAAAGAAAAAAAGAAAAACAGCGTAAAGAAAGTAAGAAAAAATTCCACCACTTTTAAAGAAATTGTTTTAAATATTGATAAACATCACACTATTAAAGATATAGAAATAGCTTATAAAAAAGTGCAAGAAGCAATCCCTAAATTACAAGAAGCTAATTTTATAAATGTTGCAATTCATAGAGATGAAGGACATTTTAATAAAATTACAGATGAACCCGTTGTAAATTATCACGCCCATTTGTTGCTAAATAATTTAGATAAAAATAATAAAACAATATTTAGACAATTAACAAGAGCCGAGCTATCAAAGATACAAGACATAATGGCAGAATCTCTACAAATGGAAAGGGGAGCTAGAAACAGCAACAACAAACACAAGACCAAATGGCAGTTAGAACACGAAAAAAACAAGCATATAAATAAAATAAGGGAGCTATTACCACAAGTAGAAAATGAGTTAAAGAAAGATAAAGAACGAGACACCGAGCAACAGCAATACTATACCGACTTTATTGAATGGTATATCATTGATAGAAAGATGAGAAATATAGATTATATGCGTAAATCATTGCATGATAAATACAAAAATAATACTTTGCATGAGTATTTAGAAAAATATGATAATACTGCCTTAGTAGATTATAAAGTGCATTTGCGATTGTTAGAAAAAGAGAAACAAGCCGAGCAAGAAAAAGCTGATATGAGCCTAGAGCAAAAGCAACAACAAGGTATAATGCAACCAGAGATAACCGCAGAATATTACATAAACGAATTATTTTTCAAAAATTGGGGGAATAGCAACAAATCAAAGTTTAACACAAGAAGTCAAGCAAAAAAAGCCAAAGCGATTTATACAAATATTTATAACTATTCAAAAAAGCTAAAAGACACAGACCCAACAACCTATGAAAAAGTTTCAAAAATATTATTTTGTAAAGACCCAATAGAATATACATTAGACCGAATAAAAGAAATTGAAAGAAGTCAAAGCATAGAAAAATAAGCCAAAATATAGCACCTTTAACCCCGTTAAATTTCTATATTTTAACATCTTTATATAATGTGTAACAAGTGTATTAAATATATTTAATATATTAAAAATATAATCATAATATATTGCGTAATACATGTATTAAATATATTTTACATATATGTAAAATATATATTATATAATATGTAACGATATTGCAAAATATTTATTAAAAACTTTTTATATTTACTTTTATAATGTATAATACATGTATAACACATTATATAAAGGCGTTATACATATTGCAAAGCTTTACACAAGCTCTGCTTTAAAATAAAGGGTAAAACATGGCGGAAAAAGAGACAGCAGAAAACAAAAAGGTTTCAACAAGAACAAGAAAACCAGCAGAAAAAAAAACAGCAACAGAGTCTAAAGTTTCAGCAGATATCAAAAATGATAATAACTCTAAAGATAATGAGACTAAAAAGAAAGCAAAAATAAAAAGAGATAAAACATACACTTTTTATTGCACTGAAGCAGAATTACAAGAGCTAGAGCGTAGAGCCGAGAAAAAATATCTCACTTTAGCGGAATATTTTAGAATTAAAGTATTTGCAGACGATTAAAGATTAATTTATTAAGAATGTATTTTGCTATAATTTAAAAAGCCTCCAATCGCAAGAAAGGGGCAACATCACTACAAAGGCGTTACTATGAAACGACATAGAAAACGCCCAACGCTTGTATTATATCTAAATTTTAGCCTATTTGGGTTTAAAATACAGGTAACAATCGAGCGGTAAGCGTAAGGAGGAGTAATTCCCCCGCCCTTTTTGGTGTGTTAATTCTTCTTTATCAACGCAATTCGTTCGGTTCGTCCTTACAACTTTTTTCCAAAGACTGCTTTAAATGAAGTTCATTGCTAAAAGGCAACCTTTCATTAAGAGTTTCATTTGTTTGAATATCTCTAGCTATAATATCCAGAAATAATAATCCATCTTCATAAATTCTATGCAATTCTAATATTTCAACTTTTACATTTACTTTTTCTTTAATAATAATTGTATATTTGCCTATAAATTGATTTAAGTAATTTTGCTCTTTTGTCTCAATAAGCGGTGTTTCTTTATAACGAAAAGGCTGATAATCATCTTTTGATTTGTCAAAATTAAATTTAATAGCTACGACTTTATTTCCGACTCCCGCTTTTATTTTTTGATATGCTAGATTTCCAAAAGGTATTCTTTTATTTTTGGTATCTTTACAAAGTTCAAATTCTTTTGTAAGCTCTTTAATAGCTGGTTGTAAAATTTGCCTGTCTATGTCTATTTGTGCGTAGCTCTTTGGTATATCCATAATTTTAACAAATTCTTGCCATTGAATATAAAATTCCCCTGTGCTTTTATATTGCTTTAATAGTCTGTAAAGTGTTTTTGTGTATTTACTACTCAATGCGATAAATTCCACAAGCTCAAAGCTAGTAAATCCTAAACTATAACTTACAACCATATTATAAAAATCTTTTTGAAATGTTATTTTAATATGCTGGTCGCTGTAATTATGCTCGGCTCTTTCAAAACAAACAAAAGTATAAAAACCATTTCGTGTGCTATATTCTATTTTATAATCAAGCAAAATATTTAAAAATTTTTTAATCTCTCTATTAACCACCGTATAATTTTTATTCCATTGATTAATGCCACACAAATATACAAAATCGCTATAAGATATTACAAGCTCTCTTCTATCTATATCAAAAATTTTTTTTAACATAGGCGTTTTTTATATTTATCTTGGATTTGTGATATTACAGAAAAACAAATCTTGTTGCCTACCTGTAAAATTTGGTAATGGCATATAATTTAAATCATTATTGTATTGAACTATCGTTTCACCTTTACCTACATTAATTGAAATAATTTCATATAGTATAGCAAATTAATGATAAATAAAAAATATTTATCCTTTAATTCCCAACTCTAATCTACAACAATAAGAAAAATAAGAAACAAAATAATAATGATAACTTTTATTATCCAGCTTTTTATCCTTTAAATAAAAAAAATGCTTCTATAGATATACTACAAAAAAACTATAAAAAATAATAAAAAAGAGAGAGAAGTCGGCAGCTCCGCTACACTTCGCCCCTATTGATTTTTTTCGCTACGCTCAAAAAGAATGCTAACGCTTTGCATGGTTTCCCTTGTTTTGTGCTTGGCTCTCTTGTTGATTTGGTTTTTTAGGCGTTCGCTTTCGCTCACTTGCTTCGCTACGCTTCGCCCATGCTTCGCATGGTGTTATGAAAAGAGAATGTTTGTTTTATTTTCTTGTTTCCATTAGTATAGTTAGCTTGACTTGTTGCATATATGCTTGTTTTTAGCGTTTTAAAGGCAAAATAAGCGGTTTTTTATTTGGGTAGTAGTTTGCTTTTGTATTTTCATATTCTTTTAATCCCCTATAATAAAATAATCTATGCTTATCATCAATCACAAAAGGGATAATATTATTTTTCAAGCATTCTTTAAACATTAAAAGTCGCCCTACTCTACCATTCCCATCTTCAAAAGGGTGAATCTTTTCAAAATGAAAGTGAAAATCTATAATATCTTCAAAACTATTATCTTTATAACTATCTAATAGCTTTGTTATATGCTCTAAAACTTGCTTTGGCGGTGTTGTTTTTATATCTCCTACAAAGTTTTGTCTTTTTTTAAAATCCCCTATCACTTCTATATCACTACAATCTTTTTTCACAAAAAAATGTAATTTCTTTATAAAATCTATATTTATTTTTTCATATACATTATCTAAGATAAAATCAAGTGCCCTAAAATGATTTTTTGCTTCTAAAATATCATTTGTTTTTATGATTTGATTTGGCTCTGCGATAAAGGAATCTTTTTCATAAATAAAGCGTGTTTGCTCTTTAGAGAGTGTGCTGCCCTCAATATGATTTGAATTATATGCAAAGTAGATTTGTAAAAAATGATATAAGCCATTTTTATAGCTATTATTTTTTTCACATAAAAGAATTTTAATTACTTCTTTCATTATGCACCTTTATGTATTTGCTGATACTAGCCTAGTGAGCTTATTTATTGTTTTTCTCTTTTATTAAATCAAAACCTAGCTTTATAGCCATACCAAAAAACAGAATCCCAGACAAAATCGCTATTATATCCCATGCACTCATTTGTTTATTCTTTGATTATAACTTGAAACAATATTTATAAGTTTTTAAAATAAATAAATAGTTTTGTCAAAACACGCCGATATTGATAATACTATTTCAAATTATTGAAAACACTAGTGTCAATTTTTATTTCATCAACAGAGCCATCTTCATAATAAGTAACGACACTAGATTCAAGTTTTGACTCTTGAGTTTGATTATCTAAAATATAATCAAACCCTATGCGTTGTTGTTTTATTTCAGCCCAAGAGCCACTACCAAAAATATAAGGATTAAGCACATATTTAAATGTGCGTTTATTTAACATAACCTTTTGTATTATGTTTTGCTCACACAATTGTTTTAGAGCGACTGATATTTGTGCGTTAGTTACACCTATATTTTGCATAATCTCTACTCGACTAGCAGAATCTAATCGTATAGTGTTATCGCCTGTAACCATGCTTTGCAATATTTCAGCCAATATGCTATTTGCTACCTTTGGTAAGTTAGCTAAATGCGAGTAAGCTCCAACATATAACAACATAAACTTATCCCTTTTTTCTCTATTTTTGATTCTAGTCTCTGTTATTATCAGTTACTAGATTCCCTTGCGTGTCCCTTTTGCTTCTTGTCTTATGTAAAATAGCTTCAGACATATTAAATCCTTTTATATAATTTCAAAAACTTTAAAATTATACTATTGTTTTTTCAAAATAAGAAACTATATTTCAAAAAATGGAAACTATTTTATATAAAAAATACAATTTAATTTCAAAATTACCACTATAAAAAACTAACCAAACACCACAAGCAACGACATTTCAAGCAATGCCAACAAACAAAACATAATAAATAATAAAATCAAAAAATCAAGGGGGATTTTTTGATTACTTACAGCAAACTCATTAAGCAAACAATGCTAACACCTTTCCTTTTCGTTTGCTGGTCGATAACAACACTGAATGCTACGCTTCGCATTCACCCTTTCGTGTTGTTATCGATTTCAGTATGTATCACTTAATATGGCACAATAGAAACTTTATTTCATTTCAAAGTGCCACTAGATACTAACCCTTTCCTTTTTCTAGCTTTTTTACCCTTTTTTGCAAGAATAATTACACTCACACATAAAACAGAAATACAAATCCCTTGTATTGATAAAATAACGCCAACCATTTAACCTATCCTTTCAAAAAAAGTGCTATAACGCAAGGGCAGGTTTTTAAGCCTACACAGAATCTAGCATTAGAGACAATCAAACACAGTTAGATAATGAAATGCTAGAAAAACAAATACAAGCGGAGCAGGACAGACAAAGGCTTAAAAGTTTTAATGAGTATAAAGAATTTATGAATTTGCAAAGAAAAATAAAAAACATTGATTATATGTTACAAACCACACAAAAAAACCTTGCAGAGTTTGAAAGCAAAGAGATATATCAACAAGAAATACTCCCTATAAAAATATTACTATGAATATGTATTATGCGTGGCAACATTTTACTAAAAATACGCACAATACAGACAGGGAAAACATAAAAAGTGGCTTCTTTAAAACTTTTAAAGACCCTTTATTTATCGTAGAGCAGATAAGAGAGGGGCAAAAAGAGCCAAGTGTGTTTTCTATAAACCCTTTTATGATAATGATAAAAAACTAATAAATCTGTTGGGAATATAAAATTTAAGACATATTACCTTGAAAAAAATCGATTAAAAGAAGTATTAATGAGCGATAAGATTAAAATTGTATATATGCAATAAAATTCCTTAAGCCCCACCTCTCTCACAATCTACCCAACGAAAGCGTGTTTAGCTATATATCCTCTAGTAGTATTGAGTTAAGACATATACCAAGGCTTAAGGATACTTGGATTATACCATAAAAAAGATTTAACATGTTAGAAACAAAAAAGTCTGCTTAAGGGCGGATTATTTAAAACTTTTAAAGAAGTTTTTAGATTTAAATGAGTTTTTGAATATAGTATTAAAAATAGGTTTAAAAAAAGCAAAAATCAACTAAAAACTTTGAAAATGCTATTTTTCAAGTTTTTATAAATACGCATGAAATGCCCTGTATAAAGGCTTTTAGTCGTGTTTTTTGTGAGATAAAATTATGTAAAATATATAAAAATTATTTTGCTGTTGTAAGTTTTCATATCTTTTTTGTGCGGTAACACTTGTGGCTTTTTTGGTTTTTTAGCAAAAAAATAGTTAAAGTGTTGTAGAATATCAGCGGAAAATTAAAAAGTTAATCAAAGAAATAGGGGAATTGTAATGGTAGAAATTCTAACGATTAGCACGATATTATTAGGGTTTGGGTTTTTCTTTACTGCTTGTTATATTGCTATAAAAGGCTAAATATGGAATATTTTGTAGGCAGTGTTATTGTTTTTGGATTTGGGGCTATTTTTTATAGTATATATAACTTTGTCGGGTTATAAAGAATAAAAATGGAATATTTTGTATTTGGCTCTATATTTTTAGGTTTTAGTATCCTAGCTTATACTGCATACACTACATTACAAGATTATGAGGATTAAATTAACATAAAAGATTAAGATATGTATGCTGTAACTTTTAATATAGACATTAATTGTTTAAATGAAAACAATGTAAGCCATTCAAAAGTTTATGAGGATATTCGTAAATTTATGGAATCTAATGGTTTTCAATGGCAACAAGGTAGTGTGTATTTTGGAGATAATACGATTAATGCTGCTACATGTGTAACTACAATTCAAGCTCTAGCTAAATCAATACCATTTTTTGCAACTTGTGTAAAAGATGTAAGAATGCTAAAGATTGAGGAAAATAACGATTTAATGCCAGCAGTTAAAGCAGTTTATAAAGAATTAAAAAAGTAGTATTGATATATTTTATATCAAGTATTATTTTTGCCATTCTCTATCCTGCAACATAAGCTCATGTCGTTTTATTTCGCCTTTAAAGCTATCTACTGCTGAAAATAGACTATCCCAATTTGAGTTAGTTTGTTTTATATTAAGCTCATAATCTTTAGTAAGTTTTAATGTTTTTCTTAATCTTATTACAAGTGAATTAGCATTTTTAAACATTTTTGCTTTCATATCTAGCTCCCAATAAATATACACAATAAGTATATATAATTTTTAAGTATTAAAGTTAGAAATTAGGAATCTTAATGTTATAGAGATAGCTCATTGCCAAGCCCCCCCCCTCTTTTTTGTAAAATTCTATTAAATCACTATTCCCCTCTTTCTCACTTATCCAATTCTCCTTATTCATAGATGATAAATAATTACTCTTTGGAGTCATTCTTTATCATTTTATACAACATTATGCTATATTAACATAATACATATATTATAAATATAATCTAAATATATTAAACATTAAATAACTAAGTAATATTAATGTAATTTACATACATATTACATAAAATGTTTTTTTGCGTTTGTAAGTAATTCTTGATAGAATACCTCAAAATCTATTAAAGCTTTATCAGAATTATCACAATACTCTTTTATGCTCTTGCCCTCAATAACTGCCTTACGATAAGCCTGTCTTTCATAGATAACAGAATCTAAGACTTTTACATCTTCTAAGCACATTTCTTGTTTTGTAACATGAATATAATCTTTAAGATTTGTCAGTTCTTTTGTAAGAAATGGGTTAGGTGAAACACGATTAACCAAAATAAGCGAGAGTAGCTTAGGGTTTAAATCCTTTACTTCAGCATAAAGTTCTAACATATGATCTAACACATTGACATCATATTGTGATGGAATTGT
>NZ_JMKW01000005.1 GCF_000686565.1 Helicobacter bilis ATCC 51630
AGGCTTTTAACAAACTGAAAACAAAGCAAAACATACTTTAATACTACTTGCATAACTTAATTATACGCTTATATGTTTTATTGACTTTGTATCTAGTCTTTAATGTTTTTGTATTGTGTGTAATTTTAATTTGTATCAAAGTATTAATTAATTTGTAATTTTGTATTGCTTAGTTTGTAACACTTTGTAAAGTGAAAATGTAACTTATAAACTTAATGCAAAAATCATATAAAAGTTACTTGTATTTTTAGTTATAATTGGAATGGTATTTTAAAGGGTTAAAATCTTTAGAATATGTGTTATTTTACTTGTAATTTTATGTAGTAATGAAAAAAGGATACACAAAAAGTAAAAAGGCTTTTTTACTTAGTGTTTAGAGCATCGGTATTTTGGGCGTTTGGAGTGTTTTTTGTAACGCTGGGGTAATATAATGCGTGATTTTTATATCTTAGACTTTCATTTCACTACTTTTTGGTTTCTTTCTTGCTATCCCTAAAACTTCGCAAAGCAGTATCTATATCAATATGGCAATAGCCATTGGGATTTTTCTCTAAATACTTTTGATGATAACTTTCTGCTTCATAAAAATTAGCTAAAGGCAGCATCTCTGTAACTGCCTTGCGATTCTGCCTTTGCTCCCACGCTCTCAAGCATTCTCTTATTACATTCTCATTCTCTAAATCTACATAATACACGCCACTGCGATACTGCGTCCCCCTATCATTGCCTTGATAATCTCACGCAATGAAAGCACAGATTCATCATACTCTAGCCTTAAAGCTTCTGCCGCCCCACTTGTCCCACTACATACAAGTTCATAAGATGGATTTGCAATTTGAGAGTTCGCATAGCCAACAACAGAATCTAGCACACCTTTAAGCCTATCAAAATAGCCCTGCACTCCCCAAAAGCAACCACCAGCAAGATAAATCACCGCCATTTTTGCCCCTTAATACAACAAACTTCTTTGAGACATAATCCTACTTATATTGTTTATATAAAACACAAATAGCCACAAAGAAATAAATTTATTTTATAAACTTATAAAATCTCTTAAAAAGCTTTTAAGATTCTAAAATTTAACTTCCAATACGCTAAGCACTAGAATCATAATCGCAACAAACTCCACAAGAGTTTAGCCCACAAGATTGCAAAAAACCTAACCCCTTAAGCCCTTCTCACTCAAATACCTATCCAAACTCTCATCATCAAGCACCCTGTCATAATACTGCAGGGCAATCCGCCTTTTATCATTTGTCTGTATATCGCCATTTATCGTGTCAATAAACTCCCTAAAATCCGCATTTTTATTCACTAGCATATCAATGGTTTTAAAATCCAAGTTTCTTACCAACGATGGCAAAAGCACAGAAGATTCAGTAGGCTCTAGCTCTAGCTTTATAAGCCCAATGCCAAAGCTACTATGCAGCCGCCTTAGCTCATCAAACACTTCAGAATCTAGCTCTTCAAATACGACCAAATACCCCTCATTTGCAAAGCTAGAGTTACTCACCGCTTGAAAGTAGCTTTCTTTCAAATTGCTAAAATCAAGTGAAACCTTTAGCTCAAAGGAGTAAATCTTAAAATCACGGCGGTTTAGATTCTGGCTTAGCTCTAGCGTTTCTCTCTCACTATAATCATTAAATGGGAAATGCACCCCTACAATATCGGGATAGTTCCACTTATCCTGCCCACTTTGCGTCTTTTTGCTCTTTTCGTGCTTTATCGTCTTTGCATACACATCAAAATAATCTTTTGCAAACCGCACAAACAACGGGTGCAAATCCCGCTCGTGAAAGCCCCTGCCTTTTTGCTTTTCATAGTTTGTCTTGTTTGTTTGCATTATAGATTCTAATCCCTTTTGCAGCTCATTCTCTCTCGCCCTTAGCCAAAAGGTCGTAGGCTTAGTAGAGGCTTTCATAAAGATAGAATCTTGCCTATCCCTTACATCTATATACAGCAATGCCCCCATAGTTGCTTGTGGTGTTTTGCCGATACTTTTTAGATTCTTATCTAGCCCTTTTTCCACTGCTATATCCCAAACCTGTCCCGCTTTAAGCGGAGCAGTCGCACTCTCTAGCACAGCCCTTGCCACTTCCAAATATGTCATTTTCTTTTGCATTTTTATCCTTAGAATAATATAAATAAAATTATAGCATTAGATTCCAAAAGTAACTTTAGAGTTACAAAGTCCGCTATTACTACGCATATTTGCCTTTGATTAGTGAAAAATACGCAATGATTAAGGACAAGTGAATCTCGCATAAAGGAAGTGAAAATGACAGAGTTTGACCCAATTGATGAAAAAGTCGTGTTTGAAAAGCTAAGTAATCTTATCAATGGAATGGACTGCTCTAAGCAGAGTTTAGAGCAGCATAAAGAGCAACAAGGCGTGATTTATGCTAAAGATGGAGAGAGTATCCAATCTTCTAGCACGAATAAAAGGATTTGCTTTGCAGATAGAATCCTAAATGGTGGAATCTTGCAAAAAGATGGGAGCTACATAAGCGATGATAAGCAGTTTATATATAGCCTTGAGACAAGTGGGGCTGGGCTTTTGCGTATCACTTCTGTGTGTAAAAAGACAAGCTTTATCCTAGTAAATTTCTCGCAAAAAAATGCTGATTTTGGAATCTATTTGCGTGAAAAGCCTTATAAGGAAATGGGCTTTGTGTATTGCAACACTTTTAGTTTGCACCCCTATATTAAGGCTTTCAAGGAAATCGCCCCCTATATTGCAAAGCGAATTTATAAGCCTGATTTCTTCACAAAGGCAGTGGTGAATGACTATAAAAGTATGCTTGCAAATACGCTTGGACCATTTTATGAGCCAAAATCATTTGATAAAGCGGTGCAAGAGATTAGCTTAAATCCGCAGTATCTCTATCTTCTTAATGTCGCTATGATTGAGAGTATGAAGCATTTTACTAAGGATAATGGGCTAGTAAAAGAGCTATATATTTTTGCAAGTAACCCAACACCTCCTGATAGCTTCCGCGCACAAACACTTCTTAGCACGATGAAAAGTCTCAATCGCAATATCACGCAAGGAAAGCCAGAACTTGTTATCAATCAAGTGGTGTTTCATAGCTTTGCTTTGGGCGAAGAAGTGGAGTTTTTGCAGGAATTAAGCAAGGATAGTGGCGGAAAATACTATAAAGTGGATTCTACTTTGGCGTTTAAAAAGGCATTATTAAGCCACCTTGATAATGGCAGAATGCCAGAGCCAAAAGAGCTAGGCGATGATGTGAGCATAGTGCCTAGCAAGCCAGAAAAAATGCACGATGATAATCCACCAAAAGATAAGTAAAAAGCATTAGAATCTAGCTCACTTAAAAAGTCTTTTATGTATCTTGTCATCTAGATTCTATTGCCAAGAATTTTACATATAATTTTTAGCTATAATACAACTTCATTTTTTGAATACATAACTAGGTAAATTCATGCTATTTTATAGAATCTTTTTTATATTTTTTGCCATATATGTGAGTGGTTGTGGCTATAAACCCATGTCATATTATGCAAATAAAGCCTTAGGTGAGAAAGTCTATGTAGAACTCATTGTCAATCTAGAGAATCCAGAAGAATCTGTAAAGATTAAAGACTTAGTAAATGAGGCGATTGTTTCGCGTTTTCATTCAAGGATAGCAAATAAGAGTGAGGCAGATTCTATCCTTAAGGTTAATGTAGAAAATATACAAGATACAATCATTGGCACAAATACACAAGGCATTGCGACCTTTTATCGTGTGTTTCTTAATATTTCCTTTAGCTTTAATCACAATGGAAAAGCCTTTAACTTTGCAAATCAAGGTTATTATGACTATGCTGCCTCACTTGGTAGCCCAACAATCACTTATAATAATAGATCAAATGCAATCATTGAAGCAGCAAGACAAAGCCTTGATAGATTTATATCTCAAATTGGTTATAGTGCATCCTTTTAATTTCCCCATATTAGAATCCAAAGTTTAAACATAATCTTAAAGGATAGAATTATTGAGTGTGAATTGTATATGCGATGATTGCTTAAGCCTTTAAGATTCTACATAACATTAATGTATAATAGCAATTTTTGTTTTATTGTGATAAAAAGTGTGTCATGCAAAGACGACTATATAAAAATTACAAAAAGGGTAGTTATGAAAAAGATGAGAAAAAATCTATTTAGCCTTATATCTCAAGTGCAATCAAAAGTTATGCTTTTTGGCATTATTATATGCAGTAGCTTTTTTGTATTTACACAGCTTGTTTATGGCTTTGAAGACATAGGGGCAAAGATAGAAGCCATCGCCAAAAAGGCACATTCAGCTGGATTAAAGCCTGTGAGTGAGGGTGCTGAATTAGCTACATTGCAAAAAGGTATGTTTGATAAAAAGTCAGATTTTAGCTTTTCAGAGGCACAACTTGAGTTAGGTAAGATTCTCTACTTTGATCCGCGTTTAAGTAATGATGGTATGCGCTCATGCAATACTTGCCATAATATCGCTATGCAAGGCACAAGCACACTTGATAAAAGTCAAAATAACCCCTATCATCTCAATGTCCCAACAATCTATAACATGCTTTTTAATGATGCCGCCTACTACAAAGGACAAATAAAAAGACATGATAAACTAGATACAAACACAAGCAAATTTTTATCAAAAAATATTACCGCTAGGGCGACTTTACATGCACTAAAGGCAGATAATGAAATGAAAGGTGATATGCAAAAAATCATTCAAGGTATCACCAACTCAAAAGAATATATGCGTTATTTTATAAGGGCGTATGGCACGAAAGTAAAGGTTGATGAGAATCTTATCGCACAAACTTTAGCGGGCTTTATTATGAGTTTAAATGTAGTTACTCGCTTTGATGATTTTTTGAATGGGAATCTAAAAGCCCTCAGCATTAGTGAAGCTGAAGGGCTTGATATGTTTATTGAAAAGGGCTGTGTAACATGTCATAATGGCGTAAATCTTGGTGGGACAATGCAGCCTTTTGAAGTTATAGGCAGATATAAGTTCAGTGATTTAGGGAAGTTTGGCACAGATTCTAATAAAATGCTGAAAGTCCCAACGCTGCGTAATATCACTGCAACTGCACCATATTTTCATAATGGTGGATTCAGTAACCTTGATGATGCGATTAAAGAAATGGGGAGAATACAAATAGGCATTAATCTCTCGAATAAAGACATAGCAAAGATTATCGAGTTTTTAGAATCTTTAAGTGGTGAGATACGACCTATAACAATACCGACCTTGCCTAGAGCAAGTTTTTAATGGAACGAGTTTCTAAGACAATTTTAAGGGCTATTTATGGGCTTTAGATTCTATAAATTGTCATATTGAACAAAGCGAAATATCTAATATAAAATCTAAAAAGCTAAATAAAGCCTGATAGAAGCTTTTATAATTTATTGCCAACTAATCTATTTCATAGAATCTTTTTATTCTAGATTCCAAACAGAAGGGTATCAAATGCGATATATATTAATTAAACTTCCAAATTGGCTTGGTGATACAATGATGCTAACACCAACCATTGCTTGTATAAGGCGATTTTTCCCACAAGCAAAAATCATTCTCGTTGGTAATGCTTTGAGTGTGAGTCTATTTAACACGAATAAAACTTTTATAAAAATCTTTACTGATAAGAGTAAGCAAAAAAAAGGCATTATAAATCGCATTAGAGAGACAGCTGCACTTGCAGGAGAGATTAATGGCTATTTGCATGAAAATAATATAACACTTGATTGTGCGATAACTACGCAAAATAACTTTTTTTCCGCTTTTTTACTCTCAAAAATAGCGGTTAAAAAACGCATTGGCTATGGTGATAAAAATGCTTTTGGTATGCGTAAATTTCTCTTAACTCATATAGTCAAATATACAAGCGGTCGTCCGCCACTTTGCACACATCAGGTGTTAAGCTATATTCATTTATTGCTGCCGATTTTACCGCATAGTTTTTTTAAAGATTGCAAGTTAGATTCTAAAAGCGTGCATTACAATCCGCTTGCAAGTCGTGTGCAAAATATGCTTTATAATGAAGCAAAAGATTTACAACTCTACCTTCCTTTTACAGAGAAAAAGTCGAAAAAAAAGATTATTGCCATTAGCACAAGTGCGAGTTATGGAGATTCTAAAATGTGGCTTATTTCACATTTCATAGAAGTGATTGTAGCTTTCATACACAAAGGCTATAATGTTAGAATCTATGGGGCTAAAGATGATATAGAGAGAAACGCACAGATAGAAAAAAGTGTGAAAGAAGCCTTGAAAGAAAGCGATTATGAAAGATTAGAGAATCTAAGCGGGAAAACTAGCATACAAGAACTCATTCAATCTTTAAGTGAATGCAGACTTTATATCGGCAATGACAGCGGGACGACACATATCGCTAGAGCGCTAAATTTACCTAGCATTATTATCTTTGGTCCTATGCCCTTTTCTTGGTGTAGTCCTTGGAGTGTTTTAGAGACTGAAAAACGGGGAGAATACTACATTACAGAAAATACGATTTCTATACAAAAAGATCTTTCATGTGTGCCTTGCAAACAAAAGACCTGCCCCCTAAAACACCATAATTGCATGAGACTAATCACACCGCAAGAGGTGCTAGAACTTGGATATAAGTTGCTGGATTCTAGTTTCTAAAACAACTGCTTGTCATACTAAGCCTTTAGGCGAAGTATCTAGCACGAAGTCTAAAAAAGATATTTCGTGCTTACGCGCTCAATATGACAAGATTTCAGATTCTCTATCTTTATGAGTGGATGCAAGGCCTTGGAGTTGCATTTTGCTAGATTCTAGAGACTAGTGAGTTTAAGATATTTGGAATGAAAAATGCTACTTTTAGAAATAACCATGAAGCCTTATTAGAATCTAAGGCTGTGATTTATGTTTGATAAGATTAGGCGTAGGGGTTATCTTTGCATAATTTTGCTATAATCTTTTAGAATCTGTATAATTATATTATTATCAATAGATAGATATGCTTTAGGGTTTTTAGGGTGAAGTGATGATTTCTTGTTGCGACAAATATGTGCAAATAAAGCTTGCTGAAGATAGCAAGATTCTACCAAAGGTGCTTTCTTATGCAAAAAAGCATTTTAGTCGCAATTATAGATTATCAAGCTCTGTTTTAATTCTCGATGATGGTGAGATAGTTAAGAAAAACTATCTTATTAATTGGTGCTATCATGCGGCAAATCACTATGACCCAAACGACAATACTGAATTAGAATTTGCCTTAGCAAATAGCCATTTACCCATACGCATAAAGATGGTAAAATCTACTGACCTATTAGAGAGAATTCGCGTGAAGATTCAAATGATTGGCACTTCTCGCATTATTCTCACCTTAAGCAAACGCAACAGAGTAGCAGAACGCTACATAAAGGCAATGTTTGGCTCTCACTACATAGGCATGAGTCAAAATGAAATTTATTTACAATCAGGCAATGAGTTTTTTTGGGAAAGCGTTATGAGATTTATTGGCAATCGCATTATACATAATATAGTGCTATCCTTTGAATATAGTGATTTTAATGCTGATGAGATCACATTTTTGACCTCGCAAGAAAAAGAGCTTAGGCAGTGTTATGCGATTTTAGATTCTCAATTTGGCGATGATTTTGAGCTTGTGAAAAAGCGTTATCTCAAACTAGCAAGAGAATATCACCCAGATAATTTTTATGGTGAAAATGAAAAAGAGATTCTAGACTATACGACAAAATTCCATAAGATTACGGAAGCATATAAGACGATTAAACGCACAGAGCATTTGCATACAAACTAGCCAGAATCAAGGATAATACATGGAGCAAAAAGAACGCAATGTAGAAAAAGTAGGCATCATCTTGCGTCCCCAAAGCACTCATATAAAGCCTATTTTCTTAGAGATACAAAAGAAGTTAGAAAAGGCAGACATACAGGTCATGCTAGAATCTTCTAGTGCGAAAATGCTAGATTTAGAATCCATTGAAAGCTATGATATGCAGTATCTATGTAAGCATGTAGATATGCTCTTTAGTATCGGTGGAGATGGCACACTTTTATCTGTTGCAAATCAAAGCTATGGCAGCAATGTGCCTATACTTGGTATAAATTCTGGTAGGCTTGGATACTTAACCATCGCATTACCACATGAGATAGATAACCTTATCCCTCGCATAAAGCATGGAGAATATAGTATTAATAAGCACCTTATGCTAGAGGGCTATGTAAAGAAAAGCGATATGCAAGAAAATGGGGGGCTAGAGATTCCACAGCCATTTGTCGCCCTAAATGAGTTTTTGCTATCAAGGGCTGGTGTTAGCGGTATGTTGGAGATTGAAGCATCAATTGAGGGTGTATTGTTTAATCACTACCGATTAGATGGGCTACTTGTAGCAACGCCAACTGGCTCTAGTGCATACAATGTATCTGCTGGTGGAAGTCTTGTGTATCCAAATTGTCGTAATGTATTACTCACGCCTATATGTGCGCATTCTTTAACACAAAGACCATTAATCCTTGATGATTCCTTTATTATTGAATTGAAATTTAAGAATGTTGGCACACTTATATGCGATGGACAACAGAGAATCTCTATGCCAAAAGATAGTGTCATTTGTATCAAAACTGCAGAACACAACGCACATCTTGTAGAACTCACACCAAACTTCTATTTCATGCGATTAAGAGAAAAGCTCGGCTGGGGACAGATTGAATCTTAATTAAAATCTAAATTAAATTATAAAAGCAAATATTACTACACCTCAATATATTTTATCTTACTCTTTTATTTTTGCAGAATCTTGTCGTATTAAGATTATAGATAAAATGTCTATTTTATCGCCCTTCAAGTTATTTCACTTTACCTAGCATTGCAAATGCTGGTTCAAGTCATAGCAAAAAAAGAAAAGATTAATCTTCATGCATAGGTGTATAAAATTTGTTGCACTATCGTAAAGATTATCCAACTATTTAAGCATCTCGCACAAAAGCTTTTTACCCCTTTCAACTGCGGGTTGATTATAGGTTTGTATGCCAAAAATGCAGCCAACAGCTGAAGTGAGTAGCTCATAATACATGATAAGACAGCCGATATTTTCTTCATTTAATAAATCAATCTCAATGCAGTCAATAGGCAATCCCTCATCTTGCAAAACGCGCATTGTAGCCTTTTTTTGTGTCGCAAGTAGTTTAGCAAAAGAGATTGTATTTACAAAATCAGTTTGCTCTAATCCTTGCAATTTTATATCAGGTATTACAAGCTCATTATACCCCTCTTCTTTAATACCTAAAAAAGTAATGGTTTTATCCTGCTTACCCTCTAAAATAAGCTGCAAAAATGAATGCTGGTCAATGCTACCTATAAGGCTAATAGGCGTTAAGCCAATCTTTTTAGAATCCATATCAATCTTGCCTAAGCTCTCCCCCCATAGCTGCACATACCAAAGATTAAAATCCCTAAAAGAACTCGAATATGAAAACAAAATATTCATCGGTAAAGCATCATGATTTTTTGCCATAAATTGTGCTTTTTCCAATATATGCTCTTCCTCTCTTTTAAGAAAAGAGTCTTGCAAATCTCTTGCCCCTTTAAGTATAGAATCTACCTTATAGCCAAGCAACATTAAAGGTAAGATTCCAACCGCACTAAGCACACTAAATCGCCCGCCAATATTGCTTTCAATGCCAACACTATACACGCCATTTTGCTTTGCCCATGTATCAAGTGGCGAGTTTGTATCTGTGATGATAAGCAGGCGATTTTTCACACAAGATTCCAAAAGATTATACCGCCAAATGCAATATTTCATCAAAGAAGTAGTCTCAATCGTCATGCCAGACTTTGAAATCACGATAAAAAGCGTGGTGTGAAGTCGAATTTTTTTCAGTGATTTTTGTATCTTTAAGGGATCTGTATGTTCTAAAAACTTCACTGCGATATTATTTCTGTGTGGCAAGTGATAAAGCATTGTATCAATGGCTTTTAAGCCAAGTGAGCTTCCACCTATGCCAATGATTACAATATGTGTGAGATCCTTTAGCACCGCACTATTATGCTGCATATATGCAAGGGAATCTTGCAGGGCTTTTGTCTCATAGGGGAGATTATAGTAGCCGCTTTCTTGCTGCTTTTTTTCATTGAGTAATTTTGTAAAGATTTCATCTCTCTCACTCTTAGACTCGTCTGTATTTATAGCTAGATTCTTAAAACCTAAGTGAAACTTTACCATGAGATTTCCTGCTTTTGTGAAATTTAAGATTTAAAAAGTTGTGATAAATCTTTTATTTTACAAAAAAAATATCAATATATAAAAAATAGATTCTAAAATAATGGATTAGAATCTAAATCCTACCAATTATCATGACGAAGCCCTTAGGCAAAGTATCTAAAAACCTAGAATCCACAAAAGACTCTAAAAAGATATTTAGCCATTTTCAAAGGTTCAAAATGACAAGGGAAAAAGCCATAGAATAACAAACATAATGAAGTATAATAATGCAATCTTTTGAATCTTCCACTTGTCATACTGATTATTCTTGTCATGCTGAGCGTAGCGAAGTATCTCAAGTTATAGATTCTAAAAGAGATTTTTCGCCTACGGCTCAAAATGACAAGGAAAGGGTTACTCAAAATGACAATGCCCCCACTTGTCATACTGAGCGTAGCGAAGTATCTACAATGGAATCTAGATTTTTCGCTATCGCTCAAAATGACAAAGAAAATAGTATCAAATAACAAACATAATGAAGTATAATAATGAAATCTTTTATCCACAAGCACAGCGGGGTGAGTAATGAAATCTTTAGAATCTTACACTTGTCATACTGGGCCTTTAGGCGAAGTATCTAAAACTTTACAACGGAGTGTAATAATGGAATCTTGTAATACAGAATCTAGCTTGGATTTACCTTTAGAATCTCTCTCTTTACAACCCTTTCTACAATCTCTCCATAAAGAGCAATGGCAGGAAGTAAGGCTTGGGGAAGTTGCGGAAATGAATAATGGAAAAGCTCGTCCAAAAAATTATGGAGACTATCCAATTTATGGAGGCAATGGTATTCTTGGATATGGAAATCAATATAATTGCGATAGTGAAACCATAATAGTGGGGAGAGTGGGTGCATATTGCGGTTGCGTATATTATGAAAAACAGCCAATTTGGGTATCTGATAATGCCATCATTGTTAAAGCCAAAAGTGAAAATAACATTAAATTTTTGTATTATGTATTAAAATCAATGAATCTAAATGATTATGCACTTGGTTCAAGCCATCCACTTTTAACTCAAAATTTATTAAATACCTTGCAAGTTGAAATACCAAAAGACATTACCACACAACAAAAAATAGCAGAGATTCTAAGTAGCTTTGATGATAAGATAGATTTACTCCATAGACAAAACAAAACTTTAGAATCTCTAGCCCTTACCCTTTTTCGCCATTATTTTATAGACAATCCAAACCGCAATGAATGGGAGCTAGGCAAACTTGGCGATTATGTAAAGATTATAGATAATCGTGGTAAAACTCCCCCATTTACAACAGATATAACACCATATCCTTTAATTGAAGTAAATGCTTTAAGTGATGATTCTATGTTGATTAATTATGATGTTGTAAGAAAATATGTGATTAAAGAAACTTATCAAAATTGGTTTAGAGAACATATCAAGCAATATGATATATTGTTGTCAACCGTTGGCAGTATAGGTGAAGTGGCAATGTTGCTAGACAATAAGGGGTGTATAGCTCAAAATGTAATTGGTTTTAGGGCTAGAGATATTTCTCCATTCTATCTTTATGAATGGTTAAAATATATGCAACAAGAGATTAAAGAGTTTGATATAGGTTCTGTGCAGCCTAGTATCAAGATAACACATTTTGTAGAAAAACAAATTT
Organism: Helicobacter bilis ATCC 51630; assembly: GCF_000686565.1. GTDB lineage: Bacteria > Campylobacterota > Campylobacteria > Campylobacterales > Helicobacteraceae > Helicobacter_A > Helicobacter_A bilis. The sequence continues at coordinate 11,889 of NZ_JMKW01000005.1, forward strand.
ACAAACCAGATTCTAAGACTTTAGAAAGTTTTGATAAGCAAATGCTGTTGATAACAAATAAAATTTCTCATAACGCAAAACAGATTCAAAATCTCCAAGCAATGCGGGATATGTTATTAAAGGCAATTTTTGCTTAGGTGTTGTTGTGGGCTAAGGAATACTTCTTATATGATGTTGTAGGTGGGCTGTGAATAGATACTTCGCTACGCTCAGTATGACAAAAAAAGGGGGGGGGGGATGTTTTATGTGATTGATTTTTTCATATCCTAAGTGCTGGAAATCACAATATACAAATGTGCCAAGCAACACGGCAAAGATTAGTTTTTTCATTTCTCACACTTCTTTTCTGTTTAGATTCCAAGAAGGCTTTTATCTCTTTTATACTTGAGATACAAATACAAAGCCTTAATATCTTTCCACTTATGCTTTATTGCATATACAAGCATAAAAGGGGGATATTGTAAAAAAAACAATAACCCAGCAGATAAGCTTTTTAAAGCTTCACAAATACCACTTACAAAAATTTCAAATACACACTTCAAAACTTGTCTTGTGGGCTGTTATAAGCCTTATCGGCAGTTTTTAGGATAAAATAGGTATAGTCTTCTTCCCCATTTTCTTTCTCACTTCGTGTTTTTATTACACCGATAATTTTTTTTGACACAAGTTGTGCGAACTTGTTATTGTCCATTTCAGCTTGACTACTTGGTGTTTTGTGGTGAGCTTCTCTAATTGTTCCTTGAAATCCAGCTAAAAAACCTGCTAACTCAGGACTAGACAATCCTTTTGCCAAATCTGCCATTTTGCCTATAGTATCCCAGCCTTTTTCATCTAATTCATCTAGCGCTAATTTTGGAGGCATTTTAAGAGCAGAGCAGATTTTATCTAAACGATTACTTGTATTATCTTTTTCTTGTTTAGAATCAATGTCGGATTCTAAATTTGCTCCAAAATTTTCACGCAAATGATTTATGCCTTTTCCAAAATGCCCCATACCCAATGGGACAGACATAGACTCTTCTACTCTTTTGCCATTTAATCCGTAAGAAATTGTAAAATCTATATTCGGCGTATCTATATTGCCATCACTTTTGATTTTTTCTTTCCGTGCGGCATCTAACGCAACTAAATGAGATAAAACTTCATCAATCTCTTCTTTATTTTCATTCTGCCCATAAGTATCTTTATGCTCGGTATATAAATTTAAGAGCCTATTTGTTTCGCTATCCTTAAAGCTAATTTCAAAAAAATTATCATCAGTTTTAATTGTCATTTTTCATCCTTTGTATTAGATTCTAAATTTTGTGCCTGATTGGATTGTTTGAATGCAGTCAATAATTTTTGAAAGCTTTCATTGATTTTTGTATGCGATAAGAGCATTTCTTTTAAAACCTCGTTGTTTTGTGTTTCTTCAAAGATGCTGAGCGAAAACTCTTTATAAATATTGTTGAGTTTTGCATTTTCTTTGGTGATAGCTTTTTTGATAGAAGCGGCGTATTTTTCTTTTAAATTTTTAATGTATGGTGTTTCCATTTTTAACCTTTCATTTGGTGTTTTATCAAAAATATATCAAATAATATCATATAAATAACAATATATAACATAAAATACTTGACTGATTTGGTATTTTTTGTGATAATTCGGTTTTTAAGAGAATGCAGGATAGGAAAAAATGTGCAAAAGTTATTAACTTTCGCACATTTTTTCCGCAAATTTAACAATTTGTCCTGCGTCTAGCGAGGCTCTTAAGTTTCAATTTCGCTTTGCGAGAATTGAAAAAAGTCCTAGCAAATTTATGCAAGGGTTCTATTAGAAAGTCGCTCAATCTCTTTTGGAGTAATCCAAGATGGGCGAGAAGTTTTGTTGCTGAACGCTTTTGGCGTTTATCAACAAAAAAATTAGACACACCAAAGGAAAAAAATCAAAGGAAGTAAGCAATGGCAGATAAAAATACAATGATGTCCTTTAGGCTTTCAGCACAGAATGCAGATACGCTTACCAACCTTGCCAAAGAATTGCATATCTCCAAATCAAGTATAGTCAATGATTACTTGATAATCATTTACAAAATACAAAACATCAAAAGAAGCTCAAGTTTCTCTTAGATGATAATGTTCATTCATATAAAACAATTAAGGTTACGCTTACCAAGAATCAATATGATACACTCAAATCCACCGCACGAAATTTTATTACTAACTCCGTGCCAAAGCTTATTAAGCTCCACACACTTAATATGATTTATGATTCGAAAATTCTAAATAGCAAAGAATTAGAAGCTCTAGCACTTACTCGCACAGAACTTAATAAGATTGGTGTCAATATTAATCAAATTGCGAGAACTCTTAATACTCAAAAAGAAGCAAAAATAGATACGAGATTGCTTAAGATTTTGGAAAATCTCCAAGAGGCACTCACGCTTCTTAGAAACGATATTAAAATGATTTGTCATACCTCACAAGGATTATTGAAATGAATAGCACTCCACATTTTTACAAACATTTTGATGATGATGGGTTAGAGTGGAAAGCTAAAAAAATCAAAAATGTGCGTATTGAACACGCAAGAATTAATCAAATTAACAAGGCAAGAGCCAAATCAAAACCGCTCATCTCTCATAAGCAAATTGCTGGTAACAATCCAGCAAAAGCAAAACTTCTAAGAAAAGAAAAATTGGCAAATAATGGCTATGAAGTGATATTTAAAATCACTTCAAGTGCAAAAAACACTAAGCAGTTATCCGCACATCTTAATTATATTTCAAGGCAGGGGATTTTAGAGTTATTAGATTCTGATTTAAACTTATATACTGACAATTCTCAATTGACAGACTGCCTTGAAAATTATCAAAATGGATATGTGATTCCAAATGAAAACAAAAAAGAGCGAAGAGAAACTTATAATATGGTCTTTTCAATGCGTGATTATGATGATTGCGATGCAGTTTCTCTTAAAAATGCCGCTTTTGAAACAATTAAAAACCTTTACCCCAATGCTCACTTTGTTCTTGCTTTTCATAATGATACGGACAATCCACATCGCCATATTTGTCTTAAGGCTACAAATAATGATGGAAGTCGCATTGATATTAAAAAGGCTGACTGCACCACAATCCGCAAAACCTTTGCGGAGAATCTTAATAAACGAGGAGTCTATGCACTTGCCACTAGAAAACAAGATAGCATTCGTGGAGACAACTTGCCAACAATATCACAGAAACCTTAGAACCAAAGACATTACACGAATATAATGCTAAACCACATTATTACAAGATATTAGATTTTGGTGAAGCTCCATACAATGATGACAATCTCAATGATATGAGCTATTTTGCGCGTTATTATACACGCAAGGGCAATGTAACAATTTGGGGACAGAATCTACGCCAAATAGTAGAAGAATCTAAATTGCAAAAGGGTGAGTATGCAAGAATTTCTAAAGTTGGTTATGAGTTACGCCCTTATCAATTTGACAAAACAATTAAGGGAAAAATTTATACCATTAGCACAGCTCGTAAAGTTGCCAAATGGGATATTTCTATAATGAATCGTGCAGAAAAAGCCTTTACTAAGCTCCCAAAAGTAAAAATAACAACAACTATGAAGCCAAAAGAAGTAGATTCTATAAGCAGCACAAAAAGCACAAAACGCTACACCAAACAAGAATGGGCTGCTTACTATGCAAACAAGAAAGCTAAATCAACACAAAGGAACATCAATGAACCAAGAACATATACAAGAGAGCAGTGGGCAAGATACAACGCAGGGCGTGGAGACTCTAAAGCAAAACTCCACCCAACAAGAAATGCCACTATACACATCTCCAACGCTCCTGCTCTTAGAAATCCACCTAAATCCTATGCCGATATGTGCGGAATGTCCCAAAGCAATGTGGCACTTAGCCAAGAATATGGAAGAAAGGACAATAAGGTGCTTTTGCCAAGTAATGCACAGCATAGTTTATCAAGCTCCACAAATACAAGGACAGAATCCAAAGAGCGAAACGATAATAGAGAATTGCGATGGACAATTGGTAGCGATACAGGAATTAGTAGAGAGTAATCAAACTTAATCATTATATATTCGTTGAATAGTTTCTGCTGTGGCTGCGCCTTGGGCTTTTATTGTTTGGGCAACTTAATTTTATGCTTGATAATTTCCACGATAGCTTCAAAAAGTCTGCGTAATCCCTTGGCAGTAGGGAATGTCAAGAGTGCTACAAATATAATTCCTAGAGCATAAAAAAGTTTTTTATAAATCAAATGAACAAGTGAAATAACTTGACTATATTCATCATCAGTCGCCACGAATAGAAACAATAGCAACAAAACCCAAAGATAAAACCACAAACCACCAAAAAACAAACCCATTAGTTGTGAATAAATTTTATTTAATCTCTTTGTATTTTTTAAAGAGTGATCCGCATCATCACATTCCTCTTTAAGCTTGGTAGTAAAAAGATTCTCTTCTGTTGATAAAAATTCTTTTTCTTTTCCTTCACTTGCATCATAAATAGGTATACTATCTTGAGCTGCATTCTTGCGAAGACTTTCCGCTTTGTTCTCTTGTTCCATCAATCATATCCCAAGAAATCAAATCTATGCGCCATAGCTGTATAAGATACTTGAAAGAAATCTGCTATTTCATACAGAGAAAATCTTTGTTCATAAAGTTCCTTTACCCTATCTTGTGGCATTAAGAGATTGGCGGCAAAAAAAATAGCTTCTATCTCTTTAATACTAAAACCCATAGATGATAAATTATTTCTATATGAGATATGTTTCTTTTCTTCTTTTTCTGCAAATATATTCCCCTTGTAGTGCAATATATAATGTCCAATCTCGTGCGCAATAGAAAATCTTTGCCTCCTTATCCCATCGCTTTCGGCTACGTAAATCTTTGCTTCTTGAGCCTTAAGCATACCTGATACACCATCTCTGCTGAAAGTCGTTTTAAATACTTGCAAATCGAGATTGTGAGTAATACTGAGCACTTTTACAGGATACTGCCTGTTACTATAAAATTCTAGCACATCCGCCGCAAGATTAGATATTTGCTCCCTAGTATATCGTGCCTCTGACATCACTCCCTGTCCTTAATTGAAGTTGCTTATAGTTTAGCTGTTGTGGACTGTAACGGCAATCCTACCATAAAAACCGCAAAAATTGCCCTATATATATATACTTTAAAAGTATTTAAAATTAAAATATTGTAAATTTCTTGATTATTTGAAAGACAAGACAGAATCTTAACGCTCCAAATATTTGTCTTTTTTCTTGGCTCTCTCGTTTAGTTTGAGATTCAATAGTCCTGTTTGCTTTTTTGGCAGTTATTTCTAGTGCTTTAATACTTTCTAAATACTCTTTTTCCACAGGACTTGGTGTTTTAGCTTGAAAATTTCTATATTCAATCTCCGCCTTTTCTCTAGCACGCTGTGTAGAGATGACCCCAGCATTCTCTAGCACCTCTCTCCCAGCACCACGAAGTATGCTGTCTAAATGCTCTATGTGGTCTTTCATAGTCTTTTTTCATTAGATTCTGCCTTTAATTCTGCTAAATCAAAATATGCACTGACAAGATTATTTAGTGTCTTTAATTCTTTACTATCTAGACAGTTTTTAGCAATTGTAGTATCTGTCAAAGTAGGAAAATCACCCTTAAAGGTTTGCAACCCCATAAAATCTTTTTCGCTATCTGCCCTGTCGTATATGATTTCTGCGGCAGTATGTCCTTGAGCAGCAAAGTGAAGTTTGTTTTGCACGACTTTAAAAAACTGCATAGAAGTCTCGCTCTTAGGGTCATAATCTATGCTTGTAGCATATAAATCAAGCACTTGCCTATATAGAACTTTTTCACTTGAGCGAATATCTTTAATGCGTTCTAGTAGCTCTTTGAAGTAGCTTTTGTGAGAGTTACCGCTATTTTAAGTTGTTCATCATCAAGCACAAAGCCTTTAACAATGTATTCTCTAAGGTTTTTTGTAGCCCATTGACGAAATGCTGTGGCAAGTTTAGAATTGACACGACAGCCAACAGCTATGATGGCGTCTAGGTTATATGTCTGTGTTAGATAATTTTTGCCATCATTGGCAGTTACCGAGAATTTCTCGGTAACTGAATCCTTATCTAACTCTCCACTCTCAAAAATATTCTTTAAATGCAAAGGTATGTTATCGGTAGAGCAGTCAAAAGTTCTGCCATTTGCCTTTGTGTAAGCCAAATGGTCTCATCTTGCAGAGTTACTTTTACACTCGGTTTATCTCCATTGTTATAGACAATGATCTGCCCTTATTTTCGTTTTCATTCATTTTTCAAACCCTTTTGCATCTAGCCACGCATTGAGTGCTTGAGTGAAAATATAAGTCTGTGTCTCAATTCTTTTGGCGTTTTCGCTATTTTGATATCGTTTTAATCGCTCTATCAACTCTATTGGCAATAAAACACTAAAGACTTTATTATCCTTATTTTTGGATTCTGCTTTGCGTTTTAACTTTGGAACAGAATCTATCTTTGTAGCTCTGCCACCATTCTCAAATTCACTCTCACTTATTGCTTTACTCAGCAGTGGTTGTGTTGCTTGTTTTTTAAATCTACCCATTGTTAATCCTTATTTAAAAATCAAAATATTGTAAGTATTTTACAATAAAATTATTTACAATATTTTAAAAGTATTTATAATGTTTTCCCAAACGCGACAATTTCCGCACACAAGGTATTAAATTCATCTCTTGCCTTTGTGTCATCAAACTCATCTAGACTTTTACCATCAATTACCGCCCTCTTGTATGCTCTACGCTCATAAATGAGAGTTTCTAGCACAGCCACATCTTCTAGCTGTTTTTCCTTGATAGCAGATTCTACAAATTCTTTTAGCTCCGCTATTTCTCTACTTAAAAAAGGATTGGGGCTAATTTTATTAAGTAGAATCAAGCAATGCAACTTCGGGTTATTTTCCTTTGCTAGATTAAATACTTCCAACATTCTATCTAGCACGACTACATCATATTGGCTAGGAATCGTGGGGATAATAAGCAGATCTGCCTTATTCATTGCAATACGCATTTCCTTGCTATCAGCCCCAGAAGTATCAATAATCACACAATCATTCTTGTTTTCTTGTAAAGTGATTTCATCTTTAAGTGAGCTACCAATCTTGCTTACATTTGAAAAGAGTGGCTTTAATTCACTATCGCTCCTATTGTTACTGAAAATCTCACTGCTTCGCTGTGGATCTGCATCAATCAGTGTTACTCTATCGCCCTCTTTAGCAAGATAGCAAGCAAGATTTACTGCTATTGTCGTTTTCCCACTACCTGTTTCACCACAGATGATGACATTCTTACCATAGCTTACAACTCTGCTAATAAAGCTTTCATACTCGTGATTTTCATAAATTAAGTAGCTCATTGTCTTTTTGACCAAGTGTGTATGTGCTTGGCTCTATCTCACTAAAAAGCCCCTGTTTAGAAAAATCACTCATCACAAATATTGTGCGGCTAGGCTTTCTAATAGTGATTGAAATATGATCGTTTTCTTTGTTTTTTCGCATTCTAAGTTTTTGTTGCTTACTGATACTAACGCCGAACTCTGCCTCTAGTTGTTTTGGGCTTAGCACATTTGGGTTGCTTGGCTCTATTTTACGCATTGCGTGTTACCCTTTGTCTTTCTACCCATTCTATAATTTCGCTTCGCTTGTATCTAATACCTGCACCAGCGATTCTGTAATAGGGTAACGGATTTGATTCTTGGACTTTTTTTGTAACCTATATGTCTTCTTATACGCTCTTGCTGAACTACGCTAAGACCAATCCACTCTTCTAGCTGTTTTGGTGAGATAAACTCAGACATTTGTGTATTCATTTTGTATCCTTTTGTGTTTTATTGTTATTAACAATAATTAACATATTATAGTAAGAGAGTAAATGAGAGTTTTAAATTTGTTCTATTTTGTTACAATTTGCCTATCAATACGCACTAAAAAGGTTTTTTATGAAATCAGAGCATAAAAAAAATGAAAAATTACGGAATCTGCGACTCTCTTTAGGTCTCTCTCAAAAGAAATTTGCCGAAAAATTAGGGCTTACAAGATCTCTGATTGCTGCTTATGAGACTGAGAAAAATCCCATTTCAAATAATGTGTTATTGCGAGTGAGTGAAATTTTTGGTATTAAAAATGAATATTTTGAATCTGAAATGACACCACAAGAAGCATTTGAAAAATATAGTATTAACCCTGCTGACATACTCAAGATAAATCCATTTGATGATATGGTTTGTTGCGTATATGAGAGTTTAGAAGATTATGCAGACAGGAATCCTTTAGTTAAGGCAAATTTAAAAATTCAATTTCTTTCCTTATTGTTTGCGGCAAATACAGATGGAAATTATCACTTTATAAAGCTTAATAACTCCACAAATGAGCCTTTTGCAAAAAACGGAGATATTCTTATTGTAGAAAGGCAGGGTAGAGCGGTTAATGGAGATTTTATTGTTGCAAAATTCCAAGAAAGTTATATCATTTTTCAATATTTTGTTGTTGGGATTGATGAAGCACTTTTTAAGGGGAGCAATAATATAGAAATCAAATTGAAAGGCAATGAAAGAGAACAGATAGAGATATTGGGCATTATTAAGCAAAAAATTTCTACTTCAATATAAAAAGTGCAAGAATCCATACATACAGCAATCTTGTATTTTTTTATTGCTTTTAGATATAAAAAAATAATCCATAAGGCTTAAGCATTAAAAAGTGCTAAAATATCACAAAATAGGTGCTTGGAAAAGAAAAAAGCGAGATTTACACTTTATATTGTGCTTAAAAAAATCCATTAAATTTCAGCATTTTAACACACTTGAAATGCGTTGCACAAGTGCTTTAAGATATAAATTTGCTCTCTACACATACATTTTGAGTAAAAAGTGTGCTGATTGATGTTTGGCAAATATCATTATATGTGCAAGTTTTACAACTTTTGATTTTGATAAAATATTGCTTCAAATGGCGTATTTTAGGCATAAAGAATTTAAAAAAAGAAACTAGATTTTAAAATCACACAAATTATTCAAATAATCCCCATACCACTGCATTAGCACTTCTTGCTGTTTGAGTGTGCTTTTCTCTCGCTCATAGGCATATTGTATAGCGTTGTTTGTTTTATGGGCAAGGGCAGATTCAATGGCATTATTTCCAACACCAAGCTTCAACAACTCCACTTCATTGATAGAACATATTGTCCTAAATGTCGCCCTAAATCCGTGTGTAGTTACTTTGCCATTCCATTTGCCTTTATTCAATCGCCTTAGAGCTTTGCTTAATGTATCCCTATGAATATGTCCATCTTTACTGATAGTGGGGAATACAAAAGGGCTTTCTAATATACCAAAGTCTGCTTTTTGCAATTCTAAGATTCTTAAAGAGATACTTTTGCGTATTAAGCTCTCCACCACTTTGAACAATCTTTAACTTCTCGCACGCTTCTTTTCTAGCTTCAGCCACGATATAAATACCTTGTCTAAAGCGATTTAATGGTATATGCTTTTCTCGACCATTGTTGCAAATCCTAAGTGCAAAGCTTTTAACGTCACTTGGATTCACAAACAAGATAAGCTCACTAGGATTACCTAGCACAACACGATACCTTTTGTTTTTCGGCTCCAACCCTCTTGTGTCTTTGTCAAATAGAATCTTTGTGGCTATGCGACTCATTATTTAGCCTTTATTGTAAGATTTTATGAAAGTATAACAAGTCCCCTTAAAAGTTCCCAAACCAAAAGAAAATAAACAAAAACAAATGATAGTCAAATGAAAAGATAAGAGCCTTAAATAGCGGTATTTGGTAGTTATTTGAAAACAAATGAAAGAAAGGTAATCATGGCAGAGGGGAAGGGATTCGAACCCTCGAAAGTTTGCACTTTACACGCGTTCCAGGCGTGCTCCTTCAACCACTCGGACACCCCTCTATAAATTAAAAGATTTTACAAAACACGCAATTATAGCAAAAAATTACTTTTTTGCAAACTACGCTTACATTTAATGTGAGATATTAATACCTGATAATAAATCTAACGCCCTAGGGCTTACTTCCGTATTATAGATATTTGTAACGCCCTCTATCCTTGAAAGCAAGGTATTTTTCATTGCTACATTTGAGCTAAATGCCCCACCTATATGAAGCGTTGTAATACGCACCCCACCTAGTCTAATATCTTCCTGCTTATTGTTTATAACAGGTCTAACTCCCCATGCACTATGGGCTACAATAGCCCTTTGTGAGCCTTTGATATTGACATGCCCTAGATAAAGCATAATATGCCCCTTTAGCCAAATGATACTTGCAAAGGGCTTTGCATTTGCGATAATATACTCTTCTTTTTCACTCTCTGTCATTTTAGATAGATTCACAAATTGCCCTTTAAATTGTGCTTGTGCGGCAGAATTGCGTGGTAAAAAGATTCCAAATGATGCAAAGCTATCACGCGTAAAAGCACTGCAATCCCTATTGCCAAGCAAGCCGCCCCAACCATACTTCTGCCCTAGCATAGTATGAATGAGTGATGACATTTTTTCTTCACTAAAAGGCATGGGAAAATCTGAAAATAGATTAGGGTCAAACTCTACTTCACGAATTTGTGCGTAATTATCTATATCTTTGTAAAAGGTTATGAGTGTGTCATGTCGTTTATTGTAGGGGAAAATCTGTCCTACACGCGCATCAAGCACCCATTGATTCTGATAAGACAAGGGGATAAAATCCTTATTTGGAATCTTATAGGATTCAAAGCTAAGGATTCTTTTACGCATACTATCACTCACTAGTCCAACACTACGCGTATCAATCCAGCCATATACAAAAGGTCCCTGTATATGTGCATATCGCCCATCACTACTAAAGTGAGAAATCATTACAGGTGTGCCTTCAAATATAAAGCTATTTTGCCATCTATCAAATGGAAAATCATCTTTGTTTTTATAACGCGGCTTATGCGTTGGCACGGCTCTCACAGAAGTAGCTTGGACGATTATTCCAGCTTGTGGTTTGCGTAAAAATTCGCCTAAATTCATATTGCTTAGAATCTCTTCAAACTCATCAAGTGTATTAGGCAGAAGATTCTCACCAACGCCAAGCAATGTTTTTATCCTTTGCTCGAGTGAAGCCATCTTTGCTTTATATTCTCTCTCTAGCTTCGCGTAATTTTTCGCATTTTTCTTTGGCGGCTTTTTCTTTAGCTCTTCTAGCTCTTTATGATAATTTAGGGCATTTTGCAGTGATGGCACGATATAAAATACAGAATCTTTATTGCTACTGATTTTATTTATATCCCACACAGCATAAAACTTTGCTAGATATTCTTCTTTGTTTGCTACATTAAGATTTTGTATTTGAAATGGCATAGATTCTGTTGGATTAAATTTTTGCGAATTATCTGTGCCAGAAAGTATATTAACATTAATGCCTTCTTGTGCTTGCAGGCTTGACAAACATACATATATTACAATAAGAATCTTGACAAAAGTTTTCATAGCAACTCTTCTAAATGTTGTAATCCAGTAGTAGCTTTTTGTATCACACCATTATCATAGCTTACAATAAGTGGTCGCTTTATCACGCTTAGATTCTGCAACACAACTTCAGGCGTTATATCCTTTATGCCTTGCTCTTTTAGCTTTTTGTAAGTCGTGCCTTTAGTGTTTATGAGTTTCTCTAAGCTTATACATTCAAGTATAGCCTTTAAAGATTCTAAGTCTAACCTCTCTTTTTTAAAATCATGAAATCTGTATGCTATATCATTTTCATCTAAAAAGGTAAATGCTTTTTTCATGCTATTGCAATTTTTAATGCCATATACTATTAACTCCATTGTATCCCTTGTATGCGAAATTGGCTATATAAAGCAAAAAGCTTACCATTTGTCATATTAATTCTATGCAAAAGTATAAAAAGCATTTTTATTTTCCATCATCGCTGTGTTTATTTCTGTTTGTATCAATAAACTACAATATAAAACACAAATGATACTTTTTTACACATGCTTATAATTTTGAGTAAAAAAGTATTTCATTTTTACAGAAAAAATGCTTTTTTATATATTATATAGCTAACTCGTGTGCTTGGCAACTTGATTTACAGAATGTCAAAATGAATTCGCTAAGGCAGGATATTTTACATTAAACATTAAAGGGTAATGATGAATGGTATGAGTAAGATTCTATGGATAGCCATAGCAGTCATTGGAGCATGCTGCTTTGGTGTGTTAGCATTGCATAATGGCGAAAAGATTTCCGCACTCTATCTTGTTGTCGCTGCGATTTGTATCTATTCTATCGCATATCGCTTTTATAGTGCTTTTATAGCAAATAAAGTGTTAGGACTTGATAGTAAAAGGGCTACACCCGCAGTTTTAAATAATGATGGGCAAAACTTTGTGCCAACGCATAAAGTCGTGTTATTTGGACATCATTTTGCCGCTATTGCTGGGGCTGGACCGCTTGTAGGACCTATCCTTGCGGCACAAATGGGCTATTTACCATCTATGATATGGATTTTAGTAGGTGGCTGTTTGGCTGGAGCGGTGCATGATTTTGTCGTGCTATTTATCTCATCTCGCCGCAATGGTAGATCACTAGGTGAAATGATAAAAGAAGAGATGGGTAGCACCATTGGTAGCTTTGCTATGCTTGCTATTTTTGGAATCATGCTTATTATTATCGCCATTCTTGCGATGGTTGTAGTAAAAGCCTTAGCAGATTCTCCATGGGGGACATTTACCATTGCTATGACTATACCTATTGCTATGTTTATGGGTATATATATGAGATTTTTACGACCGGGCTGTGTTGGTGAAGCTAGTATTATTGGCTTTGTGTTGCTTATGTTTGCACTTTATTATGGACAAGTTGTCGCACAAGATCCAGTTTTATCAAGCTATTTTCATTTTAAAGAAACAACACTTGCCTTAATCATTATGGGATATGGCTTTGTTGCGGCAGTTTTACCTGTATGGCTACTGCTTGCACCAAGAGATTATTTAAGTACATTTTTAAAGATTGGGGTTATCGTAATTATGGCGGTAGCTATCCTTATTGTTGCCCCTGATTTGCAAATGCCAAAATTCACACAATACACTGATGGCACTGGTCATGTGTTTGCTGGTAAGCTTTTCCCATTCTTATTTATTACTATTGCATGTGGTGCTATAAGTGGATTCCATGCTTTAATCAGCTCTGGGACTACGCCAAAAATGCTTGAGAATGAAACACATGCTAGAATGGTTGGCTATGGCTCTATGCTTATGGAATCTGCTGTTGCGATTATGGCTCTAATTGCTGCGTGTATCTTGCAGCCGGGCTTATATTTTGCTATCAATTCCCCTGCTATTGCTATTGGCACAGATGCAGTAAGTGTAGCACGGACTATATCTAGCTGGGGCTTTGTAGTGAATCCACAAGACATTACAGAGCTTGCAAAAAATATCGGTGAAAATACTATATTAAGCCGCACAGGCGGTGCGCCAACCTTTGCAATAGGACTTGCTACTATCATTTCTCAAGTGCCACTTTTTTCAGCGGCTTCCATGTCGTTTTGGTATCACTTTGCCATTTTGTTTGAAGCACTCTTTATTCTTACCGCTGTTGATGCTGGGACACGCACATGTCGCTTTATGGTGCAGGATATTTTAGGTAATGTATATAAGCCTTTAGGGAATCTAGAATCTATTCCTGCTGGTTTGATTGCTACTGGACTTTGTGTAGCTGGCTGGGGATATTTCCTTTATCAAGGGGCAATTGATCCAAAAGGTGGCATTTATACGCTGTGGCCGCTCTTTGGTGTAAGTAATCAAATGTTAGCTGCTATGGCATTACTACTTGTAATGGCAATCCTTTTCAAAATGGGAAGAGGCAGATATGCTTGGGTTGTAGCTATGCCTGTAACATTTGTGCTTATTGCTACACTCTATGCTGGAGTGCAAAAAGTGCTTCCTGCAAATGGCGAAAAGATACATGATGCAGTAAGCCATGTAGCCTTTGTGCAGAATACAAATGCAAAGATAGCCGCCCTAGAGCAAACAAATAAAGACTTAAAAGATGGAAAGGCTAATCCTACACTTACAATGGAAGGCAAAAGTCTGCAAGAATTGCGTGAAATGGAAATAGCAAAGAATGAGCAAGATATAGCAGGTATGAAGCAAGGCGTGATTAATAACTCTATTAATGCGATACTTTGTATATTCTTCATGTTTGTAACCTTGCTTGTGCTTATCCAAGCCCTACGGATCGCAAGGCAATCTAGTGGCGGACAGCTTAGCTATCCATTACGAGAAGAACCTTATGTAGCGATGAAGTAGATATTCTTATAACTTAATTGTTGCGGTATTAGAATCTAAGTAGATTCTAATATGCAAGATATGGTTTGTGCTATTTCTTGCATATTTTCATGTGGAAAGGTATATGGTATTTTTGCCATAAAGTTTCCAAAAAATGATAGATCTCATAATGTAGCCATTAATGCAACAAAACATAAAATAAACTCTTGAATTCCACAACCAATATTCATAATTAAATATTTTTGCAAATCCCAATATTGTCCACAACTAAATTAAAGTTTTAAAACACCAAGTCTATACAAATACGACTATATGTGGGCAGCACATAAATAATTTAGTCTAATATTTTTTGCATGATATAAATAAAACTATTTGTCGAAAGATAAAGTGATTGACAAGATTATAGATCTTAAAGGCAGTCTATTAAACAAGTTTTAGAAGTTGGGTGATTTTATTCTGCAATGTTTTTCTTTTTGGCTTATGTTTTACAGCAAACCATTATTGAATCTAAACAGGATTCCATAACACACTAAAGATTCTGTGTTACAGAAATTAGCTTTGCACATAAAATGTCTTAGAATTTCTTCGTATTCACATCTTTTAATATATCGTTTGCGATTTCATTGACATTTACACTGATTGTTTCGGCTTGTTGGGCTATGCTTACATTATTGTGCGTTGTTGCTTCAAGTTGTGAAAGCGTTGTGTTGATTTGTGCGATACCCGAAGTTTGCTCCCTTATAGATTCTACCACGTCATTGATTGACTGCACCAAAATGTTTGTATTTGCTTCAATCTCACCTAAGCTTTTTTGTGTCCTTTCTGCTAGTTTTCGCACCTCATCGGCTACGACTGCAAAGCCCCTGCCATGCTCTCCGGCTCTTGCTGCTTCAATAGCTGCATTCAACGCTAAAAGATTGATTTGGTCTGCGATGTCGCGGATAATTTCTGCTACATTTTTAATGTCTTCACTTTGAGATATGACTTCACCTGTTTTACCGCTTACATTTTGCATAGATGAGGTGATCTCTTCTACTGCGGTGGCGGTTTGCTCAAGGCTTGTTGCCTGCAAATTAGAAGATTCTGTAAGTTTTAATACAGAATCTTCAAGTGTTTTACACTCATTTGTAAGATTTCTTGCAAATCCAGCAGAAGTGGCAAGCATTTCCTTAATCTCTGCTCCAAGCGTATTTGCCGCTTTTTCCACAGTGCCGCTTGCATTTGCTATTTCAGTAGTAAAGTCTAAATTAGTATAAGAATCAAAGACTCTCTGAATCTCATTCATATCCTTTCCTATCTTTTCTTCAAGGACGGAAAGCATTTGATTTAGCACATTTTTAAGCTCTTGTAATTGTGGATTATGAGAATCTTCAGTGATTCTAGCAGTAAAATGCCCTCGCTCTATTTCCTTGGCAGTTTGCACAGCTTCTCTTACAAGCAGTGAATCCTTATCCAACCCCAATTGAGTTCGCTTCACATTTTCTGTAAAGACTTTTGCCATGCTACCAATCTCATCATGTGCCTTTACAACAAGCGCTCTTGGCTGTTTGCCCTCGTGATTAATATATTTAAAAAAGTCTTCAAGGTATTCATTTAGACTACGCAATCTATCAACAATTTGAAATTTTGCGAAAAGACTTAGCACAACTAAGAGAATGACTTGCACAACGACTGAAAGGATAATAGTTTGTGTCCGCAATGCGTAATAATCCGCTAAGACATCACTGCGAGGTGTGAGTGTAACAACATGCCAATGCACATCTTTGAATAATGACACATCGACATCAGCATGTGCTGCAAAAGTCTCTTGTCCGCTTGTATCAACCATTGCTACTGTTAGTTCCTCATTCTGCATTACACGCGTTACAAGTGGTGCTAAATGCGGTTGCATTTTAGCTAAATCCTGCAATTTTGCCCCAACAATCTTTGTGTTATTTGCGGCAATGATTGTGCCATCGTGTATAGCAAACACTTTTGCTTCGTTTGGATATACGCTATTTTTTGTAGCTAATAAATCAGAAGAAATTAAACTAATATCAATCATGCCTCCAAGCACACCTACAAGATCCCCCTCATAATTTAACACGGGAAATACAAAGATTGTAGTCCTTACTTCCTTATTATCAACAGAGATTGTCCTTAGTGTGCTGAATTTACTTGTCTTTGTATTCAATGCCTCTTGTATCGCTGGTAAATCAAGGATAGCCTTATTTGCCTGTAACGCTTTGCCATTGCTATCTGCTATCACCATCATATCTTTACCAACACGAAATTGTGCGGGCAGTGCCGAATAGTCTTTATCTTTTAGGTATAAAAAACCATACATTGTATTTTTATTTTCTTGTGTTAAATCGACAATTTGTTTTACTATCGTTTGATATGAAGAGAGTGGGTTATTTGCAAGATTGTGCGTTAATGTGCTGCCATATATGCTGAATGAATGTAAGTTTGAATTAAGCTCACTTAGAATCTTGCCCGAGTTGTATTTTGCGGAAAGCAACATGCCATTTTGAGCATTCTCAATTTCTCTGTGTTTCATTTGAATCAAAACTGCATAACATAAAGCAGTTATCGTGATGATTGTGGTCGTTGCGATAACATATCGCAATTTTGAGCTAAGAGACATACCTTTACGCATATTTTTAGAACTCCTTTACCATTTGTTAAAAAAGGTTAATATTATACAAAAATTATGTGTTGTTTTTAACTTTATTGTTATTTTTATATGCGTATGACTTAAATGTGTAATGTTTTGAAAAGGGAGTTATGTAGAAATGAAAGAAAAAATTATGACAAGTGGCTTTATCAGTGTTATCGGTCGCACAAATGCTGGTAAATCAACACTACTCAATAATCTTGTAAAAAGCCCCATCGCCCTAGTATCAAAAAAGATAAATGCTACTCGCAAACGAATGGATATTATTGTGCCTTTTGAGGATAGCGATTATAACTCACAATTAATCTTTATTGATACCCCCGGCTTACACGAAAGTAAAAAGCTACTGAATGAATACATGCTACAAGAAGCAAAAAAGGCAGTTGGAGATTCTGATTTAAGTGTGTTTGTTGCTGTTGCTAGTCCCAAAAAAAGCGAGATTTTACATTATAAAAACTTTTTAGACCAACATGATAAAAAGCATATTGTTTTACTCAATAAAATAGATACTTTAAATAAAAATGAACTCTTAGAATGTCTAGAATCTTACAAGCAATATCAAAACAAAAATCTAGGCATTATCCCTATAAAAGCAAGGGATCTTGACTCTCAAACAATACATTCAATCCTATCGCTACTAGCAAAAAATTTGCCTATTCACCCACATTTTTATGATAATGACATGATAAGCACAACTATCATGCGTGATATTTACAAGGAAGCGATAAGAGAAGCCGTATTTGAGAGATTTAGCGATGAGATTCCCTATGAAAGTGATGTAAAGATTCTAAAAATTACCCAAAAGCCTACAATCTTATGCATAAAAGCACAAATTATTGTCGCAAAAGATTCTCAAAAAGCAATGATTATAGGTAAAAATGGCGAAACTATTAAGTCACTAGGCAGTATTGCAAGAAAAAAATGCGAATACCTTGCCGAACAAAAAATATTTTTAGAACTCATTGTAAAAACCATAAAAGGCTGGAATACAAGCAAAGACACGCTTAAACAAATAGGTTATGATTTTATGGAATAGAATCTAGACTTATAGAGTCGTGTTTGCATAAATTTATGCTACACTTAAGGCAAAGTTTCTAAAGGTAAAGGGGTTAGAATGCGTATAGTAGCGTTTTTATGTATAATGTTTTCATGTTTTATTATGGGTTGTGCTAAAAAAGAAGTAATAAAAGCACCACCACCTGAAGCAAAAGATATAAAGAGAATAGAATCCTACAATAAGCTTGATAATCTAAAAGAGGGTGTATGGCGTGTAGATGAGTGGAAAGAAACAGCAAAAAAGATATGCCAAGATTCAAAAGAGAGAGACTGCTCTGTCTTAGCTGAAATTTATCATGATAGATTCTATGGTTATGGTTCTAGGGGAGATAGGCAAAAAGCTATACAAATGCTTGTAAAAAGTTGTTCTCTCAATGATAGCAAAAGTTGTCTAAAGCTGTCATCTCTTGCAGATCAGTCAGATTATCCGGTAGGCGAGAGTGAGACATTTTTCAAAAAGGCACACGATCTTGCACTGAAAGGCTGTAATGCAAATTATGCACTAGATTGCCATGTTTTAGCCTTGCTTTATTTTGAGGGGCATGGCGAGTTTGAGAGAGATAGGGCAAAATCAAAGGAATACGCACATAAAGCATGTGATATGAAATATGCTGGCTCTTGTATTTTCATCGGCATTAACGGCGATACACATGGGGAAGTGCTTGACGCACACAAAAAGGCTTGTGCCTTAGGTATTAAAGCAATGTGTAAGTAGATTTTTGGAATCTTTTTGCAATTTCACCTTGTTGTTGCTTTAGATTTTGTTATATGTTTTTTTTATTGTGTGTATAGTGAAAGATCAGCTTATATAAATTTAAATGGTTGCTTTCGCTGCATACAATGAGCGAAAAGCTGTATGAAGATCTAAGATTTATTCCATATCCCAAACTTTCCTGCTATCAAAAATATAGAATCTATGTTTTAAAGTATGTAAATTTACAAAACAAGCTATAATGTATCTCATGATTAATAGCAAAAAAGGGGAGTAAATGCGATTTAAAGTTATGCTTTTTAGATATATATTTTGCGTGATACTATCTTTTAATATAGCTTTTGCGTATAAATGCTATGAGAGTTATTGCGCTCATTTTGGTATAGGCTCTGGGGTGGCTTATGCGAATTTCAAAGCGGGTGGTATGCCTGATTTTAATAATATTGGTGGCTATCTATCCGCTTTTGCAAACTACTATTCAAAGCGTTTAGCATTTAGCTATGACTTGCAAGTTGGCTTATTTAATGTAGCACAAAGCGGCTATATACAAGGCTTAAATAATACAAATTCACAAGATCGCATGGGTGGCTTTGTGCTTATGGACCTTAATGCAGGGTTTAATCTCGGCTCTTTAGACAAGCCCATTTTACTCACGCTATCTCTGCCTGTAAATATGTATAATCTCGGCTGGAATGTAAAGCAGAGACTATCAAATGAAGCTATTTTTCTAGGCTTTAATCTCTATTCTAACACAAAGCTTACAGAACGCTTCATGCTTTCCTATCAGCTAGGATATAGCTATTGTGTAAGTGGTCGCTATCGCATAGATTCTTATGCGAATATTGCTACACTAAAGGGCGGTCATCGCTTACTTTTTAACCTTAATCTACTCTATAAAAGAGAGAATGCAGAATCTAGCTTTACCAACAAAGACAAAGCAGACTTTTATGCGTCTTTGAAAGGCATTTATTACATGCTAGAGCCATCAAACACGATACATATAAATAATACTCCACTGCATTATAATGCGAGTAATAATCTCATGCTTACTTTAGAGTTTGGTGTGAGTTTTGGCATACCGCCTATGAGTAGCAAGGACTTTACGCGTAAATCGCCCTATTAATAAACTTTGCTATAATTTCGCCTTAGATACTTAAAGATTCACACAAAGCATAACACATAGGATAAAAAATGGCAGAAGAAGAGAAAACCCACGCCCCCTCCCAACGCAAAATACAAAAGGCAAGAGAAGAGGGCAGTGTCGCAAAAAGCCCTGATTTAGTCGGGCTTGTAGGCTTAGTCGTAGGATTAATGCTACTTTTTATCATCTTTCCATTTTGGGTGAAAATCTTTAAAGGATTGTATGTCGAATGCACGAAGCTTTTCTTAGTGGATTTTAATATGCACACAATTTTTGCCATCACGCTTACTATACTAAAAGTCGCCGCATTATGTGCTATGCCCTTTTTCTTTGCTCTCATGGTCGCTGGTATCATCGGCAATGTCGCACAATTTGGCTTTTTATTAAGCTTTAAAATCATAAAACCAAAGGTCGATAAAATAAACCCCATAAAAGGCGCTAAGAATCTCTTCTCACTCAAAAAATTGCTTGATGGATTCATTATTACATTAAAAGTATTTATCGCATTTGCAGTGGGATTTTTCATATTTGTAGGCTTCTTAGATGAAGTGGCAAATATCTCTATGAGTCCGCTAAAAGAGCAGCTAACATGGTTTTATCAAAAGGCTCTCATTCTCATTGGCGCATTGCTATTTTTATTCTTAGTTATGGGGATACTTGACTTTTTAATCAAGCGGTATCAATATATCAAAAGTTTGCGTATGAGTAAGCAGGAACTAAAAGATGAGTTTAAACAACAAGAGGGGAATCAAGAAGTAAAAGCAAAAATCCGTCAAATCATGATGAAAAATGCTATGAATAAAATGATGAGTGCAATCCCTAGTGCCAATGTGGTGGTAACAAACCCCACGCATTACGCAGTGGCTTTGCGTTTTAATAGTGAGACAGAATCTGCCCCAGTTGTCGTGGCAAAGGGGATAGACCATCTTGCAGTAAGGATTAAAGGCATTGCAAGGGAACATGAGATTCTAATCATTGAGAATCCACCTTTAGCAAGGGAGCTTTACAGACTTGTCGATGTGGATAGAATGATCCCCGGAGAAATGTTTGAAGCAGTTGTAGAGCTATTCCAGCAAGTAGCAAAACTAGAAGCAGAAAGAGGCAGAGTTCCAGACTTTATGAAACGCGCGGAGGATAAAAAGCAAAAGGTGATACAACGCAAAGAGTAAAAACATAAGGGCAATAAATTAAAGTTATAAAAACATAAGGCGGGTTATAAGATCTAGTCTAGTCTTTGCTTTTACATTAACCATAGATTCTATGTTTGCGTAGGTGTTTTTACAATACTATTATAGAGATATGGGGCTTATAAATTTAGAATCTAAAATATTTTATATAAAAGGTTAAAAATCATAAAATTACACAAAGACCATTTATATTTAAGCCTAAAAGTAATTTAGATGGCTTATTAATTAAACAAAGTCTTGTATATTTTTAATCCATGCAGTGTTAAAATGTAGAATCTCAATGGTCTTTAAAACTAAAATTGCAAAAATATAAATGAAACACATAGGTATAAAAATAGGTTAAAAGATTTACAAGAAATTAAAAGTAAAAGCATATAAACAACAAGACTGAATATTTATGTAAGCAAGATAGAAAGATTTAAACTCTCTAAACCTGCCCTTTATCTTTCATGTTTTGTTGTTAAACACATAAGAGATTGAATGGATTTACTATACAAAGTAGATTAGAAAATATAGCTATAACCTACTGAAGTTGTAGATAATCTCACGCTATTTGTTTCATAAAGATTTGCGGGAATTTTGCCACTGCTTGTTTCAGTAACACTCATGCCTAAAGTTGGGATTTTAAAGCCAAGCTCAAATCTATGATGATTATTTGCTGTAAGACTTAAACCAGCATTAATAGGTAAGATAAAGCCATTCCCCTTTCTTCTTGTTGTTGTCGTGTTGTTAGTGAAATTACCTGTTTCACCAAACACACCATATCCAAGACCAATACCTACAAATGCACCAAAGCTGACAGAATCTGTTTGTATAAGATTCACAAGCAAGTCGGCATTTAGTGTGATTACATATGCAGAACTAAAAATATTCCTTGTATCACTCATACTGTTTGTAACACTACTTGCACTCATAGGGTTAAAAACAAAAGTATAATCCAAATATCCACGCACACCAAGCATTTGTGCAAAGTGGAAATTATATCCAGCTTTTACCCCAATATTTGCACCAGATAAAATTGTTGTCGAGGTTATTGTTGTTGAATTTTTTTGTTGAAATTTTTCAAAACCAAAAGTATATCCAGTATCAAGCCCTATAAACAACCCGCTGCCATTCCCACTATCACCACCAACTCCATCATCAGCAAAAGCCATCATAGGCATAAGAGATAATGCTGCTACACATGCTATTTTCTTAAAATGTTTGTTCATAAAGAACTCCTTACAATTATTAAAAATTCCCTAAAAATTCAAGTTAGGTTCTTGCAAGTCTAGCGACTTTTCAAAAAAAAAAAAAACGGATTTTTACAAAAAATACGCAAAAATTTGATATTTTTGTATTTTATTGTTACTTTTTGTTAGTTTTTAGTAATTTTTTAATATAAACTTAAGCATATTAACGATAAATTTTTGATTTCTACTTCAAATGTGAAGTTATAAAATTATGAAAAATACTTAAAGATATTGCAACTAATCTTGAAAATATATGAAAATTTAGCTGCTAACTATTTGACTTTTATTTTAAGATATAAAAGTATAAAATCCCATTTCTTTTGACTAAGGATATGTGCTTAATGTATGAGCATAAAACGCCTAGCAAAGATTCCAAAACTTCTCTCTTTTATGATTCTTGTTGATTTTGTAGAAAATTTTTATTATTTTTGTATTTTTTATTGCTACAATCAAAGGGCTTTTTAAGCTTTTGCAGTAATTTTTACAAGGAGTTTTTATGAATCATACAAAATACAAACGCGGCTATTTTATGCCGCCAAATGCGAGTAAAGATTCTAAATCATATTTAGAATGGAGCAAAAAAGAGTATATAGAGTCCGCACCTTTATGGTGTAGCGTGGATTTACGCGATGGGAATCAAGCTCTAATCACCCCTATGAGCTTGGAAGAAAAAATCACGTTTTTTAAACTCCTGCTGCAAATTGGCTTTAAAGATATTGAGGTTGGATTCCCCGCGGCAAGTGAAACCGAATACCGCTTTTTACGCACTTTAATAGAGCAGAATCTAATCCCAAAAGATGTGCGTTTGCAGGTGCTTACCCAAGCAAGAGAGCATATCATCAGGCGGACTTTTGAAGCATTACAAGGCTGTCCTAATGCGGTGGTGCATTTTTATAACTCAACTTCCTACGCACAAAGGGAGCAAGTCTTTAGAAAGTCAAAAGATGAAGTAAAAAAAATCGCTATTGATGGGGCGTTGTGCGTGAAGCAAATCGCACAAGAGACACAGGGCAATTTCTCTTTTGAATACTCGCCAGAAAGTTTTAGCGGCACGGAGATGGACTACGCCCTTGAAGTCAGCAATGCGGTGATTGATATTTTTAAGCCCACACAGGATAAAAAGTTTATTTTGAATCTCCCTGCCACCGTTGAGATGAGCCTGCCCCATATCTACGCGCAACAAGTGGAATTTATGAGTAAGAATCTTTTGCATAGGGAAAATGTGCTTATATCCTTGCACCCGCATAATGACAGGGGCTGTGCGGTAGCGAGTGCGGAGCTTGGAATCTTAGCAGGGGCGGATAGGATTGAAGGCACACTTTTTGGCAATGGCGAACGCACAGGGAATGTGGATATTATCACCCTAGCGTTAAATCTCACCACACACGGCGTAGATTCTAAACTTGATTTTAGCAATCTCCCCAAAATTTGCGATGTGTATGAATCTGTAACAAAAATGCAAGTGTATGAGCGGCAACCCTATGCTGGAAAGCTTGTCTTTGCTGCCTTTTCTGGCTCTCATCAAGACGCTATTGCTAAGGGTATGGCGTATCACAAAGAGAAAAACCTTAGCACTTGGAGTGTGCCTTATCTCCCGCTTGACCCGCAAGATGTGGGGCGAGTGTATGAAAGCGATGTGATACGCATAAACTCACAGAGTGGCAAGGGCGGTATTGCCTACATTTTGCACGAGCATTATGGGGCGAACTTGCCGCCACTTTTTAGAGAGGAGTTTTCCTACTATATTAAGGATATTTCGGATAAAGCACATAAGGAGCTTAGCCCAAGTGAGATATGTGCGATTTTTGAAAAGGATTTTGTGAATGTTGCGGAGTTTTTAGAGATAGGCGAGTTTAGCTTTGATACGCACGAAAATGAATGTGAAGTGCGTATAGAGCTAATAAAACCGCAAAAAAAGAGCATAGATTCTAAAGGGAATGGGCGACTTGATAGCATAGCAAATGCGTTAAGAGAGCATTTAAACCTAAGCTTTGATATACTAGATTATAGCGAACACGCTTTGAAAAATGGCTCAAATGCTAAGGCGATAGCCTATGTGCAGATTGAATCTAATGGCAAAAAATACTTTGGAGCGGGGATTGATAATGATATTATCAAAGCTTCAGTGTATGCGTTAGTCAGTGCGTTAAATCGTGCGTATGCGAAAGTTATAACTAGATTCTAAAAAAGTTTTCTAATATTTTGCATGAAATACTAGAAAATTATTAAATATTCATATTGCAAGGTGTGCCATGACTATAAAGATAAAAAAGAGCCAGCACTTATCCTAATGATTATTATTGCATTAAATTTATGCTTGAAAAAGAAAAGATAAGTAGGTGTAGATTGTTTTTTACAAAAGAGATAAACCTTGTGTATAAGTGTTGATAAAATTACGCACCCCAGTAATGAGATCTTTTATTTTTGCAAAAAGAATATGATGAAGATTTGGTATTTTATATAGTGTAAAAAGAAAATTGAAAACACACAAACAAGCCGAAATCTTAAAAAAACAGAGTAATTTTATCCTATTTTGTAATTACGGCAAAGCTTAGGTTTGCAATCTCTGCATGTGTGCGGATAAATTCATTCAGTGTCTCTAAATCAAGTGAGGCGATTTTCTGTAAAAATTCTTCTCTATAATCTAGGGGCAAACCATTATAATAATTCATAAATTTTGCATTTAGTCTCTGCCCTAGCGTTTCTTCCTGCAATGGTTTATTGCCGAGTATAAACTGCTTTGCAGAATCTAGCTCTTTTTGTGTAACCCCTTTTGCGACAAAATCTTTTAGGATTTGCTGCGTTAGAGCAATCGCTTCATCTTGTTTATCAAGTGCTGTTTGCATATAACCTGCAAAATAAGTGCTAGTTCGCGTAATGTTTGGACGCATGTAAGCAGAGTATGCAAGTCCTCTTTTTACCCTGATTTCTTCCATTAAACGACTGCCAAAGCCAGAGCTACCGAGTATAAATCCAGCGACTTGTGCCTTATAGCCATCATCTTTTATACTTTGGATATTTAGAGGGCTTGCGAAGTAAATATAGGCTTGTTGTGTGTCTTTTTTGGCGGTTTTCATAGCGATAGTTTTAATTTTATATTGCGGTATGCTAACCTTTTTTCCTTGCGGTAAATGTGAGAACACTTTTTGAAGTTTTGCAAGGCTATTTTTTATGTCTAAATCGCCACCAATCACAATCACCATATTTTCAAGTGTGAGCGTTTTATCAAGGTAGTTTCTAATATCGCTTAGACTTACAGAATCTATTTCTTGTGTTGTGTTGCCAAGGGCTGGATAGGCTAAAGGCGTCTTTGCAAAAATACCTTTTTGAAGCAACAAAGTAGCCTGATAGTCAAAATCACTACTTTTACTCATAAGGGCTGCGTGAAGCTTTGTTTGCACATCTTGCAATGTGCTTTTTGTTAAGTTTGGGTCTTTTATAAGATTTTCTAATTGTGTATAGGCAAAGTCTTCATATTCTTTTAAAAAATCAAGCGTAAAAGTCAAAGTCGCCTGACCTACGCCAATGTCTAAATCAAGAGCCTTGCTTTCAAGCAGTTCTGCAAACTTTACATTGCCAAGCGTTTTTGTGCCACGATTTAACACAGCACTTGCTACTCTTGCTAAAGGCTTTTTTGGTGGATTAAACATATTTCCACCACCAATGAAAATCACTTCTACATGCCCAGTCGGTATAACACTTGATTGTTCGCTAATGACTGGAATCTTGATATTATTGATTGTGAGATGAGAAAGTGTATTTGCCTGCATTGTTTGTGCTCCTAGAATAAGAAAAAATAACATTACAATGTTTTTTATCATGCTAAAACCTTGCATATTGAATCTTGTTTGAAAAATGCTAGAGATTATACACAAACTTTGTCAAATCTTAATATTATAAAGACATATATTAAAATGCATGCTAGAGATTCTAAATTCCGAAAGACATCGCAGAGTTTCGTCAACACTTCACAAATGCAAAGTAGAATATTCACTCTTAAATCTAACAAAACAGGGAGCAATAATGAGGTATGTTGCAGCAGTGATTTTGGGTGTATTTTTGGCACAAAGACACAAAACACACATTGAAACATTGTAGTATAGAAAATATTTAGGCATTTTTGTTGGCGGTGGCACACTAAGCTTTGTAGATTCTATTGCGTTAAGAAGCAATATGGAAAGTTATCTTAAAAGTCTTATTTTTGCTATAATTATCGACATTTTTGTTTATTTTATGGAAATAGGGAAAAGTAAAAGGTATGATTAAGCCATTTTGTAGAACAAAGAGACAACGCAGCAACAAAGGAGAGAGAATGAAAAAACAAATAGCAGTAATACAGGGCGATGGTATCGGCAGAGAAGTCATCACACAAGCCCTAAAGGTGTTAGATTCTATAAAAAAAGCATATAAGCACGAGTTTGTGTATAAGGAAGTCTTAGCGGGTGGCTGTGCGATTGATGCTTGTGGGGAGTGTTTGCCTAAGGAAAGCTTGGAAGTTTGTAAGAGTAGTGATAGCGTTTTGCTAGGGGCGGTTGGCGGTCCAAAATGGGATAAAGAGCCAAGCCATAACCGCCCAGAATCCGCCCTTTTACGACTTAGAAAGGAGCTAGGTGTATTTGCTAATATCCGCCCAGCCACACTTCTGCCGGAGCTAAAAAATGCTAGTCCGCTAAAAAGCGAGATTTTACAAAAAGGCATTGATTTTGTTATCGTGCGTGAGCTTGTGGGTGGAGCGTATTTTGGTAGGCATTTGTGTGAGGAGAGAAATGGCGAAAAAGTCGCTACCGATGAGATGAGCTATACACAATCTCAAATTGAATCTATCGCAAAAGTAGGCTTTGAAATCGCACAAAAAAGAAAGAAAAACCTTGTGTCCGTGGATAAGGCAAATGTGTTAGCCTCATCGCGTTTATGGCGTGAAGTGGTGGAAAATGTGGCAAAAGATTATCCCGATGTAAGTCTAAGCCATATGTATGTGGATAATGCGGCAATGCAGATTTGCCGCGTCCCTAGTGCTTTTGATGTGATTTTAACGGAAAATATGTTTGGGGATATTTTGAGCGATGAAGCAAGTGTCATCACAGGCACTATTGGCGTAATCCCCTCTGCCTCACTCTCTCAAGGCACTTTAGGGCTATATGAGCCAATCCACGGCAGCGCACCGGATATTGCCGGACAAGACAAAGCAAATCCTATTGGCACGATTTTATCCGTGGCGATGATGTTAGAGCTTTCATTTGGGCTAAAGCAAGAAGCACAAGCGGTGCGAAATGCGGTGAATCTTGCCTTGAAAGAAGGCTATCGCACAGGCGATATGATGGATAAAGATTCAAAGCTGATAGGCTGTGAAAAAATGGGAGATATTATCAGCGGGTTTGTAGGCTAAATGAAACTTGATAGAGAATCTTAAAGGCAAGAATCTTCCTTTTTGGGATTTAAGATTCTGCAAGTTTAATACACCTGCTATGGTAGAGATTGTCGAGGTATTGCAAGAGTTAATAGGCCTAAGGGCTTCAAGGTAAAGGGACTTTATCTCTTTAGGCTTGATCTTTACGGTATCAAGTATATTATCATTCTAATTTTAAAATGAAAGGAACACTATGAGTAAGAAAATCTACAAACCACAAACCAAAGAAGAGCTAAAAAGCTTGCCAATGATGAGAGTATCCACTTGGGTGATATTGATGTAAGTGCTGTTACAGATATGGGTGAATTGTTTGAACGCTCTAAACGCACAGATTTTAGCGGGATAGAATCGTGGGATGCAAGCCAAGTAACTGATGTGTCATCTATGTTTTTTAGGGCGGAATTTTTTAACACAGACATTAGTAAATGGAATGTCAGCAATGTGAAAAATATGAGTCGTATGTTTTCTTGGGCAACGAGCTTCAACCAGCCGCTAGAATCGTGGGATATTAGCAAGGTGGAAAATATGGATTCTATGTTTTATGGAGCGGAGAGTTTTAGCCAGATGCTAGATTCTTGGAACTTGAGCGTTGAAAAGCTCAAAAAGTATTTTGAAAAACACGATGATTTTTAGAATAAAGGTTGAAAGACTTAGGGTTTAGGCTCTTATCTTTGTCAAACTTAGTGATTACTTCTAGGTGTGTGTAAATCCCACAAATACGCAAAATCTCTTGCAATTCTGCATACATTTCAACCCCTTTGTCATAACGCTGTCAAAACTCCTTGTTATAATTTCGCTTATTTAAACAATGAAAAGCAATTTTGCTAAAACATTGTGATTAACTTTAAAGGAGCGATAATGAGTTATAAAAATCGCATAGAATCTATACTCAAAGAATTAAATTGTGGCGTGTATGAAAAAGATGAGGCTTTAAAGCTTGTGTTGCTTTCATTTCTAAGTAGCAAATCTGCCTTTTTGTATGGACCGCCCGGGACTGCTAAAAGTCTTGTGGCAAGGAGGGTGGCATTAGCGTTTGATATGAGTGATAATAAAAAAGCAGATTCTGTGGAGGATTTGGCTTTGGGTAATCATAGCGGCGATTTTGTGGATTTTAGGGTGAGCGACACGATTGCAAACGCAGACCTTATGTCTAGCTCTGCCCCAAAATCCACAAAAAGCCCCACTAGCAATACCGCACTCGTGCGTAGCACTAGTCCATACTTGCAAAATCCTAGAATCCGTGATGAAGAAAAACAAACTCAAAAAGCAACACCAAGCAACGCACAAACCCTAGAATCTAGCAAAGATATTTCGCTATCGCTCAACATGACAAACAATAAAACAGATTCTGGTAATACGCTTTTTGATAGCATAGAATCTATGGATTCCCACGAAGTTGTGCCGACTTCTCGCAATGACAGCAACAAAAAAGATTCTATAACAAGCCACAGCAATTCTAAGATTTATCAAAATGCTGAAAATACAGCCACACCACAGGCGGCAGGATTTTCTAAAGAAACTGCGTTTTGCGATGATTTTGTGGGTTATCAAGGCGATGGCGAAGGGATTTACCTAAGCGGTAATGACCGAGCCATCGCCGCAGATTCCCGCAAAAGCACGCAAAACAAGCGAAGCGAAGCATGTTTCTTTAGAAAAGCCAACGCCTACAACTAACACCTTCTTTGCCTACTTAATGAATCGCTTTAGCACCCCAGAAGAAATCTTTGGACCAATAGATATAGCAGAACTCAAGCAAAATAGACTTACAAGAAGCACACAAGGCTATTTGCCTACCGCACATTTTGCATTTTTAGATGAGATATGGAAAAGCTCTCCAGCCATTCTAAACACGCTTTTAACCATTATCAACGAAAAGATTTATCGCGATGGAAATACCGATATAAAAGTCCCACTACAAGGGCTAGTATGTGCGAGTAATGAATTCCCTACGCCAAATCAAGGGCTAGAAGCCTTGTATGATAGACTTATTGTGCGATTAAAGGTTTTGCCTGTGGAGAAAAAGACTAGCTTTGAAGCCTTGCTTAAAGGCATAGATGAAGCAAAGCTTACTATCACAAAGCCCTTTAATTTACAAGAATTACACGATATAGCACAAAAGGCTAAAAGCATTACTTTTTCTACGCAAAGCTTAAAAGCACTTCATAGTCTAAAATCCCTTATAGAATCTCATAATAAAACCCTAGATAAAGATACAGAAACCCTAGATTTTAGCCTAGATTCTACACAAGAGATTGAGAAAATCTATATTTCAGATAGAAGATGGGTAGCTATGGCAGAGCTTTTAAGAGTAGCGGTAGTTTTAAGTGATAGAGATGAAGTGCTGCCAATAGATATTATGCTTTTAAAGCATTGTTTATGGAGTAGTGAATCTCATAAAGACATTATCCAAAATCTTTTAGCAAAAGCCCTAGAAAACACTATACATATAAACCTAGATGACTTTGATATATCGCATTTACAAGATGAGTATGAGGCTCAATATGAGCTAGTGAAAACAGAATTTTACACTAGAAATAAGGCAAAGAAAGTCTCTCAAAAGAAAAAAGATGAATACACAAAAATCTGTGATACTCTCTTAGAATCTCTAATGTCTTTACAAGAGAGATTAACACAAATCTATAATACACAAAAGAGTAGCTTATATAATGTATTTCTTAACGACAGAGATTATGACATAGCATTACAAGATATTACAGAGAAGCAAACACAGCTAGAGCTTCTCTATCTAGCCCTAGACCAGCTAAAGCATATTATCGCACGACAAATAGAGCCTATGCCATTAAAACATATAGATAAAACTAAAATTATCTATCACCCAAAGACAAAAGAAGAGCTACTCAATCTTATAGATGATAAAAGTGTGTATCTAGGCGATATTGATACAAGTGCTATTACAGATATGAGTGGGCTATTTAGAGACTCAAATCGCACAGACTTTAGTGGGATAGAATATTGGGATGTAAGCAGCGTAGTAGATTTATGTTTTTTGAAATGACTAACTTTAATCAGTCATTAGTATTATGGGATGTGAGTAAAGTAGAAGATATGAAGTGTATGTTTTATGGAGCAAAGAAGTTTAATCAACCGCTAGATTTTTGGAATGTGAGTAGCGTAGAAGATATGCATTCTATGTTTGAAAAGGCTACTAGCTTTAATCACTCTTTAGAATCTTGGTGTCTCAAAAGATACGCATATACATCTAATATGTTTGATAATAGTGGCTATAAGCACTCATATCCTAAAAGATCTTAAGGCAGACAATGAAACATATACCACAAAGCATAGCAGCTAATCCACGCTACACAAAAATACTGCAAGATAAGCAGGTAGATAACATATTGCAAAAAGCCTATATAGGCTATTGCAAAGAGCAAGATTACTATGATAACTTTAACCCTTTTTGCAAGAAGAGTTAGCCCTAAATCAACGCAAAAATATAGAATCTTGCGATGATATTGAAGTCCAACAAGATTTACAAGCATTTGAAAACTTTAATGCTACGCATAAAGCTATACTAGATTCAATACTTAAGCAACAAACAGATATAGAATATACAAGAAGATATACTCTAGCATATTGGGATAATTTGCTGCGAGATAAAAAGCAAAAATGGCTACATCTATGAGAAAAAGGCTACAAGAAGAATACATTCAAGCATTAAAAACTTTTTAGACTATCTTTTATCCATTTTAGAATCTTTACTAAGAGTTTATGGCTTATGCGGACTAAAAAAGCATAATAATGATTTAGCTCTAGCACAAATATTAAATGAAGCAAAGCAAAGCTTTGATATGAAGCAACTCTATCCAAACACCTATAAAGAAAGCGACACAGGGACAAATGGCTATGATTATAGCAAAGGGCATAAAAGATTTATTAACTTTAAAGAAATCAATGCCTTTATAAAGCATATACAAAATAGCAAAGATTTGCGTAAAATCGCTGCATTACTTGGCAGAGAAGAGAAAAATGGAAATAAGAAAATAGAGTATAGCAGTATAGACCAAAGCATAAAAACGCATAATCACAAAGAAGAGATGAGTGGGGTAACCTTAGGCAGAGATTTAGCAAATCTTTTACCACAGGAATTAGCTATGCTAAAAGATGAGAATCTAGAATTGCTCTTTAATCTCAAATACATTCAAAACCGCCTTTTTTGCTTTGAAAAACAAGGCTATGAAACAATGCAAAAAGAGCATTATAAAATGGCAAAAAATGAAGGAGCGATGATAATCTGTGTAGATACAAGCAGTAGTATGAGCGGAAATAGAGAGTATCTAGCAAAGGCTATAACGCTTTTTCTAGCTACAAAGGCAAGTATGCAAAATAGGGCTTGTTATCTCATCAATTATTCAACAAATATAGAAACTATGGAGCTAAGTAGCAAAGATAATGCTATAAATCTTATAAACTTTTTAGTAATGAGCTTTAATGGTGGGACAGATGTAGCCCCAGCCTTAAAAGAGGGGCTTAAAAAAATGCAAGAAGATAGCTTTAAACAATCTGATTTAATCGTTATTTCTGATGGTTATTTTGATGATATTTCACAGAATCTGCAACAACAAATGCAAGACCAAGGGCATAAGGGCAATAGATTCTATCTTTTAGACATAGAAGGCTATGGGGATAAGAAAACATTTTTTGACACACATTGGGTATATGATACAAACACACAAGAGGCTACAATCTTATATACGATGAGATAGAGTTTAAAACTATATGCTTAGATGTGAATGAGTGTAAAAAATAGATTTAGATTACAGCTTAATATGGCAAGAGTTGGGTTATATCTACCCATCACCACAAACAATAATGACAATTTAATAACATAAAACCACATAGCATTATTATGAAGCTTAAGGGCTTTTTTGCTATACTTCGCATATTTTATTTTAGGAGCGTTGTATGGATTTTCTCACAAATCTTAGTGAAGGTTGGCAGTTTGGCATTCAGCTTTTAGTCGTGCTTATATGTCTGTTTTATGGTGCAAGAAAAGGCGGTATTGCGCTAGGGCTTTTAGGCGGTATTGGAATCTTAATGCTTGTATTTTTCTTTCATATTAAGCCCGGAAAGCCAGCAATTGATGTTATGCTTACCATCTTAGCAGTTGTCGTGGCGAGTGCTACACTTCAGGCAAGTGGTGGGCTAGATGTTATGCTGCAAATCGCAGAAAAAGTGCTAAGAAAAAATCCAAAACTCTTAACGATTCTAGCGCCTTTTGTTACCTGCTTTCTTACCATTTTATGTGGGACTGGGCATGTGGTTTATACGATTATGCCAATTATTTATGATATTGCGATTAAAAATAATATTCGCCCAGAGCGTCCTATGGCTGCTGCTTCTATTGCTTCACAAATGGGGATTATTGCCTCGCCTGTGTCTGTTGCGGTTGTAAGCCTTACTGCCCTGCTTTTAAACTCTGAGCATAAACTTGCAGGATTTGATGGCTATATCAATCTGCTTCAAATCACTATCCCTAGCACACTTTTTGGTGTATTGTGTATTGGAATCTTTTCATGGTTTAGGGGTAAAGATTTGGATAAAGATTCTGAATTTCAAGCTAAACTCAAAGACCCCGAATTTAAAAAATATGTCTATGGCGATAGCAAAACTTTGCTAGGCGTTGATTTACCAAAGAGTAGCTGGATTGCTATGTGGATATTCTTAGCTGCAATTGCTTGTGTGGCTTTGCTTGGAATCTTTGATTCTTTACGACCAAATTGGGGGCAAATCATGAAAGATGGTGTAGCACAAGTTGATGCGTTGGGGAATCCTAAAATAGATTCACTCTCAATGGTAGCTGTGATTCAGATGTTTATGCTACTTGCTGGCTCACTTATCATTATTTTTACAAATACTGATGTGAAAAAAATCGGTAGCAATGAGATTTTTAAATCTGGCATGATTGCACTTGTAGCCGTGTTTGGAATCTCATGGATGGCAGATACAATGTTTGCCGTGCATACACCGATGATGAAAGATGCACTTGGAGGCATTGTAACGACGCATGTTTGGACTTATGCCATTATGCTGCTTTTAATCTCAAAGTTTGTTAATTCTCAAGCAGCAGCAATCGCAGCATTTGTGCCATTAGCCTTAAATATCGGGGTTGAACCCGGAATCATCGTAGCCTTTGCAGCTGCATGCTATGGCTATTATATTTTACCAACTTATCCAAGCGACTTGGCAACAATTCAGTTTGATAGAAGCGGCACAACGCATATTGGACGATTTGTTATCAATCATAGCTTTATTTTACCGGGCTTAATTGGTGTTTTTAGCTCTTGTGTAGCTGGATATTTTCTAGCTTTAGTGGCTGGGTATTTGTGATTTTGATGTTTGGCTTAAATATTTCTATTTTTTCTATGTATAGCTTAAGGTTTAAGGTAGTTGTGTATCCTTGCGTAATATTTAAATTTGGCTCACTAACAAAAAAAACTAATTAAACCTACATTAACACATAAAAGCCTCTTCATAATTTGCTTAATGTGTATATGATCTTGCGTTGCTAAACAAAAACAAGTTACCCGAAGTTCTACTCAAAGCAATTCATTTTTTTATGATTCTACATAATCTTAAAAAGGCTGTCCATTTTTTACATATTAAAGTATGTCTTATATGCTGATAAGGCGTATAAAACTACATATTTATTTTTTAAATGCTGGATAAGTAACGGCAAAATGCAATGTTTTTGCTTCCACATGTTTGAATTTGCATCAAAGTATTAATAAGTTTGCAACACTTTAAAAGCGATTTTGTATCAAGTGTTAATTTAAAAATCATAATTCACTCGTATTAAGTTTAAACGACATAATTTTAGATCCGATACTTGTTAAAATTCCACCTACACAAATGGTAGAGAATCTAAAAGCTACTTAGTGTCAATTATGTTGAATAATGTTAAAACTCCATGTCTTCTATTTGCAACTTTATATATGGAGATAGAGCTCAAAAAATAGAATCTATAATCTCTCACTCTGCATTAAGACTAAATAACCCCAATAATCTCGCAACACTCTCACAAATATAAAGCAGGAGAAAACCTACCCTATCACTTTTGGTACAATGAAATAGCCATCTTTTGCTTTTGGGGCTTGTTTTAGGATTTGGTCTCGTATTGCGGAATCTTCTGGTAAATCTGGTCGCATGGGGGTTTTATCATCTTTTTGCAATGTAATGCTATCTGTATCGACTTCCTGCAGACTATCCATTTTGGCGATAATTTCGCTTAATTCTTCTTTAAAATCTTCACGCTTTTCTTGTGCGATATGTATCATTGCTAATTTTTCAAGCTTATCAAGTAATTTATCATCTACAAACATAAATAAACCTTTCCATACAAAATAGCGTGTATTTTAGCAAAATATATCGCGGTTTTACTAAATAATATATTCATACATGCTTTTTAAAGCGATGTATTAGATTTTTCAAAGCCATCATAATGGCTTTGTGTGGTTTGCTTATACGCTCAAGCCGTCTCTTCATTGCAGGAAAGTTATAATGTCCTTGAAATTCCCTTAATTGTCTTGCAAGTGCTATGGCATATTCAGGCAAACCTTCATTTTCTATATTTTCTACTTGTGCGTTCAATTCATTTTCAAATCCACTGCATAACCTTGCCATTTTACACCATACATCTTTATGCGGATATATATTTGGCATAAAATCTATCGTAAGTTTATTATAAGCCCCAAACCATGCTTTTGCTGGACCATTGCAGTGGAGAATCTTGGCATTTATCATTGCTTTTTCATATCGCTTTGAAAAATCTGTATTAGCAGAACAAGCTGCTTCAAGTGATTGATAAGCATATATTCCCCATTGTTCACCCAAATTATACACCCTATCACGCATAGCAAAGTTTAGGGCATCTTGGTCTGCAAACTCTGTTTCATACTCTCTCAAAAAACGCATTGCCTCAATATCTACATTTTGTTTTATCCACTCTTTTGTATTAATAAGCATAAGCCCACTGCAAAAATAAAAACTTGTTTCAAACGATTTTACTGCTTTTTTACCGCCCTTTTTCTTTCTGTAGATTCCACGGCAAATCATTTCATCATTTGGATAACCAAATGATGAAGCAGCAATATAGCCATCTAAATTGAGTGCAAAAAGCTCTCGCAAGTCTGTTAATACAAGCATATCTGTATCTAGATACAAACATTTATCTACATTTTTTGGTAAAAAATCCACAAGTTTAATACGATAATAAGCGGCATATTGTTGTGCTTCTTCATAGCCCCACTTTGGTAAATCCTTGAAGTCTTCATCATTAATGATGTGGGCTTCTATTTGACACGGATAAACATCTTGCAAGGTGGTTTGCAATATATGAAATTGCTCCAAAGTTTTCTTTGTAATAGAATCTGTTATAATATGAAAGTGATAGCCCTCTAAATTAATGGGGCTTTGCTCCGCATTTATAGGGTTTTCTCTATTTGCGAGACTTTCTCCCCAAGTTATGGGGCTTTGCCCCCCCCCCCCCCATTTATTTGCATAGATATGTTGGAATCTGGGGTTTTATTTTTAGATTCTGTGCTATGAAAGGCGAAGTCTGCAAATTTTTTACTTGTATCTGTGTAATGTATGATGTTTGTTATCAGCACTGCTACATATTTCATGTAATTTTGATCAGCATTAAATACAATATAAAACATTCTCAAATCCTTAACATTAAGATAAAAGTATTCTAGATTCTATTTGCACTGCCTAAGACTTCCATTCTCTCTGCGATGACATTACTCATAGCTTCCATAGCTGGTGCAAAAAACTTGCGTAAGTCAAATTGCGATTTATCTTTATTTGCGAGTTTTCTCACCTCGGCGATAAAGGCAATGCGTAAATCTGTATCCGTATTTACCTTATTTATGCCTCCTTTTACTGCCTCTTGTAAGAATGAGAAAGGCACACCTTTACTACTGCCAATATCCCCACCACTCTCGCTAAAACTCGCCCTTACATAATCTGGTATAGCACTCGCCCCATGTAATACAAGCGGGATTTTTGTCAGCTCTTTTACAAGCTTTAATCGCTCAAAATCAAGCTTTGGCTCACCTTTAAACTTAAATGCTCCATGACTTGTGCCAATGGCTGGGGCTAGATAATCTATCTTTGTCTCTCTTACAAACTGCTCTGCTTCCTTTGGATTCACAAGCACAGCATCTTTTTCATCAACCGATATATTATCCTCAATCCCCATAAGTCTGCCAAGCTCTGCCTCTACGCCGACACCCTCTTTATGTGCCATTTCTACGACTTTTGCGCTCTCTTCTAGATTCTCATTAAAAGGGTGATGTGAAGCATCAATCATCACAGAAGTAAATCCCGCCTCCACCGCACTCTTACATGAAGAAAAGCTAGTGCCATGATCAAGGTGTAATGCCACAGGGATATGTGGATAACGCTTTGCCATAGTTTTTACCATGCCTACTGCCATATCAATACCCATGTATTTTATCGCCCCTTCACTTGCTTGCACAAAAATGGGTGAGTTTGCCTTATTTGCCGCTACAAAAATAGCATTTAGCATTTCAAAATTCACAAAGTTAAATGCACCTACTCCATAGCCCTCTTTATTCGCTTTGTTTAGAATCTCTTGTCCAAAAACTAGCATATTTGCTCCTTAAAAAATAATTATTATCTATCCGTCATTGTATCAAAAGTGTGTGAGTTTAAGTTACAATGCCTTATAGTTAAACATGAAAGAACATATATATTTTATGCTATAATGTGTGCTTTGTAAATCCCAAAGACTTAATAATTTTATAGAATCTTAAAGCAAGAGAAAAAGGAAATAAGTGCAATACACAACACATTACAGCAATATAGAATCTCTAAAGCACCACCTAGACACTTTTAAACAAACAAAAAAGCTTCCAGCTCCCCTGCTTATACTTGCCCCACTTGCTGGTTTTAGCGATGTGCCTTTTAGAAAGGTAGTGAAAGATTTTGGTGTAGATATTACCGTGAGTGAGATGATAAGCTCCCATGCCCTTGCTTATGAGAATGAGAAAACGCTAAAAATGGCATTAAAAAGCCCGAATGAGACGCCCTTTTCCCTGCAGATTTCAGGGAGTAAAGAAGAGATTCTAAAAAGGGCAGTTGAAAAGATTAATGAACTCTCTTGGGTAGATATTATTGACTTTAACTGCGGTTGTCCCGCTCCAAAGGTGGCAAATCATGGCAATGGCAGTGCGCTTTTAAAAGATTTAGATAAATTCGTATCACTACTACAAATCATTCGCAAATATGGCAATAAGCAGGTATATAGCGTAAAGGTTAGACTAGGCTTTGATAAAAAGATACCGCTAGATTTAGCAGAAGCGATTAATGAAAGCAGTGTGGATTACTGCGTGGTGCATGCTAGGACAAAAATGGACGCGTATAAAAAGGATAAAATCGATTATGATAGCCTTGCTTTGATGAAAGAAAACTTGAAAATCCCCATGATTGCAAATGGCGAGATAGATGGTTTAGAATCTTTTCAAAAAGTCATGCAAATCACAAATGCAGATGGGGCGATGATTGGTCGGGCTGCGTTGAAATCTCCTTGGATTTTCTGGCAGATACAGGCTAAAACAAATGACTTTCCACTTGCTTTGAAGAGAGATTTAGTATTAAAGCATTTAGATTCTATGTTTGAGTTTTATGGCGAAAGGGGGGTTATTATGTTTAGAAAAAATCTACATGCCTATGCGAAAGGGCAGAAAGATTCTAGCAAATACAGGGAGTTTGTCAATAATGAAAAGGATTATCATTTAATTAGAGAATCTATAAAGGACTTTTTTGACACCACAAAGCTAGAGTCAAGTGATATTTGTCCTATTTTTAATAAAAAGAGTGTATAAGGGGAGTAAAATGAGTGGTTTAAAAAGAGGGGTTTTTGTTATCATTGTGGGGATTTTTTGCTGTATAGAGTCTGCATGGGCGGTTCGCTATCAGTTTTTTCTTGGGATAGGGCAAAGCATAGGGGAAGGATCACTTCATACAAACTCTACAAATCAAATGACAAAAAACACTTCAAGTGTAAATGAAAAAGGCGGCTATTACTACTCACAAACGCAACTTGGCGAGTATAATGGCAGCGTGAAAGATATTACAAGCGGTTATATTGGCACGGAAGTAACCTTTGATAAAATGGGGATTTTTACCCTGCGTGGTTATATCAGTGCGAGTTATTCTAATAAAGTAGATCTTGGCTCTATATCAAATGTGCGTGATGGGAATCTGCGTAAATGCGGTGCAGATGAAATGCCCGGTCTTACAAATATTTGCTATCGTGATGGATTCTATGTAGCTGCACCCGGTAATGGCGGACAATATCAAGAAATTAAGTTTAATAAAAATCCAAACTTTGCAAGAAATATCTCAAACAATGCCTTTATGCTAAGCTACTCTGTTGGCTTTGACTTTGGTGCAAACATACCTATACATATTTTAGTAGGGACTTTGAGTAGTTATAAAAAGATGATTCCATTACGCATTGGTGCTTATGGTGGTATTGGCTATGAGTTTATCACTTATAGTTTAGGGCATTATGATAGTAGGACTTATAATAACACAACCAAAGACAGCGTAACGCTAAAAGCAGGTGATACACTCTATCTAGCTGGGGCTGGTGCATTTATGCGATTTGGTGCAAGTCTTTATGCTTATAACAACATACGATTTGACATTGGTGTGAAAATGCCTATACAAATCGCAGGTGATCCAAGTGCTAAAAGTCAAAGGTGGTATCAAATGGATTCTACAGAAACCTTACCACCTAGTGTGGATAAAGTTTTCGCTCAACAGCTCTTACGACAAGAACACAGCACAACACTTGGCATGTATTGGCAATTCGCAGTTAATGTTTTGTTTTAGATTCTGTAATTGATTTTAATTGTTTGCAGATGTTTTTAGATTTTCATTGATCTAATTAAGTAGATTTAAAAATATTATTAGAATGTCACAATACCCACGCGTTAAAAGCAACTAAAAATTAGAATCAAACCAGCTGGCGATTTCACTGCGTATAGTATGTTTTAATTGTAAGCCGAATATAAAATCATCTTTTTGTGCTTTTAATAATAGACTTAAAGCCCCATTACGTAAGCGACTAAGATAGGGGTGGTCAATCTGATTGTAATCACCAAGAAATACAATGCGACTTTTCTCGCCCATACGCGTGCCTATAAGCTTAATAGTCGCATCAGAAGCATTTTGCACCTCATCGAAAATCACAAATTTATTATGCAGCGTGATACCTCTAGCATGCGCTATATCCATAACTTCAATGCGGTGTTTATCAAGAAAATATTGCGTTGCATGCTCTTTATCAAAGCCTTTGGTCTCACCTTTATATTCGATACGCTTTGCAAGGGAATGCTCCTTTAAACGCTCGATAATAAAATTTATGCTACTAAATAAAGGATACATAAAATAATGTAATTTCTGGTCTTCATCACCTTTTCTAAAACCAAGCTCTGCTTCCTTATCATTTGCTGTAATGGTGTTTCGCAAATACACGATACCATCGACAACGCCCATTTTTTGCAGTGCAATACCCGCTTGAAGTGCTGTCAAAGTCTTGCCACTCCCTGTGCTACCTGTGATAATGCTTACATAATTATTCGCATGTAAAAGGATCGCATAGGCGAGTTTTTGCTCGACATTTAGCGGCAATATATAGGGCTTTTGTGTGGCAATAATAGAATCTAAATCAAGTATTTCAAGTGTGTCATTTTGCTTAATGCCAAAGTGCTTTCTCCCCGTTTCATACCGCATACTATCAGTCATATCCACTTCATCAATCTCAAAAATATGCCAATTACTAAACTTTTTAAAAGTATCGCTTTGACTAAACTCTTCTGTATCGCTACCATCTCGCAATAGTGCTACCTTATGGATAAAACTAATCTCTTTTGGACTAGTGATTGCAGCTTGATTAAGTGAGGAAGATTCTATATTTTCTATCATGAATCGCACACGCAAAGCAATGTCATTTGTAAGCAACAATAGCTTATAATCCTTTGCAACCTCTCTAATGCGCGCATCATTAAAGCCATAATCGCTATGTGCCGTGCGATATTTTGTGCGTGTAATCACAAAAAGTGGCACACAAATATCTTGTGCCTGAAATACAATACAAGTAATATAGTCTGTTGAAAGCTGTGGTGTGATGCTTGTCATACTCTCTTTTGAAACATTGTGAATGCGGCGGAAAAACTCACGCGCAAAATAGCCACTCTCACTTTGCTGATCCTTTTTCCTATCAAGCTCTTCTAAGACAATATCTGTAATAAAAAGTTCCATATTTTTGTTGTGTAAATCAATGAGATTCTGTGTATTATCAAGGATAATTGAAGTATCAAGCAATACCTGCTGCATTACGCCCCTTATGCTAAAATATAGTGATAATTTTAGCATAAAATGCGGTGAAAGAGATGAGATAAATATTAGACTTAGTTTTAGCCGTATTGTTTTGGAATCTAAATGTAAAGGATATTGTATAAGGTTTGTTATAATTTAACTTTTATTAAAATATATCGAGTTGATAGCATATAAAGGATACAAATGCAGGTTACGATTATTGGCAGTGGGTATGTAGGGCTTGTGGC
This sequence comes from Helicobacter bilis ATCC 51630, assembly GCF_000686565.1. Taxonomy (GTDB): domain Bacteria; phylum Campylobacterota; class Campylobacteria; order Campylobacterales; family Helicobacteraceae; genus Helicobacter_A; species Helicobacter_A bilis. The sequence continues at coordinate 53,222 of NZ_JMKW01000005.1, forward strand.
TGGGGCGTGTTTTGCCCAAATGGGAAATGAAGTGATTTGCCTTGATGTGGATTCTAAAAAGATAGAATCTTTAAAGCAAGGCAGAATCCCTATCTATGAGCCGGGCTTAGAAGAAATGGTGCGTGAGAATGCAAGGCTTAAAACTTTGCGTTTTAGCACGGATAAAAAGGAGGCTATCTCAAATGCGGAAGTGATTTTTATCGCTGTTGGCACACCGATGGGTGAAGATGGCAGTGCGGATTTAAGCTTTGTTAAAGCTGTGGCGCAGGACATTGGCAGTCATATAGAGCGAGAATATGTCGTGGTGGTGGATAAAAGCACGGTGCCGGTGGGGACGGCTAGGGAGGTGAGAAAGATTATAGAATCTGCTTTAGCAAAAAGGGGGAGGCATTCAGCTTGTGGCGACTTTTTAGGGAATGCTGCGCCCACTTCATTGCGGCGTATGTCTAATACGCCTCATTCGCTTGCCTTGCATAACCCCAAAAATTCATCCACAATCTTAGAATGCCAAGATTCTAGCGACACAGATTCTAATGCGGAAGTATCTTTGCGGGATTTTGGAGAATCTGCCAACTTAGATTCTAGCAATTCTAAGATTGTGAGTGAAAAATGTGGGTTGCCAGAAAAATCACAAGGGAGTTACCTAAGCGGTAATGACCGCAGGGATTTTTCACAGCTCCCACATTTATCGCCACAAGCTGAATTGCCAAATAACAAAGATACAACCCAACACATAACCTTTGATGTCGTAAGCAACCCTGAGTTTCTTAAGGAAGGCGTTGCGATTAAAGACTTTATGAGTCCAGATAGAGTGGTTATCGGCACAGATTCTACAAGGGCATTAGAAGTGATGAAAGCCTTGTATGCGCCATTTTTATTGAAAAGTGATAGGCTCATTGCTATGGGGATAGAATCTGCGGAGATGACAAAATATGCGGCAAATGCGATGCTTGCTACAAAGATTAGCTTTATCAATGAGATGAGCCAAATCTGTGAGCGTGTGGGGGCAAATATCAATGATGTGCGGCAGGGCATAGGCAGCGACTCGCGTATTGGATATAGCTTTATTTATCCGGGCTGTGGGTATGGGGGGAGCTGCTTCCCTAAAGATGTAAGAGCATTGGAAAAAAGTGCAAAAGATGTGGGCTACACGGCAAAGATTTTGCAGGCAGTGCAGGAAGTTAATGAAAAGCAAAAAATGCTGTTGGTAGAAAAGATTGTTAGGCATTTTGGGGAGAATCTGCAAGGGCTTAGCTTTTGTGTATGGGGGCTTAGCTTTAAGCCAGAGACTGATGATATGCGTGAGGCAAGCTCTTTGGTGCTGATAAATGAGCTAACTAAGCGTGGGGCAAGGATACAAGCCTATGACCCAAAGGCATACGAACAAGCGAGATTCTATCTCAAAGATAGGCTAGATTCTATTACATTTATGGAGAGTAAATATAGTGCGTTGCAGGGCTGTGTAGCGTTAGTGCTGCTGACTGAATGGCGGGAGTTTAGAAGTCCTGATTTTGGCGAAATAGCAAAGCTGTTAAAAGAGCCTATTATCTTTGATGGGCGAAATATTTACCAGCATTGTGGCTTAGAATCTAAGGGCTTTAAGTATTATCAAATAGGGGTTGGAAATATAGAATCATAAAAACTAAATTAAGTATATTAAGATTTGGGATCTCAATACAAAAAGATTGAGAATCTTTGCGGAATATGTTAACCAAACTTTTAAAAGCTTGGTTGTTGGGTTTATAGAGATTATAAAATCTCTATTTAATGTCTATATGCTTAACATTGCAAGTTATTTTTTATGAATGCCATTAATATAGAATTTAATAGATTCTACACCATTCTTTTTTGCCCATTCATACGCACTTGACACAAACGCCCAGTGGATATGTGAGAAAAACTTCTCTAAATACGCAGGACGCGCGTTTTTATGATCGATATAGTAAGCATGTTCCCACACATCAACCACAAGCAAAGGCACTTTATCATCTGTGATAGGTGTTGCTGCATTGCTTGTTTGCACGATTTCTAACTTTTTTGTGGTCAAGTTATACACAAGCCAGCACCAACCAGCACCAAATAGAGTTGTCGCAGCTTGTATAAACTTCTCTTTAAAGCCTTCAAGCGAACCAAACTCTGCATTAATCGCTGCACTCAAATCGGCACTCATATCTGTTTTACTTGGTGAGATGCAATCCCAGTAGAAGTCGTGGTTATATACTTGAGCGGCATTATTAAAAAGACCACCATTTGACTTTTTGATAATATCATACAATTCCGCATTTTCAAACTCACCACCTTTGATAAGGTTGTTTAGATTTGTTACATAAGTTTGATGGTGCTTACCATAGTGATATTCAAAAGTCGTAAGGGTAAGGAAGTCTCCAAACGCATTAGTCTCATAGGGTAATTTTCTTAATTCAAACATATTATCTCCTGAAAAATTAAAATGAAGCTATATTATAATATACTTTGCTTAATATTTGTGTGGTTGAAAGTTAAATTATAACAATGCCTTATCTAAACCCTAACAACTTTCTTTCTTTGCAAAATACACACCAATAAGTATAATGCAAATGCCACATATCTCAAATATACCAAGTTTCTCACCAAGTATAAAAAAGCCCATTAACGCCGCAATTATAGGAGAAAAAAGTAACACAAGAGATGAAGTTTGTGTATTGACTTTACCCATGATATAGTTAAAAAAACCCTGCCCAATCACCTGTCCACATAAAGAAATAAGGGCGATTATACCAAAGTCTTTCATGTCTTTTGGGACTTCAAGGCCCTCAAAAATTAAGGCAAGGACTAAAAGTGTGAGACTTGAGCCAATGCAAGCAAAAAACATAATCTCTAAAGTCCCATATCGTTTTCTTAGTGAGTAAATCACAGCTAAAAATGAGCTATAACATAGCACGCTTAAAAACGCCATGAAGTCTCCAAAGGGCGTCGCCACGCTTAATTCGCCCTTGCCACCAATCAAGACAACAATGCCACAAAATGCCACAATTGCCCCGATTAAAAGGCTTTTTCTAAACTTTTCCTTGAAGAAGAAAATGCCAATAGGAATGAGAATAAAACATGCAAGAGAGCCAAAAAGATTCACATTTGCCACACTTGTATGCCGCAATGCGATATTAAAAAACAATAAATCAAAGGCAAAAAAGATTCCCGCAAGCATCATAAAAGCAATATCTTTGAATGGAATTTTAAAGACATTTCTACGCGTATTTGCCATAAGCCAGAAAATGGGCAACGCCAAGACTATGCGATAGAATCCTAAGTTTATAGGCGACATGTCTGTAAGCTTTACAAGCACACTAGCATAGATTATGAAACTTTCTGCAAGGATTGCAAGGAGAATAAAAAAGCTAGAATTTCTAGGAATCTTTGGGAGTTTAAATAACTTTTTTTTAGAGATAGAATCTATTGGGCTAGATTCTATATTATTTAAAACTTGACTTTTATTTATAGAATCTTTAGTATGCTTTTTAGAATCTATTGTAATAGAGACTTGATTATTTGTCATAGATGAAGTCCTAGAGGTTTAGATTCTAGAATTATAGGAAAAAATATAGGATATGTAGTCTTTAAATGTTTAATTATGTTGTTTTAGTTTTTTAGAATCTAAGCTTTAATGCGTTAAAAGTTAGAATCTCTAAATAGCTTGAAAGATTCTATAAAATATTAGATTTTTGTTATAATCACACTTTTATATGTGTGATGTGTTTGGATTAAAGGCTGATTTAAGATGGGCGTTCTCAATAAACAAGATTCACACAAGTGGTAAGATAATATAAGGATAAAGATATGCAAACGATTTTACATAGTATCAATGCGTTTAATGAGGCAAAGCAGGTTATACCCGGTGGGGTGAATTCCCCTGTGCGTGCGTTTGGCAGTGTGGGTGGCACACCGCGATTTATTAAGGAAGGAAAAGGGGCATATATCATTGACGAGGATAATAACCGCTATATTGACTTTGTGCAAAGCTATGGACCGCTTATCTTAGGACATAGTGATAGTTTCGTAGTAAAAGCCGTGCAAGAAGCGGTAGCAAAGGGCTTAAGCTATGGCGCACCAACGGAGCTAGAGACAAATCTAGCGAAAGAAATCATAAGTGTATGTGAGGGTGTGGAGAAAATCCGCTTTGTAAATAGCGGGACAGAGGCTACTATGAGTGCCTTGCGACTTGCTAGGGCATTTAGCGGGAGAGATGATATTATCAAGTTTGAGGGCTGCTATCATGGGCATAGTGATAGTCTGTTGGTAAAAAGTGGGAGTGGGCTTGCAACCTTTGGTAAGACTAGCTCAAAAGGCGTTATACAAGATATTGCAAAACATACGCTTGTAGCAAAATATAATGATTTAGATTCTGTAAAAGAGTGCATAAAGCTAAGTGGCAATGTGGGCTGTATTATTATAGAGCCTATTGCTGGTAATATGGGACTTGTGCCCTCACACAAGGAGTTTTTGCAAGGTTTGCGAGAGCTTTGTGATAAAGAGAATATCGTGTTAATCATTGATGAAGTGATGAGTGGATTTAGGGCGAGTTTGCAAGGGTCTTATGCGTTTTATGGTGTAAAGGGGGATTTAAGCACTTATGGTAAGGTTATAGGTGGTGGTATGCCGCTTGCTGCATTTGGTGGTAGGGCTGATATTATGGATATGCTTTCACCAATTGGTGGCGTGTATCAAGCAGGCACACTAAGTGGGAATCCAATCGCTGTTAGTGCTGGACTTGCTACACTGGCTCTCATTAAGCAGGATAAGGGGCTTTATGAGAGATTAGAATCTCTAGCAAATAGACTGGCAAAAGGCTTAGAATCTGCTGCAAAAAAATATGATATTGCCTTACAAACTTGTGTTAGAGGCAGTATGATGGGCTTCTTTTTCGCAGAAAATGAAGTGATAGATTGGGATAGTGCGGCAAAGTCTAATACAGAATTTTACGCAAGATTCCATGCAAAAATGCTTGAAAAAGGTGTAAATTTCGCACCATCTCAATTTGAGACAAGCTTTATGTGTAAGCCTTTTAATGAGGCAATTATCGATGAAGTGATTGAAAAAGCAAATGAGAGTTTTAAAGAGCTAAAAGCTTAATTGTTTGATTTAGTGTGTTTTTAGCTATAATAACGACTTTATTTAGAATCTAAAGAGAGGTAAAGATATGAATTACATTCCTTATGTTATTGAAAAGACAGGTAGGGGAGAGAGAAGCTATGATATTTATTCTCGTTTATTAAAGGATAGAATCATTATGTTAAGCGGTGAAATTGATGATTCTGTATCAAGCTCGATTGTAGCCCAGCTGCTTTTTTTGGAGGCAGAAGATCCGCAAAAAGATGTGTTTTTGTATATTAACTCACCCGGTGGTAGCGTTACAAGTGGGTTTAGCATTTATGATACGATGAATTATATCAAGCCAGATATTTGCACTATATGCGTTGGACAGGCGGCATCTATGGGTGCATTTCTCTTAAGCTGTGGCACAAAAGGCAAACGCTACGCCCTGCCACACGCAAGGATTATGATACACCAGCCTTTAGGTGGAGCTAGGGGACAGGCAACAGATATTGAGATACAAGCAAAAGAGATTCTAAGGCTAAAAACTATCATTAATGATATTCTAGCTGCAAACACAGGTCAAAGTGTGAAAAAAATCACACAAGATTGTGAGAGAGATTTTTATATGAGTGCGGACGAGGCACAAAAATATGGCTTAATTGATAGTGTTATGACTCGCTCGAGTAAGAGTTAGTTGTAAGGTCAAAATATAAAATTTTATTGTAAAAAAGTATGAAATCTTACAGCAAGAATGTCTAGCAAAGAAGTAAATAGCATATAGAGTCTTGCTTGATACATAAGGGTTTGAATCTTAGAGTATTTATTTTAAAATGCATATTTTAGTCTTGTGGTAAATGAATTTTGCAACTATTTGCTTTACAATGTTTGCTAGATTAGATTCTATATTTTACTTACCAACTCTAACTGAAAGCTATTTAGAATCTCTAAAGCATTGGAATTAATTTTTACAATTCATTATATATTACAATCACTCTATTTCTTCAACATTCCTATAAGTTCTTTTAGCTTTGTTTTAATCGTATTTAAAATATCATCATCATCTTTTGTTGGGGATTGAAGTGTGATTCTTGTGTCATCATGCCCTATAAGGCTTATATTATATCCTGCGTTGCTAATAGCCTTAATGCCAAGCTGCAAAGCTAGTGTTTTAATAATAATAATCTCTAAAAACTGCAAACTATATATATCAAGCTTACCAAATCTCTGTTCTATCTCGCCCTCAATCTCACGCACTTCAAACTCACTCTTAACCTGTGATAAACGCCGATATAAATCAAGTCGCATACGCTCACTTGAGACTAAACTCTCATTTAAAAACGCAGAAACAGATAGCTTAATATCTACCTTTTGTTCTTGCTGCTCGTTTTGCAAAAGGCTTTGCAAGGTATCTTCTAGCATACGCACATACATGCCAAAGCCTACTTGCTTGATATGTCCGCTTTGTGCCTCGCCAAGCAGATTCCCACCGCCTCTAATCTCTAAGTCATGATACGCAAGGGCTGCCCCACTCCCAAGATATGAGTTTTTCTCCAAAGAAAGCAGTCTTTTTGCTGCATCTTGCGTGATATTTTCACTTGTTAAAAGATAGCAAAAGCCTATGTGTTTGCCCCTGCCTACTCTGCCTCTTAGCTGGTGCAAGTCTGCTATGCCAAAATTATGTGCATCATCAATTATAATCGTATTTGCATTTGGGAGATGAATGCCAGATTCTACAATGGAGGTGCAAAGCAGTAAATCATACTCTTTTTTTAAGAAGGCAAGCATGCCTTTTTCTGTGTCTTTTGGGTTTATCTGTGAATGCAATATTAAGATTCTAAGCTGTGGTAATAAATCATGCAAATAGCTTTGTATTGTGTTAATCTTTGCTATGTTATTAAAGATATAAAAGACTTGTCCGCCTCTTCTTAACTCTCTTAAAATTACTTCCTTAATGAGAGAGTCTTGCTTGACTTTTACAAAGGTTTTACTCTCTTGTTTGAAAAATGGCGGGGTTTTTAGCTCACTGATTGATTTTAGTTTAGAATAAGCCATATTTAATGTGCGAGGGATTGGGGTTGCAGACATGGATAGAATATGTGTTGTAAGGCTTTTTTGCTTTAAAAGCTCTTTTTGTTTTACGCCAAATTTATGCTCTTCATCAATCACCATTAGCCCAAGATTCTCTATCTCAAGGTTAAAGAGTGAATGCGTGCCGATTATAATCTGTATATTGTCTTTAAAGTTTTCTTGTATAGCCCTTTTTTGTGTTGCGGTTGTGAATCTATCTATTTTTGCAATATAGAGAATCTTACCATTAGGCAATTTTGTATTATGCAGTCTTTCTTTAAAGCTTTCAAAATGCTGATTACAAAGCAGGGTTGTAGGCACTAGCACAATGCTATTAAAATCATTTAATGCACTAGCAAAGCAAAGACTCATAGCAACCTCTGTTTTCCCAAAGCCTACATCGCCATTTAACAATCTATCCATAATCATGCCACTTTTTAAGTCTTTAAGGCTTTCTTGTATCGCATGGGTTTGGTCTGGTGTGAGTGTAAAGCCCCTGCTAGATTCAAAGGCATTAAATGCGGTGATTTGGTCTGGTGTCTCAAGCTCTATTTTTACGCCTTTAGCTAGAGTTCTTTGAGCTTGCAAGCGTATGATTTCATTCGCAATAGCAAATAGCTTTTCTTTTATAGAATCTTTTAGTTTCAAAAAGCTTGATTTCCCAAGTTTATCTATCCTTACAACTGAATCATACGCACTATATTGCTCTATCATATTGAGATTTTCAACAGGCAAAAGCAGTCTATCATCATTTGCATAAATAATGCTTATGAAGTCTTTCAAGCCGCCCATAATGCTTACTTGCTTTATAGCTTCAAAGATTCCAATGCCATATTCACTATGCACGACATAAGCGCCAACTTTTAGCGCGTCTAGCTCTAGCTTTACCTTTCTTTTACGCATTATTTGTGGTTTTTGCAGGCTTAAAAATAGCTTTTCATTAGAAGTAATATTAAGATAAAAGGGGGTGATTATTTGCTTTGTTTTTATCGATAAAGATTCTAGATTATAGCTTTTTAGCATGGCATTTGTAGGGCTAAATATTGTTATATCTTTATTGCTATTTAGCTTTAGTGTATTATGTATTTGTGATAGCTTTAGCGGCTCAAGGTCTCTAAAATTTATAGAATCTTGTAAGATATAAAACTCTGTATTAGTTTCTGGCAATACTTCTGGCATGACAAACTCAAGGTTTAAAAGATACTCGCTTAATGCCTTTGGTGTGAAAATATGGCTATAAGTTTTTAGAAAATCAAGTCCGCCAATGTCCTTTAAAAACCAGAATCCAAGTGAGTTTATACTACACTCTAGCGTATTATCTAACTCTTTTATACGAGATTCTAAGAGTGTGTGCTGGGATTCATCGAGACTAAAGATAGCGGGGTATATCTTTAGATTCTCTATCATTTCATTTTGACTTAATTGTGTCTCATGATTGAAAAAATTAATCTCTTCAATCTCTGTGTCAAATAGGCTTATTCTCACAGGAAACTCAAAGCTAGGGATAAAAATATCAATTATGTCTCCGCGATGTGAAAACTCGCCCTGCATCTCAACAATCTCTACATGCTCGTAGCCATAATGAATGAGTTTTGCTATAAAATCTTTCACAACGATATTTTCACTCTTTCGCACACAAAAGCTGTGTAATAACTCTTTGCTTGGCATGAATGCCATGAGTGTATGTGGTGGGCTTATTAGAATCTGTTTGCAATCATTCTCATACCATAGGGCAAGCTTTGCAAAAAGCTCATGAAACTCTTCATAAAAACTTTGCGTGCTATCAAATGGGCTAAGTCTAATATCTGGCAGGACAATTGGAAGTGTGCTTTCTTTTACTTCCTTTTTTGTTTTCTGCATGGAAGTTAGATTTAAGGTAGCACATAGGGCTTCTTTTGCTAATAGAATCTCTTCGCTAGAGCAGATTAAAATTTGTGGTGTATTTTTATTTTTCGTGTGATTTGTGAGAGTTTGATTGAGTGATGAAATCTTTGTGCGAGTTAGGATTTCTGTTAAATGTTTTGGAGACTTACTAGATTCTAGAATCTTGCCATTTTGGGACAAAGTCGAAATATCTTTTTTAGAATCTTTTGTAGATTCTAGATTTTTAGATACTTCGCCTAAAGACTCAGTATGACAAATATTAGAATCTTTTGAAAGATTAAGTAGCAATTGGATATAGCTATTATCTTTGTTTGTGTGATTTGTGCTTATAGCTGATTTGATTTGGGTTTGCAAAATATCACAAGCGATTAAATCTTGCAAACTGCATTGTATATACTCGGGGGCTTCTTTTATAAAAGTCTCATAAATAGCACTTTGAATCTTAAACATATAATAACCAAATAAGTGATATAAAAAGTTTGAATTATACTGAAAAATTAAAGATTTATAGTATTACCTAAAATATTAGTATTCACAACAAGCTAAAAGCCATATAGAAATATTATCAACACAAATCAAAAATACCATGCAATTCCTGTGTTATATTGTAAAAGCTCTGTTGCCTCGTATGGAATCTTACTTGTTTGTAGTAGGGTATGATAATATTTAGATGCTATAAAAATGTCAATATTTTTTAGCACCGCCATGCCAAAATACACATAAAGCATGCCATCATATCCACGATTATTACCCATAAAATCATAAAAATATGTGTAATTAAAAATGCCTTTAAAATCATAATCATGCCATCTAAAACTTGTAATAACGCCACTCTCAAATCCCATATACACATTATGTATAACTTCATAACGATAGCCTATTCTTGGCAGTATATACCATCTTGTATGTTTTGTGTATTTGCCAATGCCAAGCCCAAACTCAATAGTAGGCATAATATGCGAACTCGTATTTGCTACTGCAAGAAAGCCACCATTATCGTTTGGCTGATAGAGATTACTCTCAAAAGAGATATTCATAAGCTTTGAAAAACTGCGAGTTTGTGCTATATCAAGCACAGATTTCAAACGCAATAATTCAAGCTTATTAATATAAGGTTGCAATGTTATAGAATCTAATCCAACACTAAATGCTGCTAGTTTTGCCTCCATAAATTCCTTATAAGCAGTATCCGCGTTGCGACCATCAATATATATGGGATTAAACTCGATTTGTAAATGATGATTTGTAGGTGTTACAAATGGCGTAAAACCCGCATAAGAAAATGATAGGCGAGAGTTTTTCTTTGTATCAAGCACATTATTTTCTCCATGTCTCTTAACAAATTCTTGCTTTTTTTCTGGCAGGGTAATATCTTGCTGTGTGATTAATCCTTGTTTATGTAGTAGTGAGAGATATTCTGTAGGTGTTTGCAATATCTTTTTACTGCGAATATCAAACGCTCTATTTGCTACCCCAAGAATCTTACGCATAGCAGTATTGCAATTATAAGTGATAAATTTATAATGTATTTCTTTATCTTTTAGCTCCCATAAATGCTGCTGCAACAACCGCTTTTGATATGTATTGAGTAGCAATTTAAATCTATATAATGTGCGTTTTTCATCATCTAAATATTCACTTCTTGCACTTTTTGCAGGCATAAGCACGACATGACCCCTTACACCACCGATAAATACGCGTATGTAGTTAATGGGATTAAAACCTAAATTTGTAGTGGCAAAAAAGCTAATTGTATATGCCCTGTCTGCATGAAAAGATTCTTGTGTGCTAAGATAGATATGCCCCATTGCACTATTTGGATTAATATCACTCTCACCCGCAAACTCTAATGATATAAAATCAAAACTTGCACGATTATAAAATGTCCGCAAACCAATACATTTCTTTGTGTCAATATAATCTAATAGCCGCTTTCTCTCTATCCCTTGAAGTTGTGTAGCAATAAAATTTAGTCTAGCTGGATATTGACAGATAAGGCTTTTATCATCATTATAGCTTTGATTTTTTACTCGATTCAGTGCGTGTAATTCCTCAAGCAATATGCTATAAATAAAGGCGTTGTATTCTGCTAGTGGGTTAATGTAGCCTTTTGGACTTATAAAAAAGCGTGACTTTTTATTAATAAGTGATTTATTATTTTCATAATGCAGTAGTGAATGCCACTGCTTTGCTTCTGCAATATCTTTGTGCTTTGCAAGTGAAGTATAGATAGTATAAATTTGTCGTGCTTTATTTTGTGAATCTAAAAATGATACAGATTTTATATGTTTAGATATGTTAGATTCTGTCGTTAAAGTATCCGCATAACAAATCATAGAAGATATTAGGGATATTAAAAACATAAAGCGTATAGACAGGGAAAATTGCAATGCTAATAATCCTATAACTTCATGGTTTTAAAACTCTAAAACTTGTAACTACACATAATCTCATAACTTTATAAACATGCTAAAATCTTAACTACACGCTAAACTTATTTTTTAGACTTTTGCTTTTTAGTATCTGTTGTTTTAGCTTTATCTTGTGCTTTATCGTCTTTTTGCTTAGCTTCTTGCTTGTTTTCTTCTTTAGCCTTTTTATTTTGCTTAGATTCTGTGCTTTCTTTAGATTCTGTAACTTTTGGTTTAGCAGGTGGTGTGCAGTTTGGCTTTTTTGTTACTGGGACAACGAAGTTTGGATCATTAAACTGCCACATACCACCAGAAATCGCATCTGTTGTAGAGCCAAAAAAGCCACCAGAAAAGATATTAATCCAAAATACGCCACTAACCTTACCTTTTCCAGAAATAGAATAATTTGTAGTTTCAAAGCAAGGATTATCTTCTTCTAAAACCCTAATATCAGCACCCTTTTTACGACTAACCGCTATATCTTTAGCAGGGATTGTTACCTTTTTACCATCAACTCTAGCAACAACTTGCTGTCCCGTGCTAGTGCTTATTGAAATCTTTTGCTTTGTGCCATTTGTAATTGTGCCACAACCAGTAATTAATAATAAACTAAGGGCAAGACCCCCCCCCCCCCCATAACTGAATATTCTTTAACATAGAAAGCTCCTTAAAAAAATGATAATAAATTCGCATTGTATCATTATGAAAATGTAAATGGTAAGATAACAAAACTAAAATCGCATATTTTATTTTTTATGTTACAAAAATATACACATTATATTATCTAACATTAAGACATATTTTTACCCACTACAAGCAATGAGCCGCCAAATGGGGCGCTAAGATTTTGTGGGAGATAGTGCTGAATCTTATTTTCTAGCCGACAGATTCCTAGCAATGCTTTATTGATAAGTGTGGGCGGTGGCGTATCGCGTAATTCTTCTTTGTGAGATTCTGCCACAGATTCTGTGTTTGTGCTAGATTTTTCGCTAGATTCTGTATAAGAATCTAATGCACTATTTTGCTGACTTACTTGAGATTTTGCAATGCGAGAATCTTGCGTTGGATATGGTGCAGAATGCAGCAATGCCCTAACCCAAAGTAATGGCGTAATAGAAATGAAAAAATACTTCGCACATACAATCTCAAAGCCACTTTGTTGCATAAGAGCGACAAGCTCATTTTTAGTATATCGCCGCTTATGATGCACGCTCACATCGTGGGCATTCCACAGCCATTTATGTGACGGGACACTTAAGGCTAAAAGGCTTTTTGTATTATTTTTTAGCATACTTTTCATATTTTTTAACGCTACTAAATCATCATCAATGTGTTCTAGCACATCAAAGGCAAAAATGCAGTCAAACTCATCTGCAAAAGGCACATCAAGCAAATCCATACAATACAAGTCTTTTATACCATAGGTTTTAGCGTATTCTAAGCCTTGCGGGTGGATTTCACCTAATGCGATATTATTAAAACCTTGCGATAAAAAATGCCTTGTAACACTCCCTGTCCCAGCCCCTACATCTAGAATCTTTGTGCTTTTGCCATTATCTTGCGGATATAAAGAGGCTAAAATACGGCTTATCTCTTGATAGATAAACTCTCGCCTTGCGATATGCCAAAAATGCTTATTTTCAGCTAGATATAGCATATCCATACCTTCACTTGGGAAGTGAAAATTCGCATTAGATTCTGTATTTAAGCTAGACTTAGAAGTGTCGCTAGTGTCTGTGTCTAGTGTGTTTGATATAATGGGGGGGGGGGGGTAAAGTATGTGATACCATTTATAGTATGAGAATCTTTTATCTGCATAATCACTCCGTATTAAAACTCAAAAATATCTTGCATACTATAAAGCCCATTTTGCTGCTTTGCAAGCCAAAGGGCTGCATGCAAAGCACCTTTTGCAAAGGTAGCCCTTGAAGTTGCATTATGCGTTAGCTCGATATACTCACCATCAGCATAGAATCCAACGACATGCCGGCCGACAACATCGCCACCACGAAGACTTAGCACGCCGATTTCATCTTTATTGCGCAATGCTATGCCCTCCCTGCCAAACTTAAGGGCATTTTCATCTAGGTTTCTAGCACTTGCCGCAGTTTGTGCGAGAGTTAGGGCTGTGCCTGATGGTGCGTCCTTTTTATAGCGATGATGAATCTCTGTGATTTCAATATCATAGTTGCGAAGTTGCACACTCAGCAGGGCAACAAGCTTATTTAGCATAGCCACACCCTCACTCATATTTGTCGCATAAAGAATAGGCATAGCTTTGCTACATTCATTTAAAAGCTCAATGTGCGATGGTTGTAAGCCTGTTGTGCCGATTACAAGTGGTGTGGGGTGTGTCTTTGCATACTCTAGCAGATTCTTAGTTGCCTCTGCACTTGAGAAATCAATGATGACTTGACTTGATTCTAAAAAATCAGCCATGCTACTTGTAACAAGCGTATTTGATGGAATGTTATATTGCAATTCATTCCGCACATACACACTTGCTAGACTAGCTTTTTTAGATTCTAGAATCTCATCAATTAATAATTTACCTACTCTACCTGTCGCCCCAAAGATACCAATTTCTAGCATAGCCTACCTTTTTAATATTTTGTGCTTTTAATGTTTTTGCTCTAAATATGCAATAGCTTCAAGTGCAGCTTGTGCGCCATCTCCAGCAGCACATACAACCTGCTTTGGTGCATCTATGCGTATATCACCTGCGGCAAATAGACCTGCCACATTTGTGTGCATTTTTAGATCCACTACCACAGAACCATAGGAATCTACTTCGCAAAGAAATGAGCCATCTCTCTGTTGTAATATTTGATTATTCACTTCATAGCCAACAAACTCAAATATAACCGGCACTTCTAGCCTCTCTTCTTTATTTGTGTTAAGATTCTTAATCGTTAGACCACTCACGCCATTTTCATCGCCACAAATTTCTGTAACGACATAGGGGGTTAGGAAATTGATTAACTCATTGCTTTTTGCGTGTTGAACCGTTACTGGTGCGGCTCTAAAGCCATCTCTTCTATGGATAAGATGCACTTTTGAAGCAAACTTTGTAAGATATATCGCTTCTTCTAATGCGGTATCTCCACCACCAAGCACAGCAACTTCTCGTTTCTTATAAAAAAACGCATCGCAAGTAGCACATGTGCTAACGCCCTTACCCCAAAACTCTTGCTCGCCTTTAATATTTGACTTTTTGGGGCGACCACCTGTTGTGATAATCACACTTCTTGCTTCCTGTGTCTCTTCACCTTTACCTTGATTATGGATAATATGAAAAATATCGCCATGCTTCTCAACGCGTATGACTTCTGACATCGCATGTTTCAAACCGAAACGAAAGCATTGCTCCTGCCATGGCTCCATAAAGTCAAGCCCCGACTTTATCTCTCTCACACCCGGATAGTTTTCAATCTCACTGCTACCCGTAATCTGTCCGCCCGGCATTCCCTTTTCATATAGCACCACATCTTTTATACCACCTCGTGTAGCATACAGACCTGCAGATAGTCCCGCAGGACCGCCACCAATGATTGCTAAATCTATCATGGAATCTTCCTGTATGTTACGATATTACAACAAAGCGTTAAGTTTATCCGCAAGGACTGCCTTTGTAGTAGCACCAATGACTTGATCTACTATCTCACCATTTTTCATAAATATAATGGTTGGAATACTGCGGATTCCAAATTGTGCGCTCAACGCTTCCTCTTCATCTGTATTGACTTTACAAATATTTGCACGACCAGCAAAATCTGCTGCTAATTCATCAATGACTGGTGCTAACATGCGGCATGGACCACACCAAGGCGCCCAAAAATCCACAAGAGAAATGCCATTTTGTGTTACTTCTGCAAAATTACTTTGATTTAACTCAATATATTGTCCCATAATATGCTCCTTAAATTAACATAAATTACAACCGCATACTTACTCAAAATAAAGCGGTGTTACATTGTAGCGTTTTAATATAAATATTGTATATTTCATGGATATTTATTTTATCTCTCTTAGTCCTATCAATATAAAAGGTAAAGATTCTCATTTAAGCTCTATTATAAACTCACTTTCAAGGCTTCCGCCATAATCTTTGCTATATGCATAAATTGCATGTCTTGTATCTCCATATCATGAAAATACATTAGAGCTAGAGCACCTTGATACACAAGCATTGCTTTACCATCTAGGGCTTGTGTATAACGCTTTGCTAAAGCACAAAATGGCGTATCGCCAGCTTGATACATTAAATCATAGGCAAGCCTGCTTTGCTGCAATAAGGGAATTAGAATCTCTTCTTGCATTGGCAACACACCCTTAACACTAGCACTTGTTGCATTCACTATAATATCATAGCACTCTGTCTTGCCCCCTAAATCAGCAAAACTTAGAGTTTCGCCAAATTGGCTAAAATATGCGAGTTTCTCTGTGCTGCGATTAGCAATTGTAAGATTGATATTATTTCTAAATAAAATGGTCGCAATGCTTCTTGCACTGCCACCTGCACCAAGCAATAAAACATGCTTTGGATTATGACTTTTTATCGCATGGTAAAATCCCTCTGCATCAGTGTTGTATCCTATCAACTTATCATCTTTACGCACAATTGTATTGACTGCACAAATCTCATTTGCAATACCTTGAATGCTATCTAATGCCCTAAAACATGTCTCTTTAAAAGGCAGAGTAACATTCACACCTGCTAAATCACTCGATAGAATAAAATCAGCCAAATCGCTAGAATCTATATCTTGTGGGAGACAAAAGCGCGTATAAAATGAGTTTAGCCCTAACTTTTGCAAGGCATAATTATGCATAAGTGGCGATAGTGAATGCTTGATGGGATTACCAATGACGGCTAGAAGTTTTAGTTGTTGTGTGTTTTGCATAGAATCTCCATAATTTAAGATTATGTATTGTATAACAAAAGAAGTTATAGCATAAACATAATATAGAATCTATTTAAAAAATGATAAAACCAAGCAGTATGAAAGGTAACTTCGCTATACCTAAGCCAATGAATCTGTCAGTAAAGTTTAAGGTATTGAATATACATTGTATCTCAAGGCATCTTATTTTTACAATACTCTTCATACAAGGCTAGATCTTCAGGTGTGCCAATACCATGCATGGCGTTAGATTCTATATTATAGATTCCGATTTTTGCACCAGATTTTATTGCGTAATTATAAACAGGACAAGTATAAAACTCGTTATTAACGCGTTCGTTTGCTATAATCATATCAATCGCACTATCAACAAACAACTTTCCGCGCATAAAAAGATAAATCCCAACGGTAGCATGTGTGGAGATAGCCACTTTTTCTTTCACTTCTACAACTAAATTATTTTGTATTTTTGCAAACGACCATTTTGGATTTTTCTCTTTGTCCTCAAAAGTGAGTATAGAGCCACAAAGCTCTCTTTGCTTACAATCATTAATAAAATCAGCAATATTGTGCTCTATGATTTGATCGGTATTTGCAATGAGTAGTGGTGTATCGTTATTCACATATTTATGTGCGTATAAAATCGTGCAAACACTACCTTCTGTAATCTTATCTATACCAATAAGTTTTACATTCATATTAGGCAGTAACTCTTGTATAACCTGTTGTGTCTTTGCTAGATATTCATTTCGTGCGATGAGAATATAGTTTGCATTTGGATAATAAAGATTCTCTAAAACACGCACAATCATTGGCTTACCCATTACATCAATGAGCGGTTTTGGATTTATAAATCCAGCCTTTGCAAAGCGAGAACCAAGCCCAGCCATAGGGATAACAATATTCATTTGTATTGCCTTTAAGATGGTTTAAATATAGACTAATCTTAATATAAGATTCTAAAGAGAAAGTATATCAAAAATAGACGAGAAAAACTTACGATAGGGATAAATATATGTATTGTGAGAAAGATAAAAGACTCAAATCTTGTGATAGACTTGAGCCATTCTACTTAGATGGGAATGGTTTGAAAAATGCTTAGATTAAAGTTTAGCACTATTTTGTGAAAGATATTCTTTAACACCTTCAGCAGTAGCTTTCATACCTTTATCGCCTTTTTGCCAACCAGCAGGACATACTTCGCCGTGTTCTTTATGGAATAAAATCGCATCAACTAAACGCAAATATTCGTCCATATTTCTACCAAGTGGCAAGTCATTGATTGTTGCATGTCGCACGATTTGATTCTCATCAATGATAAAGCTACCGCGTAATGCAACCGCACCGCCAAATAGCACATCATAATCTCTTGAAATCTGCTTTGTAATATCAGATACCATAGGGAAGCTAACTTGTCCTATACCACCCTCATTTACCGGTGTGTTTCTCCATGCAAAATGCACAACATCAGAGTCAATAGATACACCGATTACATTCACACCGCGTTCATTAAAAGCTTTCACTCTCTTATCCATAGCGATGATTTCACTAGGGCATACAAAAGTAAAGTCTTTGGGCCAGAAAAATAGGACTGCACCATTTTTGCCTAAATTTTTACTTAATTCAAAATCATTTACAATACTACCATTTGCTAATACAGCTGGAGCAGTAAAATCTGGGGCTTTTCTTGTTACTAACATAATGTCTCCTTAAAAAAAATATTAAACGATAACAAATAATTATTATCGCTTGTATTCTAGCAAATTTTGTTTAATAAAAATGCACTTGAACTCTACAAAAAGCATGCGACTAGATTCTAATGATTCACATAATCTATTTGCTTCATAGCTACATTTTCTGTTGGCACTTTTTCTTGCTTTCTTGCTCGATATAAAAGCGGGTCAAAGAATACAAGTAATGGATAGCCTTTTTCTTTTAATGTGCTAAATGCACTCACAGGCAAGAAATCATCTTTTGGATATTGCTGTTTTAAATCCATCGCCTCGCTTGTTTTGCCGACTTCAAGCAATATATAAAAGTAGGCTAATACGCTTTGTTCTACTTCTTTGCTTAAAGATTCAAAGACACTAAGCCAGAAATTAATGTTATCTTGTCGTAATAATTCGCATACAGAAATGGCTATTCCTAGATATTCTCTCTCATTCATGCTTACCTTTTTGCATGTTTGTATTATCACATCTTTTTGTATGTTGATGTTGCCTTTAGCACATGTTTTCACAAGCCCTAGAAGTGTAGTGTATGTGAGATGATTTTTATCTAGATTCAATGCTTTCTGCAAGACTTTTTGTTGCCCATTCAGTAAAACTTCCCACGCCTTATCATAAATTGCTTGTGTGCTGTTTTGTGTATAAAGATTCTGCCCCATAAAATCTTTATCAAAGTCTTGTTTCAGTGTATCAAATGCTTTTTGAGAATCATCTTTAATCGCATTTTTTGCATTGAGATTATAGAGTGGGTGGCTTGGATTTAAGCGTATTTTAGGATCATTTTTGCCATCTTCTATTTCTTTAAAGCTATTAAATATAGAATCTATCTTTTCATAATTTGTGTTATGTGATTTTGTATCGGGTAATAATATAAATCTCTGCAAAGTCTTTGAAAGTGTCTTTAACTCTGTGTTTGAAAATACCCTCTCTCTTACAGGATTCCCTAACATTTGTTCTTGAATCTGTGTGAAAATCTTCTCAATATCTCTATGCAAAGTCATGCTTTTAAACTTTTGCACAAGTGATGCAAAACCCATAAAAAGCAAGGCAAGCACAAATAAAAATACTGCGGGCAAACATATCCATAATGCAACAGGCAAAGTTATACTAAACTCCACTAAAAGCGTATTTTGAAGTGTATAATAATCTGTGCTAATATAGAATGTATAAGCACCAACAAGCACTAAAAACAATAATGCAAAACTAAAAAAATATCGAATCTTCATGTTCTCTCCTTTTGCTTTTCGCTTTTTTCATAAATCTCGCGACAATTAATACAGAATCTTGCATGCGGTTTTGCCTGCAATCTCTCAATGCCAATTTCATCTTCACACATTTCACAAATGCCATAGATTCCATCATCAAACTTCGCAAGAGACGCACTGATTTCTTTCATCTCTTTTTGATTGCGTTCTAACATGGAATCATCAAATCGCAGTTGTGATTGCGTAGAGATAATATCTGCATTTTCATTGAGTTTTAACGCACTCATCTCTTGTAAGCTTTTATGTAAGTTTAAGCTTAATCCATCTAAATATTCTAATCGTTTTTCTAATGTTTGTCTCAATGATAACAAATCTTCATTACGCATTCTTTTTCCTTACTAAAGCTTATGGTATGGGTGTTTATTGATAATGCTTAGTGAGCGATAAATCTGCTCTAAAAGCACAATTTTTGCGATTTCATGGCTAAAAGTTAATGTGCTTAAACTGATTGTTTTATGCTGTTTTAATACTTCTTTTTCAAAGCCAAATGCCCCTGCAATAAAAAATTTTATAATGCCACTTTGTGTGCTATAAGATTCTATCATGTTGCTAAATTCTATTGAATCTTGTCTCTCTCCACCAGAATCTAGCAAAATACTCTGCCTATCAAAATGTTTAGAAAATGCCATTGTATAGCTTTGCTTTGCGATATTAGAATCTTGCTTTTGTGCTTCTTGAATCTTTTTATTAAAGAGATTAAAAAAGCTTAGTGTAACACCAAATCCCTTGCAAGCCTTGCTATAATACTGCATTATATCACCTAGCATTTCATTTTTATGAATTGTATATATATGTATTTTCATAAGGCACAAGCATTTTAATAAGATCGCTTAAAGTATGCTTCAAATCTTTACGCGATACAATCATATCTATTAATCCATGTTCAAGCAAAAACTCTGCAGTTTGAAAGCCCTCTGGTAAATCTGTGCCGATTGTTTGCTTGATAACCCTTGCCCCTGCAAAGCCTATCATAGCACCCGGTTCTGCAATGATTATATCCCCTAAAAATGCAAATGATGCTGAAACACCCCCGAAAGTAGGGTCAGTTAGCACAGAGATATAAGGCAGTTTTGCTTCAGCAAGTTTGCCTAATGCCGCTGAAGTTTTTGCCATTTGCATGAGTGAATAGGTAGATTCTTGCATTCTAGCTCCACCACTTGTAGATACAATGATTAAGCCTTGCTTTTTACTTATAGCACGATTAATCGCTCTTACAATCTTTTCACCCTCAACACTGCCTAAGCTACCGCCCATAAATGAGAAATCAAAGATTACAATTTGTGCTTCTTTGCCATGTATAAGGGCTTCCCCTGATATAACCGCACTTTTTCTCTTTGTCTTTGCAAAGCCCTCTTCAATTCTTTTTGTATAGCTTTTTTTGTCCACAAATGCAAGGGGATCGTTTGGAGCTAAATCATTGTCATATTCAATAAAAGTATCAGAATCGCAAATAAGATTCAGTCTATCTTGTGCGTTGATTCTAAAATGATGGGAACATTTTGAACATACATAAGAACTCTCAATCACTTCTTTATTATACATAACCGCACCGCAGCTAGGACATTTTGTCCAATGCTGGGCTGCATCTTTTCTATCTCTAGAATCTTCTCGTTTAAAGTTTTTAAAAAAATCTGAAAAACCCATTTTACCTTCCTTTAAATTTATTAACAATATCTGAATCTGTTGTAATTAAAATATGAGAAATCACTTCCCTACATTGCTTCAGCGATGGTATAGCCTTATGATAAGATTCTAAATTGCCACAAATGATTTGATTTTGAGCTAGATAGAATCCTGCCATACCATCATATTTTCTAACCTGTGTTGGCAAAAGCACAAATAGATAGCGAAAACTAAAAGCAAGACTTAGGGCAATAGCCCCAAGACTACGAAATTTTAGCCCACTTTCTGCTAAAAAAGACGCCCATTTAGCATGCTGCATAGCCTTTTCAAATATGCCACATTCAAGCTTTTCTGTGATAACTTTTTGCGGTCTAAAGATTAGTATTTGACTAGCAAACATTGCATGTAAAAAGTTTGTATCAAACGACGGAAGATATTGTGCAGACTCTCTAATCGCATCACACGCATTTGCTATAAAGGTATCTTTTTTTGCAGTATTGCTATTTTGCAAAAGTCTTGTGAAATTGCATGGTATATAGCATGAGTGCATAGAAGTTGGCTTTTTTGCAGTGCTTGCATATACAATATATTCTGGTTGTAAATCTGCAATAAAAGTCTGCAAACTAAAAATACAAGGCATTCTTGTAAGAGCCAATAAATCATCATTAAGATAGGCTATCTCACATGAGATATAATTCACCACACAAGCTTCACACACTCTACCATTCTCATCACACAAGGCTACACTCGCACCAAAATATGGAATGTTTGACTTAAAGTTACTACTGCCATCAAGCGGGTCTAGCACAATTGTGCCTTTTGCATTACTATCACCTTTTAATAACCCACTTTCTTCAGAGTCGATATGATAATGTGGCAATAAAAACTTAGAAAATATAGATTCCGCAAGTAAATCCGCCCCACTACTACGATCGCCACCTGCACCAACGCCAAAACTCTCATGCAATATTGAATCTTGCGTATGTAAAAGGCGTATAACCTCCACACTTGCAAGTACAACACGCATAAAAAAATCTCGTTGCAACAAAGGAAGCAAAGTATCTAGTGAGAGATTCATAACCTATTTAACCTTTTCTATATACTCACCTGTCTCTGTATTCACTCGTATCGTTTCACCCTCTAATACATGGAATGGAATCTGCACCACCGCACCTGTCTCTAAAGTCGCTGGTTTCTTACCCGCACTTGAAGTATCGCCCTTAAAGTTTGGGGGAGTTTCTACTATCTTTAGCTCAACTATTTGTGGGACATTGACTGATATTGCCTTGTCATTATAAAGCAGAACACTTACATTCATACTATCTAAAAGCCATTTTGCACTATCACCAACTTGCTCTTCACTTAAGCCCACTTGCTCATAAGTTTCATTATCCATAAATTGATACAGCTCACCATCATGATAGAGATATTGCATGCCTTTTTCAATAATATTTGGCGTTTCACATTTATCACCCGCATGAAAAGTTTTTTCAATTACCTTGCCATCTAAAAAGCTTTTAATCTTCACTCGCACAAATGCAGGACCTTTACCCGGCTTTACATGCTGATACTCTGTGATTCTATAAGGGATTCCATCGATTTCGATTTTCAAACCTTTTTTAAGATCGCCCATTTCAATTGTCATTGCTATCCTTCTATTAAAAAATATTTTGGTATTTTACTCATTTATGTATAATAAAAACATAAAAACTGCAAAATTTAGAATGAAATATATGTGCGATACATTGACTATTGAAATTGCGATATGCTGTGTTTATAGTCATATTTTTAGTTATTGTGTAGTTTGCATGATGACATTTTTATCACAATATTCCATTGTTTCAATGCCCAAAAATCTTTAACATAAAAATGCTTATACCAGTTTTATATGATTTATATGTAATATTTTAAATTTATATTAAGATCTAGGATACAGAAACAATGCGAGAAAATTTCCATATTTGACACAAGGGGTTAAGGCATATTTCATATTTATTTACAACAAGCAATATTTTAATATATAGTTTTATATAAATCCCTTGCCACAGCGACCAACATTTTGCAGGGAAAAGTTTAGAGATTCACTATATAATTCATCATCAATAAAAACTTTTTGTGCTTGTAAAATCAAAGTGGAACAAGTTTGGCTAAACTGCAAAATATCCTTAAAATCACAGAAAAATGCGACTTTCACACCATCAACACATGGAGGATAATCCTTTGCAATCTCTATTGTTGGAATCTTGTAGGTTGATGTTTCGCTTATATTATAAGGCAATTCTGTGCTTGTTTGCTGCATTGATTCTAAAAAGTCTGGTTGCACCGTGCATATTGTCGCCTTTTTTGTGAGTTTTGCATTCAGCAAGGTATCTTTCATATCGCCATTACTCTTATTCATAATGCTAATGCCAAATATCATGGGTGTAGCACAAAGCGGTGCAAAAAAGCTAAATGGTGCAAGGTTTATTATGTCGGCATTACTCTTTGTGCTTATCCATGCAATGGGTCGTGGTGTGATAGAATTGCTTAGAATCTTATAGTTTGCAAGGGGTGTTGAGGTGGAAATATCAAGCAACATTATAATCCTTATATGGCGAGTTTATGATAAGTAGATTATGAGATAATTCCGCACAAGTGTAGCAAAAAACTAGCTATTTTTCAACTCTTCTTTAGATAGAAATATAGCTAGTTAGTAAAGAATCTTTACAGGTAAGTTTGGTTTAGAATCTTATGTTGTAAAATTTAGACTAACAGATTCTAATGTGCCACAGCTTCACTTATGCCAATGCCAGTTTGAGCTCTAAAGTCTTGTGCTTTAAAGCCTTGCTTATCAATGATTGATCTCTCTCTAGAATCTAACTTAGAGATAATAATGATTGATAAAAATGCGATAGGCATACTAAAGATAGCAGGGTGTTTATATGGGAAAATTGCCTCTTCAAAATGCAAGACATCAACCCATACGCTAGGGCTAAATAGCACGAGTAATAACACTGATAAAAGCCCGATTAAACCACCATAAAGCACACCATTTGTTGTGAGATTTTTCCAATAAATGCAAAGCAAAATAATAGGAAAATTCACACTCGCAGCAATAGCAAATGCAAGTCCAACGGTAAAGGCTACATTTTGCCCTTGAAACACAATCCCAAGCAATATAGCCAATACGCCAAGTCCAATAGTCGAAGCTTTTGTAACGCGCATTTCAAGCTTTGGGTCGCATTTACCATCTTTTATAACATTTACAAATAAATCATGGCTAATCGCACTTGCCCCAGAGATAGCAAGTCCTGCTACAACTGCCAAAATTGTAGCAAATGCCACCGCTGAAATGAAGCCATAAAGCACATTGCCACCTAGCACTTTAGATAATGCGACGGCTTCCATGTTTGGTGCAACACTGAATTTACCATCGACAATAAACTCTGGATTCCCTATTAATAATGCAATAGCACCAAACCCAATAATAAAGGTAAGTATATAAAAATAGCCTATAAGTCCGGTAGCAAAGAAGACTGACTTTCTTGCTTCTTTTGCGTCTTTAACCGTGAAAAATCGCATAAGAATATGTGGTAATCCAGCAGTCCCAAACATTAATGCTAAACCAAGAGAGATAGCAGATATTGGATCAGGTAGAAATGTCCCGGGCGACATTATGGCTTCACCTTTTGCATGATTGTGTATTGCCATCTCAAAATAATGCTGCAAGTTAAAGCCGGTAAGATACAAAACCATAATAGCCATAAAACTTGCACCGCCAAGTAACAAACATGCTTTAATGATTTGCACCCATGTTGTAGCGTGCATTCCCCCAAAGGTAACATAGCATATCATTAAGATTCCAACTAATATTACAGCTGTGTTATAAGGCAGACCAAAAAGCACTTGTATAAGCCCACCAGCACCTACCATTTGAGCGATTAAGTAGAATACGATAACGCTTAGGGCTGAAATCGCAGAGATTGTTCTCACCTTTTTAGATTCCAAACGATAGGCGATAATATCTGCGAAAGTGTATTTACCAAGATTACGAAACTTTTCAGCGATTAAAAATAACACGATGGGCCAACCAACTAAGAATCCAATAGAATAAATCAATCCATCAAAGCCATTCACAAACACAAGTCCAACAATACCTAAAAAGCTTGCTGCACTCATATAATCACCAGCGATTGCGATGCCATTTTGCATACCAGTAATGTTACCACCGGCGGTATAGAAAGATTGTGCTGATTGTGATTTTTTACTTGAATAATAAGTAATGCTAAGCGTTGCTAATACAAACGCTACAAACATGCTGATAGCAATGTAGTTTATTGGGGCTTTCTCCACATTGCCTACATCAATACCTGCTGCTACACACTGCATAAATAAACCATAGCTAAATATGATTCCAAATAAAATACCTTTTTTATTCATAACTTTCTCCTTATTAAAAGCTGCTTTGCTTTATAGAGCTAGATTCTGTGTGTCTTTCATCGCTTTTATTGCGATTAGATTCTGTATTGAAACTTAGAATCTAAGATTTATAGAATCTAGTTTTTGTTTCTTGCTTTGTGCTTTTATTATATTGAGATAGGCGAAATATCTTTATTAAATTCTTAAGTTTTTAAATATTTCACTGCGTTCAATATAACAATTACTAGAATCTAGATTTCTGTCATATTGAGTGCGTAAGCACGAAAAATCTCTTTTAGATTCTATGCTAGATATTTCGCTATGCTCAATATGACAATTTGTTGTAGAATCTAAACTCTTGTAAAATGCACCTTAACCCTGCAATCACCCATAAAGGCGAGAATCCAGAATCTAAAGCACAAAATCTAAACTCCATAACACAACTATTTCTCATTTTGCATTTCTTTAACCAAACCTACACGATCCATCTCTTCTAGCACCTCAGCTTGCTCTTTATCAAAATATTTATTCGCAAACAGCGTATAAACCCCTGTGCTTACAATCGATAGCACGATAATAAACACACCTAAGATAATGCCTAAACTGATCGCACTAGGACCTAACCTGTATCCAAGAATTTCTGGGAAAAATCCAACACTAGCAATAAATGCGTAATAACAAACAAGAATAATCAAAGAAAGATAAAGCGAAAACTTATTGCGAAATGACACAAATTTATAGAATCTCGCTCTCACTTCCTCTTTTGAAGCGACTGCCTTACCCATGCTAACTCCTTATATCACAGAATATTTACTTTCACAACTAGATATGTAAGTAAATGTATTTATAATGTAACATAAAAAGCAAAAAAATTACAAAAATAATTGCTACATTACTTTTTTTATAATAAACACGGAATTATATTTTGCAATAAATGGATTCTACAATACCCTAAATCATAAAATTATGTTACTTTTTAACACATAATATTACAAAAAACTATCTAAAAATGGCTATTTTTTGCAAAAATAAGAGATATGGGAGATATAGCTAAAAATGTAACTTTTTTACAATGTTAAAAGATTCTTTGCGTTTGTGTATCACATATAAACTTAAAGTTATAAACAAGTGCTAATAAAGATAAAATAAGTGAAATATGACTTTATACTAAACTCTAGAATAAATAAAGCATTTAAAGATTCTATAACAATCACATAGAATCTTTTGAGAAAAAATATGAGTTAATAAGATATTGTGTCTAATATCCTACATAACTTCATTTAAAGCAAGTGTTTAAAAAGTTAGTCCTATTTATGCTTATGCGGCATTGCATGTGGCATACCGCCATTACCACCGATATGTCCTATCTTGCCATGAGAATCAATATTATATGCTTGACCAAAGCCTTTTACAAAGCGACCTTCTTTGAAGCATATCTTTACTAAATGAAAATCCTGCATCGAGCGGACTTGGGCTACACCACCACCTTTTCCTACACGAGATTCAAAGCTATCATACACTTTATCAAATAGGCTATCTCTAGGCATAAACTCCACGCTTACATCATAAGTCAAACGCTTTCTTGCTAAAATGCTTTTTGTTTTACTCTCATCTTCTATAAACATAACTTGGACTGCATTAGGATTTGTGCGTAAATTTTGGCAATGTGCTGCGACTTCGCTCACATATAAATAATACTCTCCATCATATCTTAGTAGCGGCGAGTAGCTAATATGCGGTTTATTATCCTTTGATAATGAAGTAAGCAAAATCGTATTAAACTCTTCTTTAAAAGATTCTATCTCACTTGCAACCTGATCGTCTTTTTTGCTGATTGCCATGCAAAGTTTAATAATAGCATCTTTATAGTCTTTCTCTTCAGTTTTCGCAGGAAATGGCGCAAAGACTTCTTTGCCATCTGCTTGTATTTTCATGCCATCTTCATTCACCCCGCTTAGTGTTGCCACCTTTGCCTCAAAGCCACCATAAAGCTTTACTAAGCCCTGCAACTCCGCTGAATGATGATTATTCATATGCTCTATAATACTTGTGACACTCATGTAAATCTCCTAAAATTTAAAATATTTTTACATAGTAACACAAGAATAAATAAAAATGATAAATATTTTTATTTTGTATTGCATAAAAAATCTATGCTGTGTAATGTTGCATATTAGCTCAACAGATTCTAAGATTTTGCTATGTTTTATGGTGTTATGCTTTACAAATTTAGCATTAAATGCTAGAATGTCAGCTTTTATTTTATCAAAAAGGACATTTATGTTAGAAGGCAAACTTAGAGATAGTATTGGCAAAACAAATGCGAAAGCATTGAAGCGAGATGGTTATCTAGTTGCTAATATCTATGGTAAAGGCAAGGAAAATATACATTGTGCGTTTAAACGCAATGATTTTATCAAATACATGCGTGCGAAACAAACACTTATTTTTCCTGTTAAAATCGATGGAAATGTATATGATGTTGTTGTGCAAGAATATCAAAAAGACCCAGTAACAAGTGATATTTTACATGTGGATATGATGTTTGCAACAAAGGGTTGTGTGGCAAAATATAAAGTGCCAGTGAAAGTTACAGGCTCACCTATTGGCTTGAAAAATAAAGGTGTGCTTGTATTCTCACGAAAAAGAGTTGCAGTAAAATGTGATGCGGCGGTTTTACCAAGTGATTATACACTTGATGTAAGCAGTCTTGATGTTGGACATGCGATCCTTGTGCGTGATTTACCAGAGATTGCTGGTGTTAGCGTGATTGAGAAGCCATCAGTTGCTATCGTTGGTGTAATTAAAGCTAAGTAATAGAATCTCATCTAATATACGGCTCTTACCTTACATATAGTAAGGCTCTCTCTTTACTATTGTAGTTTGCATTTATGTGGTTACAACCTACAAGCAAGTGTAAGCACAGCTATATCTCTTTTTAACTTATTCTTGACTCTTGGTCATCACTTTAGAATTTATGTAATTTGATATGGAGTCTAAAAAAAAACTTGTAAGGAATATATTAAGGTCTATTCCCTTAGCGATGGTGGCACTCCAAGTAGCACAAGGAATAAAAAATGCTCTCATTTGCAATGCGTATTTGCCTAGCACTTGTTTTCACTCTCAAAATAAGCCGAGCATGAAGCTGTATAAAGATTTTGAATCTCTGCCGCATAGAAGGGGATATGGCATAGTGATTTTAAAAGATAAGGCTAGAGTAAGCAAGGCATTGCAAAGTATTGATTGGGTAAGGCTAGTTTTTTAGGCACAAATTCTAGCCTTAATTTACGCTCTTCTTTGATAGAAGAAACTTTAATCAAACAAGGATTCTATGGTAAGGGGACAAAATAATGGATATTTTTGATGTAACTAGAGAGGTTTTTAGCGAGATAAAATCCAAATCCCACCACCCCCAAAACCCTAACCGACATTTTTTTCATTGTCAAGTCGCTTTATTTACTCTAAGTTGAAATAAAAAAGGTGGGCTTGGCAAAATACCCATTCATTTTAATTGTAATTTATTTGCCTCCAAATCCCCAAAAAACCGATATTTTCTCTAGTTTCGTAAGTTTATAAGAGTTAGCTAGAAAAAATTTTTAAAAATTATATGCTTATGTGTAATATTGTAACTTATATAATGATGAGTTAGCACAAGTGGGTAAGCATGAGTTTTTATAAGGGCAAAAATTTCCCTTGTGTGTTGTGTTCTTAG
>NZ_JMKW01000006.1 GCF_000686565.1 Helicobacter bilis ATCC 51630
ATATGGAGAACGAGTTAAGAATCTTGTCACCATAAGTCCAGCATATTTAGAATCCTCGTTCTCTCTAAAAGTGCGCCACTTTGTATATTGTGGACCTTCTAATAAACTTTTTAGATCTTGTATTGTTGGAAGTTCTGCATAATTATCAAGCCCAAAAAAGCTTGCATCTACAGATGTTAAAAATGGAGAATGACTCATAGCAGCAATTGATGACATTTTGAATAAAAAATTCATATCGGGACTTGATGCATTTAGCGCATAATCACCGATTATTGCTCCTATGGGTTCTCCTCCAAATTGTCCATATTCGGCAGAATAAATCTTTTGTTTGTGTAGGAATGTGGTTTCCTTTTTATTTCATTAAATCTAGTATCAATTTTACTTATGCTTTTTTGTATATCTTTTTCATTTAAAAATGAGGCTAACTCTACCATAATCGTGTTTATATCTAAGGTTTCTTGTTTGTTTGGTAAGATGGGCGATATGGCATTATGGAAAGCTTCTTGCGTTATCCCCTTAATGTTACCCTCTTCTTTCTTGCTATTGCACTCCAGTGCTATTTGTGTTCTTTTATCTAATGTAAAAATATATTTTGATTGCGATGCAACTTCTTTTTGATTAAAAAATATTTGCGAGGCTAATTGTAAGTCTGCTACTTGCATTTGTATAACATTTGTTAGCCTGTATTGATTGAGATCTTGTGGCTTTAAAACTTCAAGTGTTATAGTAGAGTTGTAGCCTATGTGTGTTGGTGATAGAAATTTTGATTTATTTTGGATATTAAGGCGATTACTCATTTGTGTTTCCCGTATCATTTTCATCTATCTTTTCAAATTTAAGATTTTTAATATGATTTATCAAGAGAATCACAAAAAAGATAGAAATAACACCCACAATTGCTATCTTACCATAGAAAGCATCTATATCAAAATACCGGCGAAGCAAGATATACCCAAGAACACATACAATAACAAGTGGTATCGCAAGTATATATGATTTCTTATTATTCATTTTTGGTACCTTGTATTTTGTCTTACATTTTGGACATTCACACATAATATCATATTCATTTTCACCGGTGGAATCTAATGTTAACAAGTTTAACTTCTCACCGCATACTTCACATGCATGACACAACATTCTTAACTCCTTATTTCAAGTTCCATAATGATAACATATTATCTATGTTTCCACTTCAATTAATCATTACTATTACCTCACCTCCACCCTCACTCTCTCACACGCATTAGGTGCTAGTAATACTTTGCCTTGTATATTGAGTAAAGATATTTTTGTATTGTCCCCATTTTTTCCTTCCTCTATGTTACATTCCCTCATGTAATCTCTGCCTAAATCTATAAATCTCCCATAACCATAACCTAATTCTTCTTTCTCTCTTTGTTCTTTTAAAAGTTTATTTATGAATTTAGGCATAGTTTTTGGCACAATAAGCAAGTATTCATAAATTGTGTAGGCAATTCTTAGAGTAAGGATTCTATAACTAAAGAATATAGGATTATATATCTTGCTTATATCTTGTAGTATTGGCGTAAGAGTAGGATTAGAATCTAGTCTAGCATAATCTACATTTTTAGATAATGGAGGTAGTGTTATCTCTAATGTATCATTTGGCGTATAAAAGCCACTTTGTGAAGAAATGTATTGTTCTTTAGATTCTCTATTTTCATAAGTGCTTGGTGTGAAGTAATATTCCTCTAAATCTCTATAAGGGGTAATAAGAGTGAAAGAGGGAATAGCAATATCTATTTGAGAATCTAGGACTTCTTTACTTATATCTTTAGTATGAGTGGGCTTAGGCGAGTGTATCTTAAAGGTATTAGGCTTAGGTGTAGCAATAAGAGGGAATCCTTTATCGCTAAAGACATTGCTATTAACTAAATCTTGCATTATGGGGTAGTCATAGCTTTATTATCTATATTATCTAAAGCCTTTACATCTATAATAGATTTTAAATTTGCTATGCCACCAAATAAGCCCGGCTCATTTAATGTAGCAATCAGCCAATTCTTACTTGTAAATTAATGCCATAACCTGATGGTTAAATATCCACTATTGTCGCTTTTTGCTCTATCATTATATGGGGATTTCTTAAAATCTTCACTCACTAATATAATCTTTAATGCTTCTTTTTCGTATTCAATATTTTTTGTTGTATCAAACATCATCTTGCCTTAATTTTATTTTCAATAAGTGCATTTAATATCTCTTTTGTTGCCTTCTAGGAGATAAATGCGCGTTGTTGGATACATAGAATCGTTATCATAAAAAATCTCTTATTATAGAGAACAACATAGGTTTTCCATTGAAACTCCATGACCCCGTAGATAAATAGCTAAGTAAAGGATACTCCGCATCAGCAAATTCTAATCGCTGTGAGTTTTTATTGCTTGGCAAGGCATAAGTAGTGAATGCCATGTAGGGCAATTCATTAAACATCGCAACCTTATAGCTCATTTTTTCTCCACTCAAATGCAAATCATCGCCATACATTCTATCACTTGATTTTGTGTCTAATTTACCATTTCTATATATCCAAAGCGCACTAAAATACTCCCCCCCCCCCCCTGTGAGAATCGCATCTTCTAGCACACCATCATTATCAAAATCAATCTGTCCTTTATAGCTTCGAGGAAAACTGATATAGAGGGATTTTCTCTGATGGCTTGTGCCATTTCTGCTTGTTTCATTTCTCCCCTTTGTGTGCAATAATCATAAAAGCCGCCATATTTAGCATTTGCTTCAAAAGCACAAAAGCCTATGCTAAATGGAGGCCTGATGGATTTGGGGGCTTCCTGCCATTTGTTCTCATTAAACCTATCTTTTCTTGCATACTTGCATAGTTCATTATTGTTTAAATCAAGCACTTCACCTAGAGTTTGCAACAGCGTAGAATTCTATCCTCATACAAATTTTGCAAATTATCAGATAAAGGCATTGTATTTGCTTCTTTGATAAATGCTATTTGAGAGTGCAATATGCTATTTAGCCTTTTGGTGTCATTTACTTTTTAAGCTCACTCCTAAGCTGTGTATAAATCTTGCTCATATATCTGTCTAGATTCTGTAGATCCCCACTCTCATCACTGCAAACAATCTTTTCTGCTTTTGTGGTTGCCTTAGCACAATCAAAGCTAGGTTTTTGCCTCATTGCTACTTTTTGCATTGACATCTTGAGGTATAAATAGAGTTGCAAACACCATGCTTAGTATAAATTTTTGCCCATTTTAGAATCTCTTTAGAATTATTGCGTATTTTAGCATTTTTATTAAATACTCATAGATTCTACTCATTCTTTACCTACCCACCTTTTACTACAAGCCCTTTAGAATCTATTATGACTTCTATTCCACCTGCTTTTATTGTAACAGAATCCCTCTCAGTTGTGATAACAGATTCTCCTACTTTGTGAGCGATTTAGTTTCCAGCAGTTGCGGTAATATCGCTTTGTGCTTCTATGTTTGTATGGTTAGAAGTAAAAGCAGGTGTTTCTCGTGATTCAAATGAGCTAGATTCTTGTGTAGAGAAAAATATATTGTCTTGTGATTGTAGCAATGTTTTGTCTTGTTTCTTTATCTCTAAAAAATATAAGTCAGTATAAAAGCCACCACTACACATAACAATACAATGAATCTAAATTGCAAATGAATAAGCAGGGATACGCTTACTGCGACAATAACAACAAGAATAAGCGGAATGCGTAGCATTGTAGGTATCACTTCATTTTTGTTAAAACCAAAGGCATTGCACAACATTTCGTATTTATATTCCACTTTATGTTTATAAAAAAGTCCAGAAATGTAATGAATTTTCCATTGAGATTCTAAGCCCCTTTTCATCACTTCTTAATCGAAGCTACTTTAATCATCATAAAATATCCAACGACTCATTGTATGCATACAATAATACGCAATGGCAGGAAAGATAGAATTTAAAAACTCCCTGCAAACAAAGTTCAAAAAGCAAATAGCAATCAAAGCTGTGTTCTGAAACATAGAATCTAAAAAAAATAAAACCTGCATTTACTCATAATAGTCTTCTATTTCTTTTACTATAAGGTTGCCATCATCTGTTCTTTGGGCAGTGTATTTTATCTCTTTCTCTTCTGCTGCCATTTCTTCTGCACCCCTAGACATCTCTTCTTTAAATTCTTTTGCCTTTTTCTTTGCCTCGTTTATTATCTTCTCTTTTTGTGCCTTAGACATATTATCGCTGATCTTGTTTTTTTCAGCAGTTCTTATAAAAATTTCTTCAATGTTTTTCTCTGTTAGCTCCTCGCCGGACTTAAACTCTAAAGTATCTTTAAGTTCTACTCTGCCTATTAGATACATAAAATCTTTTGCCGCATTGACATCGATTTTCACATGTGCTTTACAAGTAACCTTTTTTCTTGTGTCATTCACTTCATCTGTAATGAAATTTTGAAATTTCATGCCTTTTACGATTTTTTCCAGTCCTATGTCCCTAGTAAATGGAGTATCTTCCATGTGTGATTTTAAAATTTCGGTAAGTTTTTCTTGCACATCTTTATCGCCGCATTTTGGTGTGCTTGTATTATTTTCACACGCTACAAAAGCAAACACGCAAGCTGCACTTATAACACTAAGTGAAATCTTTTTTCTAAAACTCATACTAACTTCTCCCATAATGTATTCAGTCTTATTACAAACAATAAAACGCAAAAGGATTTTACAAAAAAAAAAAAACAAATCAAGTAAAAGATTAAGCCTAGTATCTATTTTCGCACAGATCGATAACTCTGCCATGTGGCGATAAGATTCTTACAAAAGTTACTTTCATTATGTGGATAGATAATAATGTCATCTTGTGTCAGTAGCAAACAGAGTTTAGAATCTGTAAAAATGGGTAGCACATAAGGGGAATTGTGCCGTTGTAAGCTAGATTGCAAATAAGCTAACCATGATATAAAGGTGGTTTGTATGCACTTCTTTTGTGCTGGATAGTGCGTATTTCCTGCTTTGCACTGCATAATAGCTGTGGGATTTGTAGGCTCAAAAGGTGTAAAGGAAAAGTGTTTTTGCATGGTTTTTACATTGCTATGCTTTTGCTGTGTGTATAAGATCTTATTGCTAGCTTTTAGCGTAGAATCTGGGAATTGCCTTGACATTACATGCAATATGGAATTGCTTTGAAATTTTTCCATATATTTGGCATATAAGATTCTATAAAATAAAAAAGAGTATAGGGAATCTGGCAATACATATTGTGTTGTTTCAGTGATTTTTTGTGTTTCTTTGCTAGTTTGTGTGGCATAGGTGTATTTTTGTGTGAGATATAAAAGGTTGTGTGCTAATACAATGTTATTGAGATTCTCATAGCTTTCATTTTCAAGTTCTTCTATCTCTGCGGCTATATTTGCTACAAAACTTGCACTTAAGATATGATTGCTAAACTCAATATCACTTGCAAAGGCTTCCCATGGGGCAACTATTAAGCCTCTTTCCTGTAAGAATAAAAACTCTCTAAATAAGTCTTGTGCAAAGAGTGTAAAGCTAACAGATTGCAAAAGTTTATCTTGTGGAATGCGTTTATCATAATCTTGTATTTGACTTAAATCTGCAAAATAAAGCTTTGCAAACTGCTCGTATTCTTCTGCACCTTTTTTGCTTGATGATTGTTTGAGAATGGGTAGAAACCGCTCTTTATACCATTTATTACTTTCTGCTTTATTTGTGGCAAATGGTATGCTTGGCTGTTGTGCTTTAACTTGTGTTTTTATATCTTGTTTGGGTGGGACTTCCTTCTTAGCACAGGCACTAAAAAAGGCATATATAATACAAAATAGAATGTATAAAATAGGTTTTGGCTGTGCTAACTTCCCTATATTCATGATTTTTATTCTTTAATCACATAAGCACATTACGCACACTTAAGCATTCTGGTATGGCTTTTAAATCATCTAATAGCTGGGTAGATACCGCACTATCAACAAGTATTAAGGCTAATGCATTTCTTTCACTAGAATCTGTTTTTCTGCCGAGTCTAAAGTCCGCGATATTTACCTTATGCTTTGCGATTGTATGTCCTATGCTACCTATAACACCCGGGACATCGGTATTTCGCACAAGGATCATATTGCCATTGGGCTCTAAATCCATGCCAAAACCATTAATATTATTGAATCTTACAATATGTCCATCATAGATTGTGCCGCTTACACTCATGCTTTCTTTAGCAGTATTGAGAGTAATTTTTACAAGATTCTTATAAGGTCCTGCATTATGTTTGACTTCTACACTGCTTTGCACGCCCCTTTCAGTCGCAACAAATGGGGCATTTACATAATTGATTTTATCATCAAGGGAAGGTTTCAATGCTCCAACAAGTCCAAATGTCAAAAATGCGTCTTTGTATTTCTCAAGCTCAACGCCATTAATATACACATGCAATGCACTGATTGCCCCATCAATTGCTTGTGCGGCAAAATAGGCAAGCTTTTGTGTAAGCTCAAGGTATGCGATAATAGAATCTGGCATATCTTGCGTTTTTGTGGGGAGATTAAGTGCATTTGGAAAAGCTGATCCTCTTGCTGCTGAAATGGCGGCATGTGCAGCTTCTATTGCTATTTTTTCTTGACTTTCAAGCGTATTTGCTCCAATGTGTGGCGTTACATAAATATTGTCTAAATCTAAAAGTTTGTTATTTGTAGCAGGTTCAGAATCAAATACATCAAGTCCAGCCCATGCGATTTTTTTTGATTTTAATCCATCATAAAGGTCATTTTCATTATACAAGCCACCACGCGCACAATTGATGAGTATCACGCCATCTTTCATTTTTGCGATTTCTTTGCTTGTAATCATATTTGTAGTTTGCTTATTCTTTGGCGTATGGATAGTGATAATATCACAGGCTAGAATGTCATCAAAATTCGTTGTATATTCTATACCTAAATCAAGCGCTTTATTTGGGTTAATGTATGGATCATAGGCGATTACTTGCATGTCAAAGGCTTTTGCACGGATTCCAACACGGCTGCCGATATTGCCAAAGCCAATCACACCTAGCTTTTTATCCTTTAACTCAATACCATACCAATCTTCTCTCTTCCATTTACGCTCGACTTTTAGCTGTGTATGTGCGCTTGGGAATCTGCGGATAGCACTTAAGAGATGTGTCATTGTGAGTTCTACTGCGGCAATAGTATTTGCAGTAGGCACATTCATAACCACAACACCTCTGTAAGAACACGCATCAATATCGACATTATCCACACCCACGCCAGCACGCACGATAGCTTTCAGCTTTTTAGAATCTTTATATGCAGATTCCAAAAGCTTTTCATTAACTCCAGTTGAGCTTCTAGTGATAAGCACATCGGCTTTATGTAAATGTGTGAGTAGCTCATCTTTTGGTAAATGGGCTAGATTCTCCATAGAAATATCATCTTGTGTGCTTAGAATCTTTAAGCCTTCATCATGAATATGATCGCATACTATAATATGTTTTTTCATGTCATTCCTTTAAAATCATTGAGATAGAATCTATTTTTTCAAACTAATTTCATACTCTATACCATAATACTTAAAATCATTTAGAATCATTTCTCGTTGCGCTTCATTTGGCATAAATAGTAATAAGTCAAGCGTATCTTTATGCTTAAAATAAGAAAAGTCAATATGCTTTTGTCGTAAAATCTCATTCAAACAAAAAAACTTATAGTCATCAAGGTTTTTTACTAGCACCTTTGTATAATCTGTCTTTAAGTCTTCATAGCGTTTGACTTCGATATTAATATCTAGCACATTTGAAGGAAACTGATAAGTAGTGGCAATTGCTTTTTCATTTGCATTGCTAATCCATACATCATCTTGTATGGTTTCCATTTTTGGGATATTTTTTATTACCTGCTTTTGTGGGATCTTGGCAACGGACTCTTCTACTTGCACATCAGCATTTTGCATTTTTTGATAAAACGCATATAAAACATAGCCACCACCAAGCACAACAATAAGTATAAGCCCAGCAATTATGCCCCTTATCATTCAAAACCCTACACACAAAGATATTATTTTTTACCGAGATTCTTAAACTTATCGCCTAATGTATCGCCTAATGTAACTTTTTCATCAGAATTATAATCATTTAATTCTTGACGCTCTTTTTTCTTTTGTAATCTACGCACAGATAACCGCACACGATTTGCCTTTCTATCAACCTGCACTAATGCTCCCTTGATAGTATCGCCCACCTTAATGCTGTCTC
This sequence comes from Helicobacter bilis ATCC 51630, assembly GCF_000686565.1. GTDB lineage: Bacteria > Campylobacterota > Campylobacteria > Campylobacterales > Helicobacteraceae > Helicobacter_A > Helicobacter_A bilis. The sequence goes on from NZ_JMKW01000006.1 coordinate 8,244, forward strand.
TAGCAATATTGCCTAAATCTTCATTGCGAATAAGTGCGTCAATATTTTCATTCTCTACCTTGATAAATACACCAAAGTCTTTAATATCAATAACCTGCCCAGAAATCTCATCATCAATAGCGTATTTTTTTGCAAACTGCTCACTAGGCGATTCTACAAGATAGCGTCTATTAAGTGAAATTTTCTCATTGGCAGTATCAATCTTATCAATTTTTACTTCAATAGAATCTCCAACCTTAAACTCATCGGCACATTTCTTAGATTTATCCCAAAATGCGTCTTCATTATGTAATAGTCCATCAACAGAGCCAAGATTCACAAATGCACCAAAATTTGTAATAGTCGCAACCTTACCTTTTATCACATCGCCTACCTTATGCTCTTTTGTAAATCGCACAAAAGGTTTATCTTGTAGCTTCTTTAAACTTACTCGTAAGCGTCTATTATCAGGATCAATCTCTATAACCTCAACATTAATCTCTTCGCCTACTTTTAAGCAATCGCTAGGTTGTTTAATGTTCTTATCCCACGACATTTCAGAGATATGCAAAAAGCCCTCAACATCATTGCCTAAATCTACAAACGCACCATAATCTTCAATATTACTTACCGTAACGCGTATAACATAGCCAACTTTAATCTCATCTTTAATCTCTTTCCATGGGTCATCAAAAAGAGCGCGTATAGAAAGTGATAGCCTATTTTTCTCTTCATTATATTCAAGTGGTTTTACTTGCACTTTATCGCCGACTTTGTAGTGCTTTTCAGGATTCACAGGTCCCCTATGACTAATCTCTGTAAAATGCACGAGTCCATCAACAGAACCTATCTCAACAAATAAACCAAATTTTGTAACATTCTTTACGACACCTTCATAAGCCAAACCACTATCAAGAATCTTTTTTGCATTCTCTTTTTGTGCGGCAGTATGTGTGTCAAGATAACGCTTTCTTGAAATTACAATGGAGTTGCCATTTGGTCGTATATCAACTATACAAGCTTTTATGGGCTTTCCAACCACTTTAGAATCATCTTTATCACGGCTTAGGGCTGAATAATGCCTTGGCATGAAATATTCAACACCATTTGCAGATTCTACAATATAGCCACCTTTATTTTTCCCTCGTATTACACCCTCTACCACTTTATCCTTATAATCAGTGCCAAGAGCCTTGATCTCATTTACAACTTTTTCATACTTAATGGCTTTTTTGTAAGATATTCTAAGACCACCTTTTTTTGACACATGCACAAGAATGCTATCGCCTTGCTTAAACAAAAGATTCCCATTAGAATCTTTTATCTCATCGATACTCATGCGACCTTCTTTTTTGTCTTGCACATCAATCATAACGCTTTCATCATCAATCTTTACGATTTTTCCTTCTCTCAAGACATTATCTTCAGATTGTTCTGAACGGCTTAACATTGTTGCAAAATCTTCTCCTTCATTTGGAAACATTTCATCGATTTTTTCTGGACTAATTTTCATCGGATACCTTTTTTGAAATCTATAGATTTTGTTATTTTAGTATATTTTCAGTGAAAATGCGATAAAAATCTACAAAAAACGACTTTTTTAAAATAGAGTTATTGCAAAGTTTTACGCAAATTTGATTTAAATATTGTTTTATGCTATTTCATAACATTCTAAATTTTGTTAATTTTATATTAGAATATAACATTTTAATATAAGGTTATATTATGATTATTATTCCAGCACGACTTGCTAGCTCAAGATTTCCAAATAAGATTTTATGTGATATAGGCGGTGCGCCCATGTTTATTAAAAGCGCACAAAACGCACAAGTAATCGATGAAGTCGTCCTAGCCCTAGATTCTACTGAAACATACAATATCGCAAAGCAGTATAAGATAAAGGCAGTCCTAACTCACCCAGACATTCCAAATGGCAGTCTCCGTGTGCTTGAAGCTGCTAGAATCTTGGGGCTAAATGATGATTGCATGATTATAAATCTACAAGCAGATGAGCCATTTTTAGAACACCATGTGATACAAGCGTTAAAAGATTGTATGCAGCCTGATATTTTTATGGCAACTTGTGCAAAGAGCATAACGGCTGAGCAAGCACAAAATCCGAATCTAGTAAAAGTGATAACCAATCACTTACAACATGCTATATATTTCTCTCGCACAGCGATACCATTTTGCAGAGATTGCAATGAATCTATACCTATAAATTATCTAGGGCATTTAGGCTTGTATGGATTCTTTAAAGCAACACTTGAAGAATACGCAAATTTGCCAGAAACAAAGCTAGAACAAATTGAAAAGCTAGAACAACTTCGTGCAATTTACCACAACAAACCCATTAAAATTGCGCATGTAGAGAGTGAAAGCATAGGCATTGACACAGAAGAAGATTTGGAAAATGCAAGAAATAAGTATGGGTTTTAAGAAGTTTTAATGACTGATTTAATTTTCCATAGCAATACATTGTTGCTTGATGTTTTAAACTTTTAAATACCGACTTTATTTGGCGTTCAAGCACTATAGAAAACTTACATAAAGTCCATATTGTTGCAATCTGCCAAATTCTAAAATTGTCATGTTGGGCTTAGTAAAATTCCGTATAAAGATTTTATCCCCTTTTAACTCTATTTAGCTTTGAATTTGCTTTTGCTGCAAATCTCTAGGGTTAAGCAAAATTACCATGGTAATGGGATTATACAACAATATGATACATACAAGGAACATGTAGTTTTATATGCCTTTAAGCAAACATACTTTAATACACAGTGATGCTTTGCGTATCCTTTTTTAGAATATATTCAAAAATACACATAGGATTATACAAGATTCAGTGGCAGTAAAAGAGCATTATAGCATATTAAGCACATTATAAAGCAACTTGTTATAAACCCTTTAATAAGGCTTTTATGTGCTCGTGTGTTTATTGTGTGTGATTAAGTGTTTTTTGTGGATTGAGAAGTTAAAAAGTGTTATTGGGTTAATAAGGGAAGTGTAAAGACCAAGCCGATGTCGTAAATTCCTGTAAAGTCGTGCAAGAGACAACACAGCTAAACAAGAATCTAAGAATCTATTACAACACCCTAAACTCTTCAGGGTGATCGAGTGCATAGCGGAATTTTTCCATATCTACTCTTTTATCCCAAATGCTTACAATCATACATGCAACAGCATTACCGCATAGATTCCCAACGCTACGCATTTCGCTTAAAAATTTATCAATGCCAAGTATTGCCGCAACGGTTACTGCGGGGATTAAGTGCGAGCCATCAGAGGTGGTTAGAGCTGATAGTGTCCCTGCAAGTACGATAAAGCCACTGCCTGTAACGCCCACTGCACCTTTAGAAGATACCATTAAAATGATGATTAGCGTAATGGTTTGCTCCAGTGTCAATGGAATATCAAAGGCTTGTCCTAAGAAAATAACTGCAAGGCTTAGATAGATATTTGTCGCATCAAGGTTAAAACTATATCCAGTTGGAATCACTAAGCCTACCGAAGCCTTTTGTATCCCTGCCTTTTCAAGCTTACGCATAAGGGGTGCTAGGGCTGTTTCACTGCTTGAGGTCGCAAAGACAACAAGCACTTCGCGGTAGATAAATCGCATGAATTTAAAGATATTCACACGCGCCATTGCCGCGATAATGCCTAGCACACCAAAGATAAACACAATTACAGCGAGTGCCATAGTTACAAGTAATAATGCCATACCACTAATTGAGCTAAAGCCAAACTTTGCAATCAAAAATGCCATCGCACCAAATGTTGCTAATGGGCTATACCAAATCAAAATTGTAAGCACTTTAAAAAATGTCTCTTGCATACTTTCAAAATACTTTAGGGCTGCTTCTTTGAAATTCTTACTTGTAAAAGATAGAGCGATAGCGATTAAAACCGCCATAACAAGCACTTGCAATGTTTTACCCTCCACAAATGGCGTGATGGGGTCATGCGGTATCGCACTCATTAGGATATTATAGAGTTCTCCACCTGCACTTTGCTGCTCCTTAGCACCCGCCTCTATATAGCCTTGCACACTTGCTGCATCAAGACTTGCAATATCAAGGTGCATACCATGTCCGGGCTTAATAATCTCACCAAAAAATACACCGATAATAAGGGCAAATGTGCTGACGACTTCAAAATAAATAACGGTTTTAAAGCCAAGTGAGCCAAGCGTCTTAAGATCTTCTAGTCGTATGATACCAGTAATGATTGTAAGGAATATGATAGGACCCATGAGTAATTTTAGCCCTTTTATAAAGGGGTCAATGGTGTATTCCTTAGAATGCACGGAAAAATCATAGAAAAACTGCGTAAAAACAGAGGGGTTGTCTGGACTATGAAAGCTTCCTATTGTCCCAAAAAGCACACCTAAAAACAAGCCTATAAATACCCAGAATACTAAACTTTTTGCAAGTTTTTTATTTAAAGGCTGTTTCTTTTTGTAGATTTGTGTATTGTTATTTACCATTTAGACCACCCTTTACATGTTTTTTGCATTATAAAGCTTATAAAACCACAAAATACAGATAAAGTAAATAAAAATTATCAGCTTCTAAGCATAAATGTGTAAATAAGTGTAAAATTGTAACATATTTGATCTGTTGAAATATGCGTGATGTCAATTTATGGAATCTTATTTACTTTTATCATAAAGTCATGACAAAGAGACATAACAAATACACAAAGATTCTATAAAATTTGTCTTTTGTAAAAGTGCTACAATCGGTTAAAATTAAGGGGAAGTTTATGCAAATGGATATTAAACATGATGGGGAAAGTATGGAATCTAGCGAAGAGAAAGATTCTATAAAATCTAAGAATATGAAATCTAGCAAGGAAGTAAAACAAATAGAAACTAAATCAGCACCAACAAATATCAAAAAAGATTCTATAGATTCTAATATCACAATAAAATCGAGTTGGAAAATAGAATCTAATGAAGCGAGGTTAGAGAAAGATTCTAAAGATTCTGTGAAATCTAATATGAATACAGAATCTTTGGTAAATACAAATACAGAATGCGATACGAAACAAAGCAAAACTACAGAATCTAGCACAAACAAAATGGGCTTTATAGAATCTTATTTTTTCTATCCAAGTTTTTGGCATAAGATTCTAGCTTTTGCCTTGCTGCCATTTTCATGTATATATGCCCTTATTACGCTGTATAAAAAGTGCTTTACAAAGAAAAGAAACTTTAATGTAAAGATTCTAAGCATAGGCAATCTTGTGAGTGGTGGGAGCGGTAAAACACCTTTTTGCATTGCATTAACAAACTATCTACAAACAAAAGGATACACAGATATTTATGTGGTATTGCGGGGCTATAAGCGAAAATCTAAAGGCTTAATACAAGTAAGCAGTAATGGAGCGATATTAGTCAATGTAGCACAAAGTGGCGATGAAGCCATGCTTATTGCCATGCAAACAAAAGCTAGTGTGATAGTGAGTGAAAGCCGCATAAAAGCATTAGAATATATACAAACAAAAGATTCTAAACATAGCATAGTGATACTAGATGATGCGTATAGGTTTAATTTTAATAAGTTTGATATTTTATTGGAGCCAAAGCTAAAGCCTTATTTTCCCTTTGTGTTGCCGAGTGGATATTACCGCTTTCCAGAATCTTTTTATAAAAAATGTGATTTACATTTAAAAGAAGATAGAGATTACAAGCGAAGTGTGAGTATATTGTATGCAAAGGATTCTATACAAGATTCTAGCACAGAAACTACATATATCCTAGCCGCTGCGATAGCAAATCCCAGTCGCTTAAAGCCCTATTTACCAGAAAATATTGTATATGAATACTACTTAGCAGATCACGCCGAATTTGATTGCAATACATTAAAAACACTTTTAGAAAAATATCATGCAACACATATTTTAATGACACAAAAAGACTATGTAAAATGTCTAGATTTTAATCTACCTTTTGCCTTACTTATGCTTGATATAAAGATAGAATCTAGTGCCCTAAAAAGTATAGAATCTTTTCTTAACATAGAATCTTTTTTGGTAAAGCAAGGCTAGATTCTAAAAAATGGCGTTGTTTATCAAGTATTAGCTATAATTAAGGCTTTGTAATTGCGAGTTTGCTTTAAGGTAAAAGGCGGAATATGATTTTAGAACATGAGATTCCAGAAGGCAGTAAGCTACATTTTGGGCTATCAGCAGCACTTAAAAGAAAGGTTGAAAATCTAAGTGTGAATCTTTTTTATAAGCATGGTTTTGAAGAGATTGTAAGTCCTACTTTTGTTTATCAAGAACACCAAAAAAGCTTTTTAAACAGAGATGTAATCCAGCTAAGCAGTGAGAAAAATCATCAAATAGCAATGCGAAATGATAGCACCATTGATGTCGTGCGGATTATCACAAAGCGGCTTGGTCGTAGCACTACGCAGAAAAAGTGGTTTTATATCCAGCCTGTGTTTAGCTATCCTACAATAGAGCATAATCAAATCGGGGTAGAATGCCTCGATGAGAGTGAATATCTAAAAATTTTAGAGCTTGGTATCTGTATCTTTAAAGAGCTAGGCATTCAGCCGCTTTTACAAATCACAAACGCGAGTATTGCAAAGCTTTGTGCGGAGAATACAGAGCTAGAGTATAAGGACTTTGCGACATTAAATATTGAGAGATTACAAAAGATTGGCTTTCTTGCAAAGCTTTTGCAAGTCAATGATGTAGCAAGTCTTAAAGAATTTTTAGTAATATGCCCTAGCTTCTTACGCATTGAGATAGAAAGGCTTTTAGAGTTATGTTCTTCAAGCTATGAGAATCTTATATGCGCCCCGCTTTTGCCTGTGCCGGTTGAGTATTATGATGATTTATTTTTCCGCATGGTGCTTCAAAATTTCACATTTCTATCTGGGGGTATATCCTGCATTGATGAAGTAAAAAGCTGTGGTTTTGGAATCTATACAGATAATGTAGTGCATTATCTATTAAAGCAAAATAAAAAGGATATATAATGGCAGATGTTGTTGTCGGTGTGCAATGGGGCGATGAGGGTAAAGGTAAAGTCGTTGATAGATTCGCAAAAGATTATGACTATGTAGTAAGGTATCAAGGCGGACATAATGCAGGGCATACCATCGTAGTAAATGGTGTAAAATACGCCCTGCACTTAGTCCCAAGTGGTATCTTATATCCGCAATGTAAAAACATTATCGCTAATGGCGTAGTGATTGATTTAAATGCGTTATTACAAGAGTTAAAAGAGCTAAATAAAGCCCTAAATCCACAAGCAAGTGCTAATATAAGGCTTTTAGAAAATAGACTTTTTATCTCACATAAAGCGCATGTGATACTGCCCTATCATGTTATGCTTGATAACTTAGGCGAGAATAAACGCACAAAGACTATCGGCACAACGGGTAAAGGCATAGGACCCACTTACGCCGATAAAATCGCAAGGAATGGCATACAAATAGGCGATTTGCTTTGTGAAGAAAAGTTACGAGTAAAACTGCAAGCAAATTTTGAAAATTTAGCACATTTAAACCTCAACTTAGATTTAGAATCTTTAGTAAAAGAGCTATTAGACTATGCAAAAATCTTTGCTCCATTCATCACAGATACGACAAAGCTACTTTGGGATTCTATCGCACAGGGTAAAAAAATCATGCTAGAAGGCGCACAAGGCAGTATGCTAGATATAGACCATGGCACATACCCATTTGTAACAAGCTCAAATACAAGCATTGCAGGTTGTCTCTCTGGCACAGGCTTAAACACAAGGGATATAGATGAGGTAATAGGTATCACAAAGGCATATTGCACACGCGTTGGCAATGGTGCTTTTCCAACGGAATTGCACGATGAAACAGGCAAGTTATTAAGAAAGAAGGGCTTTGAGTTTGGCACGACAACAGGCAGAGAGAGACGATGCGGCTGGCTTGACTTAGTAGCGATTAAATACGCTGTAAGGCTTAATGGTTGCACGAAACTTGCCTTAATGAAAATCGATGTGCTTGATGGCTTTTCATCAGTGAAAGTGTGCGTTGGTTATGAATACAAGGGCGAAGTTATTGATTATGTGCCTTATGACTTAGATGTAAAGCCTATTTATAAAAGCTTTAAAGGCTGGGATAAAACGGCTGGGTTAAGGGACTTTGATAGCTTACCTAAGGAAGCAAAGGAATATATCGCTTTTATAGAATCTTTTGTAGATTGTAAAGTAGGCTTTATCTCTACAAGCCCAGAGAGAGATGATTTGATTGTGTGTGAATAGTTTATAATTGTGTAATAGTTGCATAAATAAATCGTTTTTGGCATAAAATCAAAAAATATTTATATTTATTAATAATTTTTTGATACAATAAAAGTTTTTAATCTTAAAAGAAAGTGGGTGATAACATGCCGGGAATTAAAGTAAAAGAAGTCGAAACTTTTGATGAAGCATACAGAAGATTCAAAAAACAAGCTGACAGAAATCTTATCGTAACAGAATGTCGCTCAAGAAGATTCTTTGAATCTGCAACAGAGCAACGCAAAAAACGAAAGATAAACGCTAAGAAAAAAATGTTGAAGCGACTTTATATGCTAAGACGCTATGAGTCTCGTCTGTAATAGACCTTGAGATAATATTTTAGCTAACTTCTTATATATTTGGGATGTGGTTTTGTTACCATTGCAAGATTCTTTCCCCTAGTTTTTCTCTAGATTCTAGGCTGAGTTTGCACATCTCAAATACTCTCTTTGTAGATTCTGTATTTGTATTGTCTTTCATTTCTTACATGCACCAATAGTTGTGGCATAAACTGATAATATTGTTTTATGGTGCGAAGATTCGGTTGTAACTCCATTTAGTGCATAGTGCAGTGTCTCATAATATTGCATTCGTATTTATTTTATTGCAAACAAATATAACATTTTACATAATCTTATCAAGGCATTCTCTGCCTTATGTTTGAGTTATATGCAGCTTAAACTATAATTAATCTACTTTTACAACTTTTATCTCTTGTTCTGTTTTGTAAATCCAAATCATATATCATTTAGAAAATGATATTGTAGAAATTCCAAAGTTTTTACATGACTTGGGACTTCCATGGAGTTTCGAGTAAAATGGACTGATTTGCGTTTTGGCTATTATGATTTTGTTTTGTTTGTAAGATTTTTATAATTGTTGGCAACTAATATATAGCTATGTGTCTATAGGCTACACCAATATATCTTCCGCATTTTAAAACAAGTAGGAATAAGAATCTGCGATTTCTAGGTTTCGCAAAAGCCTTTCTTTTTTGCATCGTGGAAGAAATATTGCAAAATGGGAATCTAAATCCTCTGCTAAATTTAATCAAAGAATTATGTATAGTAAATGTATTAAATGTTAAACAAAAATAAGTAAAAACAGAAAAATAAAGTTAGCCCATTTTATCTATTACCCACAAAAAACACTATATAGCATGTTTAATAATATGCTTCTCCTGATATTGGGGTATTTGTCTGCTTACCTTTTATTCTACTTGGGCTTGCTGGAGATATAGATTCTATAAAAAATACACGCAATTCTGAAAAACGGGGAAGAGGGGTCTCATAACCCCTATGTTAAGTTTATCTAATATGACGCAACAAAAATCGTAGCGACAATTTATACCCAAGTCGCAAAAACACTTTTCAATATTTTATTAATGCTCCTCAATTGGCACAAGTCGGCTTTCCATATTTTGTTCTGCCTCATAAGCCGCAATTATTTCTCGCACCCTCTCGCCCTCAATCACCTCTTTTTCAAGTAGCTCTTGTGCCATAGTCTCAATAGCACCGCGATAATCGCGTAAAGTTTGTTTGACATGTGTGTAATGCTCTTCAAGCTTTGTCTGGATAAAGGTATCCATTTTTTGTGCGGTTTCGTTGCTATATTCTCTTGAGTTACCACCGCCACCGCCAAGGAATCTATTTCTAGCAGTAAAGTCTTCAAGCACCATAAGCCCAGAAACATCAGTCATACCATAATATACCGCCATGTTTTTAAGAATGCCTGTCGCACGGCGTAAATCATCAGAAGCACCATTTGATATTTCTTCTAAAAAGACTTCTTCAGCACCCCTACCACCAAGCAATACATCAATGGTTGCTAACATTTCATGCTTTTGTTCTAAATGGCGATTTTCTTCAGGTGTGTGTAGCGTATAGCCCAACGCACCCATGCCACGCGGGATAATAGAGACTTTATTTACCCTATGCGCTCCTTTTGTAACCTCACCCATTAAAGCATGTCCGCTTTCATGATAAGCGACTATTTTTTTCTCTTTTGGTGAAAGTCTGCGGGATTTCTTCTCTAAGCCTATCATAGTTCGTTCCATCGCTTCTTTGAAATGCTTTTGTGAGACTTCTTTTTTATTCTCTCTACCTGCAAGTAATGCTGCTTCATTAATAATATTTGCTAAATCAGCACCTGCTAAACCAGCCGTAAATTTCGCGATTTCATTTAAATCCACATCTCTACTTAATTTCACACCTTTAATATGAACTTTTAGAATCTCAATACGCCCTTTAAAGTCCGGTGCATCAACTAATACTTGTCTATCAAATCTGCCCGGTCTAAGAAGTGCTGGATCAAGGATTTCAGGTCTGTTTGTAGCGGCTAAAACAATAACGGGTGCATTACTACCAAATCCATCCATTTCTGCTAAAAGCTGATTTAGCGTCTGCTCTCTTTCATCATTCCCACCGACAACAGACCCTGCCGCACGACTTTTCCCTATCGCATCAATCTCATCGATAAAGATAATACTTGGGGCTTCCTTTTTTGCCTTTTCAAATAAATCTCTCACACGACTTGCACCAAGCCCAACAAACATCTCAATAAAGCTACTACCACTCATTGAGAAAAAGGGGACATTCGCTTCCCCTGCGACAGCCTTTGCAAGTAAGGTTTTACCAGTCCCCGGAGGCCCTACAAGTAATACACCCTTTGGAATCTTCGCACCAACCGCTGCATATCTATCAGGGTATTTTAAGAAATCCACGACTTCCACAACCTCTTCTTTTGCTTCCTTGTTACCTGCCATATCATCAAATCGCACATTTGGTCGTTCTGCATTAATCAGCTTGTTTGCATTGCCTAACCCAAACATACCGCTACCCATATTGCGTTGTATGCGACTTGTTAAAAGCATCCAAAGTCCTATGAAAATAAACATAGGGAGTAACCAACCGATTAAATCTGTAAAAAAGTTTTGCTCACTAAATCCGCTATAGCTTACCTTATGTTCGTCTAAAAGCGGTACAAGCGTTGTATCTTGCACTTTTTTTGTTGTGTAATAGATAGTGGGATTGATAGTTTTACTCACACCTTTTACCATCGTTTGACCGATAGATACACTCTGAATCTGCCCGCTTTTAATAAGCTGCTTAAACTCTGAATATTCAATCGTTTGGCTAATGCTATTGCCACCTAATCTACCAAAAATACTAGAATCATCAGTAGAAAAAGACTTATATAAAATGATTGATACAATTCCAAGAATAATAAAAATAAAAACAGGATTTTTTGATATTGGCGGTTTGCCATTGTTTGAATCATTATTTGCCATTTTTTCCTCTTTTAAAAATACAAAATTACGCAATTATATTATTTTTTTATAAACTTGAAACATAACCATTCATCAATTTGCTTTTTTTCTAGTAGGGTTAGCTCTTTAAAACCTTCAAGTATTTTTGCTTCATGCTCTTGTAAAATGCCAGATAAAATTAAGATTCCATCTTGTTTGAGATAAAAGATTAAATCTTTTTTAAGCAGTAAAAGCACAGAGCTAACGATATTTGCACATATTACATCATAGCTTTTTGGCACTTCAAATTGCTTTAAACTCTGTAGGCTACCCTGCCATATTTCTTTGTATGAAAGGTTGTTTATCGCAAAGTTTTTCTTACTTTGATTGCAAGCTTCTATATCTGTATCACACGCATATATATTTGCGCACAGTTTTGCGGCAACAAGCGATAAAATGCCACTGCCACAACCTACATCAAGCATATTTTTATCTCTTAACTCCATCTCGCTAAGCAAGTCAATACACATAGCTGTTGTCGCATGGTGTCCGCTCCCAAAGCTAAGTGATGGATCAATGATTAGATTCTCATAATCCCTATTTTCTTCATGCCAACTTGGGCGGATATAGAATCTAGCGCATATAACAGGCTTTATACTTTGCTTGTATTCTGTAATCCAGTCTTTATTTTGACATAAGAAAATATTTGCATTGATTGTAATTTGTGGAATCTTGGGGGTATATTTTGGGCTATTTTTACAAAAAAATAAATGCTTTGTTTTTGCTCTTTTAAGTTTTTTATTTGCATGGGTTATGAGTTTTTTACTCAAAAAATTGCCCTTTTTCTCTTTGAGATTCTTTTGGGCTAGTCTCTCTTTTATTATAAAAGGGGTGTAAAAACTTTGCTTAAAATCATAATGACATGAATGCAGATTTTGTGTTTCTCTCTGCATTTTCATGATCTTTTTAGATGAAATAAGTGGTAGGTTATAAAGCATTATCTCATCTGTGTTTATATCAAAGCTTTTTGCTATCTCTTGTATTTTTATATGTATTTCTTGCAAAATAGATTCTATCTCACTTTGGGATTTATCTGTCCGCCAGATAAGCTTTTGTCCTTTAGAATCTAGTGACAGCATATTACTATCAAGCTGTTTTCCTTTTATTGTGTATGGCAATAGCTGATTATCATTCATTGGAATCCTTTTTCTAGTCTTTAAAGTGGGTAGTCAATGCGAAATTATAACAAAACAAAGCATGGATATAAATTTACACTACAAAGCAAAAACCTATAAAAATACATTATAATTACGCAATTTATACAAGCGAGAAAACAATGACAAATAAGCGTTATACAGATTCTGAAATATTAGATCTCATGCAAAATGCTTCTCTCAAAGAGTTAGGCAAAATGGCGTATGAAACTAAGAAGGCATTACACCCTGATAATATCACTTCATTCATTGTAGATAGGAATATTAACTATACAAATATTTGTTGGGTGGATTGTAAATTTTGTGCGTTTAAGAGAAAGTTGGGGCAAGAGGGGGAATATATCTTAAGTTTTGATGAGATAGATTCTAAGATTGATGAGCTTTTAGCGATCGGTGGCACACAGATTCTATTTCAAGGTGGGGTGCATCCTAAGCTAAAGATTGATTATTATGAGAATCTTGTAAAACACATTGCTGAAAAATATCCAAGCATTACGATACATGGATTTTCAGCGATTGAGATTAACTATATCGCAAAAATCTCAAAGCTAACAATACATGAAGTTTTAGTGCGTTTGCAAAAGGCTGGACTCTCTTCAATCCCGGGTGCTGGGGCAGAAATCCTTAGTGATTCTGTGCGTGATATTATCGCTCCTAAAAAACTTAGTGCTGATGAGTGGATTATGGTGCATAGAGAAGCACATAAAATTGATATGAAAACTACTGCTACAATGATGTTTGGGAGTATCGAAAAAGATGAAGATATTATAGAACATTGGCGTAGAGTAAGGGATTTGCAAGATGAATTTGGTGGTTTTAGAGCGTTTATCTTATGGAGTTTTCAGCCTTTAAATACGCCGCTTAGTGCTGAATTTCCGCATTTACAAAAGGCGAGTTCAAATAGGTATTTGCGACTTTTAGCATGTAGCAGATTATACCTTGATAATATTGCAAATATCCAAAGTAGTTGGGTAACGCAAGGCAGCCATATCGGGCAGTTAGCCCTTTTATTTGGTGCAAATGATCTAGGTAGCACTATGATGGAAGAAAATGTCGTCTCATCAGCTGGGGCATGCTACTCTATGAGTAAAAATGAGATGATTAAGCTTATACAAGATATTGGCGAAATCCCTGCTAAACGAAACACAGCGTATGAAATGCTTGAGGTTTATTGAGTAATTGATTCTGAGATGTTTGATAGGCATTAGAATCTAAAATTCTCAATACCTTGTATAAGTGAGTGCAGGGATTCTTGTGTATTTTAAAAGAGTTTGGATTCTACACCTTTATGGGTGGGTGCAGGGTTAAGGGTGCATTTTAGATCTAAAATCAATCCATCTCTTTTAACAGAACTGCATAGGCTTCAGAAATCTTTCGTAAATCCTGTCCGCCGCTTTCATTATATGGTTTGCCTAGATTTCTTGGATCAATTACATTTTGCCTTTTTTGTTTGAAAAAGTCGTTGTATTTAGAATCTAGCTCTTCTTTTGTGAAGCCCTCATTAAGCCCAAAAAGATTCATTGCCTCTTCTTTTGTAAGCGGCACATACTCTTCATTCAAGGCTTTAAAGCTATCATACAGATGATTAAAGTCAGCGTTGTCGATCTCTAAAATCGCAGCAACATTGATGATAGAATCTTCTTCTTCTTGTGAGAAATTCCCATCAGCATAAGCCAATGCAAACATAAATTCCACTATTTTTACTCTCTTTTTATACTGCCCGATTGTCTCGCTTGCAAAGAGTTCTGCTAACTCTTGTATATCATCATTTCTAGATTCTTTATAGATTTCTAAATACAACTCACTTGGCTGGTCAGAATCTTTTGCCATATCATCGATGATGCCCTTTACAAGCCGCTCTTCTAGCATACAGCTCTTATCATCTGCAAAGCTTAATCGCCCTAAAATACTCACAATAATGCCATATTCTGTGCGTTTTAGTTTTTCTTTTGGGCTAAGTATTGGACGCTCTTCTACATAGTCTTGCTGTCTTTGCGGCTGCAAAATATCTCTATCTGTTGGGACGATTGGATTGCTAAGATAGCCTTGAAAGGTCTTATAAAGGTAGAATATAATCCCCGCAGCGATTAAAAATAATACTAATTCCATTTGGTTTCCTTATATGAAAATATCTAGAGTTTTAACTTCTTTTTTAACTCTTGCTTACGCATTTCTTCAGCTTCAAGTGCTTGTTTTTTGAGTAGCTTTTTCTCTTCATTTTGTTTTTCTGCTAGAATGCGTTTTTTCTCCCTTGCCTCTTGAATCTTATGGCGATATTCATCTCTTTCTTTTGGGTCTTGATAGCTAATTGGCTTGATAAATGAAGCAAGTAATATCATAGCCGCTAAAATCCCAGCAATTAGTGCTTGTTCCGGTCCATTTAAATGATACCATGCCATGCCGACAAAACAAGCAAAAAAAATCTTTAAAATGACTGCCATACTCTTAAAAATCTCCGCAATAAATAGTGCTATGAAGCATTTTTGGAAGCCTTATTGTGCTGCATAAAATCTGGATTTATTTTGTGTGTTTCAAACCCTGCTTCATCTGCCTTACCAAAGCAAACTAGCAATATCTGTGCCATATTGAGACTTGCTATGCTGATAGGATCTCTCTTGCAATATTTCGTGCATAAATCCTGCTTATTATCAAACATATCAAAGGTAGAATCTGCAAATACACATAAAAAATCCACCCCTAAATCAATCCCTTCATACAAAAGATCCCCGCTTTTTTGATACGCCTTTTCAGAATCAATATGTGCTAAATGCGTGAAGGATTGCAGGCTAAAGGGCTTACTAAGATAGGTTAAACCTAAAATCTTGCATAACTTTTCTATATGTTTATACTCGCCCTGCATATTACAATCTGCATGCCTGCTACCATAAAAGGCACAAGAGCTAAAGCCTTTTGTGATATTATTCGGTGAGATATGCGGTAAATTTCTCTCATTTTTACCAAAGCTATATTTTATAGACTGCTCTATCTCTGTCATATAGTTAGCAAGTATTGCTGGAAAATAGGCAATGTGATTCTGTAATATATCTATATCAAGGATAATGCTTTGACTTTGCAATTCAGCTATAACAAAATCCCTTAAAGACTGATTATTTCGTAACAAATCAAGCGTAAATACAAGATTCGCATAAGAATCTTCTTCTAAGGCTAATAGCTTTTTTTCTTCAAGACTAGCAAGGGCGATATTATACACATTTGCGAATATAAACTGCTCTAATGCACCTATTCTGCCAAAATATCCGCCATGTGCCTTAAATCTTTTATTAGCATCTAGCGTTGTATAAGGTATATTTAAGTGCTTTAAAACCTGCTGTGTCGCAATGCTAAATGGGCTATTTTTTAAGCAATCATATATGAGATACATAAAGATCCTTTATTAATATGTATTAGCATGTAAAATGCTTTGAATAAATGGCGTAAAACTCTCTGTGGCGTTGTAATCGGCTATGCGATTTTTACATGTAAATTGATATTGTGAGTTAATGTAAGACCCAAACCCTAGCCATTCTTTATCCTTACATGTAGGTGAAATCAAGGCGCTTTGTAAAGATTCTATCTGCGTATCTATCGCCCTATTATGCGGTAGCATAAAATTTGCAGTGCTAACATGCCAGAAAATGCCACTCCCCCTGCAAGAAATAAAACGCAATAACTTCTCTTTATACAATGGATAACGCAAACACAACCATTTAATATACAATAAAAAGCCATCGCCACAATATGAGTCATCATAAGTTGGCACGATAAAGTTTATAAGTAGGTATTTTTTTAACTCTTCTCTATCACTTGGTGCGATAAAATCCATTGCATAAAAAAAGTCGCTATACCTTGCAAACGCCTTGTCCAAATCAAGCAACAAATCCTTCTTTGCATATCGCTTATTTAAAGGCTCAATCTCTAAATAACAACCAAGCTTTTCTACAATCTCTTTTACCCCAAGATTCCCAAACACTGCATAACCATTAATCCTGCAATGTATAAATTGCAGATCTATACCAAACTCTTGATACCCAAAGTTTTTAGAATCTACTGCTTGAAAAATGTCTTTTAGCGTATCATTTGCCTTATAATGCACCTCTTGTCTTACAAAGCCATTTTGAAAATCTATGCGTAAATCAAATGAAAATATGCTTAAATATAGTTTGCCCATATAATTCCTTTATCTTGCCCTTATGTTGTGTGCTGATAAAACCCATTTATAATACCAAAACAATACTTAGTGATAAAAGTAGAATCTTACCTTTATTTCTTATCTTTTTCAAGCAAAACATTTAAAGTTTTTAAACTTTAAGGCAGAGTTGCGAAAATATTACCATGAATCAAGCCTTCATTCTAAAAGCCCTGCTCTCTGTCCCCACCAAGACTTAGACCCCAAATCCTACCGCAACAACACATTGCATGTGATTAAAAAGAATTTCATCATAGAATCTAAACATAACTGCTTATTAAATACAATGGAAACAATTCAAAATACACAGGCTTGTATTTTCTTCTCCGTGATATTTTATACAATGCTAGAATCTAGCCTATATAATCACACCGCCACCAAGCACAATATCATCTTTATAAATCACTAAAGCCTGCCCTTTTGCTACGCCATATACAGGCTCTTTTAATGTTGCTATGATTTTATCATCTTGTATAGTAATAGTCGCATTGCTTGGTGTGCTACGATAACGCACTTTTGCTTTATATTCACCATTTATAAACTCATTTGGCAGGGATTTATTGAGTGCGGTTACACAAAAAGTCTCTAGCTCTTCTTTTTTGCCAACAACGATTTCATTGTCTTTTGGATTAATCTTTAGCACAAAATGCGGCTCATGCGCGCCCTTGACACTAAAGCCTTTGCGTTTGCCAATAGTGTATTGCATGTAACCCTTATGTTCGCCAACGATGTTTCCCTGCGTATCACGCACAACGCCCTTGTTTTCCACGCTGACATGCTTCTTTAAAATATCAATATAATCTGTCTCAACAAAGCAAATCTCTTGCGACTCTTTATAAGATTCCAAATCTCCAAGTATTGGCAAAGCTGCGAACGCCTTAGGTTTTACCTCTTCTTTTAGCATATCGCCAAGCGGGAAAATAAGGCGATTAATCGCATCTTGACTAATGGCATATAAAAAGTAGCTTTGATCCTTGCTCTTATCCCTTGCTTCTTGTATCCGCTTTATGCCATCTATGCTTGTTATGCGTGCATAATGCCCTGTTGCGATATACTCACAGCCATAGCCAAGTGCCGCATTCAAAGCTAGTCCAAACTTCATTAGTGGATTACATAACGCACAAGGATTAGGCGTCTCACCCCGTTTATAAGATTCTATAAACTCGTTATAAACGGCTTTTTTAAACTCTTCTTTTGCTTCTATAATCTTAAATTCTAAGCCCAAAAACTCACATACTTTCTCGCAGTTTCTAATAAAAACTGCATGTTTCTCTTCTTTATCATGAAGTTTGAGATAGATTCCCAAAACTTCATAGCCTTGCTGTTGCAATAAGTAGGCAGAATATGAACTATCGACGCCACCACTCATTAATAATGCAACTTTTTTCTTATTTTGTTCCATAAAATATAACCTTAATATAATTTAGTGTAAGAAGTGTATTCTATCGTATAAAATTGAATAGCATGTAATGTAATGGGTTTAGATTCTGACAATATTAGAATTTACACCCATTTAAATCAATTACTCATGCGTTCTAATATATTTATATAGCACATGGATTTCAGAATCTGTTAAGTAGTATTTTGGCATAACCGCATGTGTTTTACGCAAGGCTTCTGTAAATCTTTGCAAGTCAAGTCCTGTAATATCTGGTGCATTTATCTCTATCGCTTTACCCCTATGCGTGTAGCCTACAAGCTGTTTGCCTTTGCCATATTCGCCATGACATTTTTTACAGCTAATACCGCGTGGTTCTTGATACAGATATTTGCCATACTCTTCTTCTGTCATAAATTGCTCACTTATTATAGAATCTTTTGTATCAGCTTCTTGATCGAAAGCATATATATACTGAAAACACACAATACATAGCACAAAAGCACAACAATATCTTATCATTTCTCACTCCATAGCTTAAAAAAGGTGTTATTGTAACAAATTATTGTTATGCAATATCACTTCTGCCATTTTTTAATATTGACTTAAAAAAGTTTGTAAAAAAGATTCTATATTTTTTTGCAGCGTTTTTAAATCGCTTGTGTTTTCAATGACAAAATCGCTTTTACTTCGCTTTATCTCAATATCAATTTGTGAATCCACTCTTTTTATCGCGTCTTCAAGGCTTAGATTGTTTCTGGCTTGTATGCGTTGTATTTGCATATCCCTTGTGGCATATACACAAATAACAAATCGCTTTTTATACTCATATTTGCTTTCAAAATAAAGCGGAATATCTATGAAGTATGGGCTTTTCTTTTTCTCTAAAATCTCGCACTCTTGTGCGATATACTGCTGAATGAGTGGGTGAAGTATAGATTCTAACTTTGCTTTTTTCTCAGCATTGTTAAATACTATATTGCCTAATTTTTCACGACTGATTGTTATTGCTTTAGCATTAGATTCTAAATTGTGTTTTTTGTCATGTTGGTCGTTTAGAAGAGGTGGAATATCTTTATCTAAAATTGTTGTGGATTTTAGAACATTGTCATCTTGAAGCTCAAGCAAAAAATCTGCTTTAGATTCTATACTAGATACTTTGCCTAAAGGCTTAGTGCGATAAGTTATCTTAGAATCAAGATTCTTTTGAGTTTCTAAACAAGCCTTGCCTTTACTCTCTAAGTCTGTGCTAGATATTTCCCCTTCGCTTTGCTTAAGGTTGATATGACAATCTTTAGATTCCTTGCTCTCTGCTACTTGAGCGGTAGCAGATTGTATTGAATCTATGAAATCCAACTCCCTTTCATTTTCCAAATACACTTCATTTTGAGATGAAGTCAAAATAGTAGCTTTAGAATCTATGCTAGATATTTGCTTACGCATAGCATAGCAATCACTAGATTCTAAAATCTCATCACCAAATGCCGCCACAACGCTACTTTTAGCTGCCTCCAATGCTTTTCGTGCGATTATATCCGCATCAATAATCTTAAATCCATGCAATGCTAAAAGTCTTGCGGTTGTGCTTTTCCCACAACCTATACCGCCCGTAAGTATATTTGCGTAATACATTGTTGTCCTTTTTTAGATTCTGTATTGGATATTGGTTTCAAGCTTGTATAGCAAGAATTTCCGTTGAAATCCATAAGTTAGATTTTAGGAAAACCGCGTAAGTATTGCTTTCTAAAGCAATAAAGAATCTTTTAGATAATATCTGTTGTTAGAATTTAAGAGATTAATCCATTTAGAATTCTTAAATTGCTATTTTACACCATAAGATTCTAAGTTTCATTTATTTTTCACATATATTATACCAGTAAGCACCACCAACACGATATTGATTTATCCCAAAAGTCAAAAAATCACAGAAAAATGATAAAATAGGCGGTATTTGTTTTGTATTTTGCCATATTGAAAGAGGAAGCATGGATAATAGGATATTTTTAAAGAGTGAAAAAGGGTATTTTGGAGAGGGCGATTTTAGGTTTGGCGGGTGCTTTATCCCCGAGATATTGTATCCAGCACTAAATGATTTACAAAAAGCATATAAACAGATATTCCAAACAAAAGGCTTTCAAAAAGAGTTAAAACGACTTTTAAAAACATTTGTTGGCAGACCAACACCCCTTATCTATGCAAAAAACGCTTCCGAAATACTTGAGAATGAAATCTATCTCAAGTTTGAGGGTTTGGCAAATACAGGCGCACATAAGATAAATAACGCCCTAGCCCAAGTTCTACTTGCAAAGCGAATGAAAAAAACACATATTATCGCAGAAACGGGTGCAGGGCAACATGGTGTAGCGGTGGCTAGTGTATGTGCCTTTTTAAAAATGCCTTGCACGATTTTCATGGGTGCGACAGATATACAAAGACAGCGACCAAATGTATTTATAATGGAGCAGTTTGGTGCAGAAGTGGTGGCAGTAGAGAGTGGGACAAAGACGCTAAAAGACGCGGTAAATGAAGCCTTGCGTCAGTGGAGTAAAGTCCCACATGAATACTTTTATGTATTAGGTAGTGCGCTTGGTCCTTATCCTTACCCCGATATTGTGAGAGATTCTCAATCTATCATTGGCAAAGAGATAAAAAAGCAAATAAAAAAAGCTTTAGGTAAGTATTTAAACACATTTCTGCCAGACTATGTTGTCGCATGTGTTGGTGGTGGTAGTAACTCTATGGGGGCATTTAGTGCATTTTTAGAAGATATGGAAGTAAAGCTTGTAGGGGTAGAAGCTGGGGGAGATGACTTTAAAGCAAATAAACATGCCATGCGACTTGCTGAAAATAGTGGGGCAAGTATCGGTATAGCACATGGCTATCGTTCCTACTTCTTGCAGGATAAACATGGGCAGATTTCAAATACGCATTCTATTAGTGCGGGGTTGGATTATGCTGGGGTTGGACCTCAGCTTGCACACTTAAAGCATATTGGAAGAGTAGAGTTTATGGCTGCTAGCGATGATTCTGCCTTGGAGGCATTGCAGTTTTTTGCTAGACATGAGGGGATTTTGCCTGCATTAGAATCAAGTCATGCTTTAGCTGGTGTGCTTGAGATCGCAAAAAAAGAGAAAAATAAGATTATAGTAGTAAATGTGAGTGGTAGGGGTGATAAGGATATTTTTATCACGGCAAAGGCTTTATGCATGAATGCGTGGAGAGACTTTTTAGAATCTGAATTGCAAAGTGTAGAAAAACTATTAAAACAGAAAAATAAACCAAAGGAAGTAGTGGTCCAAGAAGAAAACGATGAAGAGGAATCAAAGCAAAGGCAAAATGAGCTAAAACTTGCCCTGCAAGATATAAGCCATGAGGATATGAGCTTAGTTTATTCTACTGATACAGAAAATGATGATACAAAAGCACAAGACACACAGCATTTAACAAGCACGCAAGTGGATTCTACAATACAAATACAAGACGATAAATCTTTACACAAGCTAGATATGCAGGATTTATCATCAATGACTTTGGATTCTATAAGTGAGCAGAGCTTAGAAAAGCTAGATTCTATGCTTTCTAATCAGGGCGTGGAGTCTAGGGCGAATAGTGAGAATCTAGAATCTAAAGCGGCTTGTCATACTGAGCGTAGCGAAGTATCTAGTATGAAATCTCAATTAGATTTTTCGCTTAACACGCAAAATGATAAGACATTGGATTCCACAGATTCAACAGAATCTGCCATTACAGAAGCAACAGATAGCATAGAATCTACAAATTGTCATATTGACCTTGAGCAAAGCGAAAAGGAAATATCTAGTATAGATCTAGAGAGTGAGAGCAAAGAATTTTTAGAAAATGATGAAAATCTAGAATCTAATCAAATCCCATCTCAAAGCCCTGCACCCACCCAAGTGGTCGGGAATCTAGATTCTAATCTCACTAACACAATAGATAATACAGAGACAAACGACACAGAAACGATACAAGATATTTTAAAACAAAGTGAGGTGGAACAAGAAAATAATAATCTTCAAACAGAAAGCATAGAGGACAATTTGCAAGATTCTCAAGATTCTATAGAATCTAGCGAGATAGAAAATGTAGCAGATTTAATAGATACAGATTCTCTAAACTCAAATGAAAGCGATATGGAATCTTCACATAAAGAGCCGCTGCATTTTTTAACCACAGATTCTAATATAGAATCTGATCTTTTAGAAACCACGCCATCTAGCAATAACACACAAGAAGCAAATATGCAAGCATTGCGTTTTTTACAAGGGAATGACTTGCAAGATAGCGACACACAAGATAGCAGTAGTTTGCAAGATGAGAGTGATTTGCAGCTTGATATAATGGATCAAATAGACACAGAGCAAGAAATAATATCTAAAGAAGATTCTATAAATCCCATAAGTGAATTTTCACAAGAAACAAGCGACAACACAGAATCTTTAGAATCTACTGAAATAGAATCGAGTGAAATAAGCAATGAAGCAGAGATTTTATCACAAGATACAGAAGCAAATTTGCAAGGTTTAATAGAATCTGATGACACAGATATATCATTAGAATCTTTGTTAAATGAAAATTCTAATATAGTCCCAAATGATGATACGCAGAATCTCCAAGATGATGTAGAACAAGAAAATATAGATTCTAAAGATAACATGGATTCAAGCGAAGAGTTAGCCCAGCAGCTTTTGCTTGACCTACAAGCTATGCACGAGAGCGCCCCAGAAGCTTTGGAAGATTTACAACATTTATCAACACAATATAAGCAAGAAGATTCTACTGATGAATTAACACAAGAACCAACAGAAACAGATACGACAAATGATGAATTAGGGCTTAATGATATAGAAAATATAGAATCTAGCACAATAGAGAAATGCAAAAATGCAATTGAGACAAGCGATACACAAGAAAGCATTCTTAATACAGATATAACAGACAATATGCAAGAAGATGAGCTAGAATTAGCCAAAGACATATCACTAGACAATGTATCAACAGAAAATACGCAACAAATAGATACTCACGAATCGCCCATAAATATAAATGCCTTTGATGAAATGCTGGGTTTAGAAAGTCTAGATTCTACAAATGAGACAACACAAGATTCTGGCATTTTAGATTCTTTACTTAACGCAGAAACGATATCGCAAGATGATTTAAATATAGGCTTAATGACTAGCGAAGATTCTGTTAGCCCACTTATGCAAACCAATGATTTAGACTTAGATTCTAATGAAACAAATGGGGCAGATGATATACGAGACGATTTTGATTTAGAAGAATCGGATATGCAAATAGACACTTTTACGCAAGATTCTACACAAGAAAATTCAGTTGAATTAGACGAACATAAAGAAGCCACACAAGAACATGTAAATATACAAGATTCTATGACAGATGAAAATATAACCACAGATACGCTAGAATCTAACCCATTTCATTCTACCCAAGATGATGATATGGCTTCATTAACGCAAACTGATGATTTATTAGATCATATGGATTCTACGCATGATGACTTAGAGAGTTTAGAGCAAGAAATAGAAAATGAGTTGGCAGGTATTTTTACAGACACCATTGAAGACATAGATGACACAAAGCAATCAAATGAAAATAATGCAAGTATAGATTCTAACAATGAAGTTAATATAAGTGATAGTGAAAGCAATATAGAAACAGATTTTTTATCAAGTGATTCTTCAAGTGATACTCAAAGTGATATTTTGGCAGAAAACCTAGACGCAACAGAAGACTCCAACACGCAAGATTCTAAAGATGAAGCGACAAATAATCAGACTCTAAGCTACATTAATACAAACATTGCTAAATCTCGTGTTTTTAAAACCGACCCGGAGTTGAGTAAAATCTGCGGCAAGTCTTTAAAGTCATAGCAGTCTCATACAACATGTTTGCATTTTTATGGTGGCTTTCGCCACAAAACCAGCCAATATATCCCACCAGCAATAATATCTTTTGCAAAAATAACATAAAATTAATAAACTTTTAATCTAAAAAACACTAATATAATGGCTTACATTCTAAAAATGCTGAAAGGATAAGGGTATGCTAAAAAAGTTAATAACCGCAGGTGCGTTAAGCATGGCTGTGTGTGGAGTGAGTTTCGCAAAAAATGGTGCGTTAGATATTATGGAGTGGGCATTGCAAGATGCAGCAAAGGCTGGTGTCGCGTATCATTGTGCTGGAGATAGCGTTCATGCGACATGTTATTTCAAAAATGTCGATGGTTTCTTATTCCAACTCAAAGATATGCGTGCTGATATATGGCTAAGTGATAACGAAGTGAAGCAAGAGGTATCGGGCAGTGTTGCCGCAAATTTTGGGGAAGATCTCAATCAATTTATCCCTAAAAGCTTTACATGCAATAGTGTCTCTACACTAAAAGACTTACAAAGTAATGCCAATGGGACATGTGTCATTAAAGCCGATGTGGCGACTTTACATTTAGAGTCAAATACACTTGTAGAATCTAAATCGTTTAGATATAAGACTATGCCTACGCTTTTAGTGCAGTATATTGCAAAGGTAGATGAGTTTAGCAAAGAGTATGATCGCATTCAAACAAAATATGAAAATGATTTGGAAGCCTTGCAACAAGGAGCCGCTGATATGCTAGATGATATTGATGCAGATATTGATATGCTAAGAGTATCGCAAAGAAATACGCAACATGAATATGGTTGTGGTTGCAATAGCTGTAGGTCGCAATCTCAAACATACGCCATAGAGAAAGAAATCGATCGTAAGCAAGAAATTAAAGAACAAATAAGAAAATCCTATGAAGATAAATACGACAAGATTCAAAAGCAGTATGAGGAAGAAATGCAAAACTTTAGCGATTCAGTCGTAGCGTGGCTTAGCCAATACAACTATACTATGCAGGAAGCACGCGTTTATGTCCGTGCTAATAAACTTGCTAAAAGTGCGTTTGAAACCTTTGCAAAAGAATATCTTGCCTTTAATGAGAATATCCCGCTATCAAAAGATGAGAGAATTGAAAGGGCAAACGAGAAGAAACGCATTACAGCCCAATACTATTCTAGCTTAGAAGCTAGTCGTGCTGGTGGTATGACTTTTGTAGAGCAAAGCCCATATTTAGCACCACATTTAAAGAAAAGCTTACAAAAGATAGTGTCAGACCATGCACAGCTTTTAGATCCAAATGCAAAGAAAAGAAGCGTGAAAATCCTTATCACGCCGATAGATAGCACAGCGATGAATCTCGGTGATGAAGCACAAAAGATGATCAACGCTTATAACAAAAGTAGAGGTCATGGACTGATGAAAACATTCTTTGATATTGTAAATAAATATGAGATTAAATCTGTGCGTGTGTGGCCAGAAAATAACTAGCAATATTTATAAAGATTTGATAAAGAGTGTTTATTTTTTTACAAGTTAGCTACGCTTTATTGCGGTTATACAACACTAAAATAAAGTGTAGTGTGCATTGACTATTCTCTTTGTTTAAATATAGAAGCCATGTAACTTTGAAAACATACAAAGAGTTTCTGCCAATACAACCCATACACACAAAAATAAGCTATAATCCACATAATTTATATATCTAGGATTACATAAGGTTAGAATATGACACTAGGGATAAATGGGCTTGGGAGAATGGGTCGCACGATCTTGCGTGAGGCGATTAAAAGGGGACATACCATCAAAGCACTCAATGATATTGCACAATGGGAGATTTTGACTTATCTCATTGAGTTTGATAGCGCACATGGCACACTTAGTCGCAATATTTCCTATCACAATGACACACTATATATTGATAATCAAAAAATACATGTAAGCAATCATAATAACCCAAAAGACATTGATTTTGGTGAAGTAGATATTGTGATTGAATCAAGTGGTAAATTTCTCACGACAGAATCTATCAAGCACCATTTACAAAAAGGTGCAAAAAAGATTATCATTTCAGCCCCACCGCAAGATGATACAAAGACATTCGTGCTTGGTGTCAATCACTTAGATTACAATGGCGAGTTAATTATTTCAAATGCGTCTTGCACGACAAATTGCATTGCCCCTATTTGTGCCATACTTGATAAACATTATGGAATCACAAGTGCTACAATGACTACAATCCATAGCTACACAAACGATCAGAATCTACTTGATAACGCACACAGAAGCGATAAAAGAAGATCAAGGGCAGCCGCAAATAATATTATCCCCACCACAACGGGGGCGGCTATCGGTCTAAAGCGAGTTTTACCGAATCTAGAGGGTAAAATTCACGGACAGAGTGTGCGTGTGCCTTTGATTGATGTTTCAATGGCGGATTTAAACTTCTATCTTAATAAAGCCACAAAACTAGATGAGATACATGCTTTATTAGAATCTTATGCAAATGATAGTATGAAAGGCATATTAAGTATTGATTCTAAATATCGTGTAAGTAGTGATTTTTTAGGGAGTGCGTATAGTAGCATTGTAGCAAAAGATTTAAGTGTGCAAGTTGGCAATATGCTAAAAATAATGGCATGGTATGATAATGAAAGCGGCTATGCAAATAGAATCTTAGATATGGCAGAGTTTATACTTGGATAATTGATACAAGATTCTAGATATTTGCGATTATCCTTAGATGTTTATTATTAAAAATATTGCCAATATGTTGGATTTTTAATGCTACAATGTTTGCCTATTCTGCGAAAGATAAAGGAAAATGATGAAGAAATGGGGCTTTTTCATTGCATTTGGTGCGTGTCTTGTTGCAATCGTTTGGGTTGTAACCAAACAAAAAGATGAAGCGCATAATACTCTTGTGTATATTGATTATGATATAAATAATAGCAATGTAATTAAAAGTGAGACAACTTATATTTCTGATTCTAGTCATACTTTTAAAATCTGTCAATCTAGAGATGGCGATACACCATGTAAAGAGATTTCAGGGGTGAAGCATGGGATACAAAAATGGTATGGTGATAGTGTTTTGAAATATGAAGATTTTTACGATCATGGCAATCGCACACATACAATAGCCTATTACAACAATGGGTTAAAACGAAAAGAGTGTCTATATCAAGATAATAAGCTTTTGCAAACAAATTTTTACGATAAAGATAATGCCAATTCTTTAGTTGAAACGATATTTTATAAAGATAATGAAGAGGTAAAAAAGTATTATATTAATAATAAACTTCACAAAGAGGAAAAATATCGCAATAATAGGCTTGTAAGTAGAAAAATATATGATAGCGATGGGTTGTTACAGCGACTTGAAGAGTATAATTTCATTGGGAATAATACAGATTCTTTTGATAATTTTTTTGAAGGGCTTGATTCTATAAATCCATTTTTATTTGAGTTTGAGAATCCAAATCCTATGCAAAGACCATATCAAGATAAAAATACAGGGGATAGTGGTTTATGGATTTAGTCCATTTGTGATTACCCATATTTCTTTATAATAGCTAAAAATCTAACTCAAACTTTTGCTACCTTTGAGACAAAAAATAATGCGTATTTATTTAACCCATACGCATAACGCCTTGTTTAATCGGCACAAAAGAGCAAGATTCTAAAATATGGCTTGTGAGTGTATGATCTTTTTGTTTTACAAATCGTGCGATAACTTGTCCGCCATTATGATATATTGGGGCTACAAGCACTCCATTTACTTGTAATTGATCGCTTAGTGTTTTTGGGATACTCTCTGTGCATGCAGAAAGTAAGATTCTATCATAGGGGGCGAAAGATGCCCAACCATTCATACCATCATCAAGCTTTATATTGATATTCATAATTTGTAGTTGTGCTATACGCGATCTTGCTTCAAGCCATAGAGATTCTATACGCTCAATGCTAAAAACTCTGCGTATAAGATGAGACAATACAACCGCTTGATAACCACTCCCAAGCCCTATTTCTAGCACATTATCTGGCTCTAATACGCTATCGCCTAAATCATACGCCATGAGATAGGTTGTCATCTTTGCCACAGTGAGTGGTGCGCTAATCCATTGCTCATCGCTTATAGGCAGGGCATTATCAAGGTGAAATGCGGAATGTTTTACGACAGAGGGGACAAAAAACTCCCTATCAGTTTGGCGTAATGCAGCAATGATTCTAGAATCAAAGCTATCTTTGACATCTTTTAGCATTTCCATATTTTTTATTTCATGAAGTTTCATGCGTGTGGGATTCCTGTGTCTATATGTATTCGCATTTTTGTAACTTCAGCGAGATTTACTTGTGCTTGTATCATCTCTTTAGAATCATTTTTATACACGATTCCATAAGGTGTGATAATGTTACTACCTTTTGCATACTCATTGCCCGCACATGAACTAGCAATAACAAAACTTTGATTTGCAATGGCTAAAGCACGCGTTAGCGTTTGAAAATGCACTTTCCTTGCCTTACCCCATGCGGCTGGGACAAAAATCACTTGCGCACCTTGAATCTTTTTCCATAAATCAATAAAGCGGACTTCAAAACAATTGAGAGCCGCACATAAGATTCCATCAAGCATAAAGGTTTTAATATCCTTTATATCCCCCGCTTTAAAATGCAAGTGTTCGTTGCCTAAAGGAAAAAGCTTTGCCTTTTTTTGCGTATAAGCAATTCTTCCTTTATGAAATACTTTCAAGCGATTGACATATTTTCTGCCCTCTTGTTCTATCATAGTGATTACAATGGTTTTGTCCTTGCTTAACTCTTGCAATTTTCGCGTGGCAGTCTCGCTAAACTCACTTGCTTCTGCCATTTTTTGATATGCAAACCCTGTGAGAAAAACTTCACTTGCAAGAATGTAGGAATCTTTTTCACACTCTAGCACTTTTGCTTCAAGTCTAGCTAGATTATCTTCCCAATTTGCTTTTGTCTTTAGCTGCAATGTATAAAAGGTCTTAAAAATCGTCTTCAAATTTTAGTTCTCCCCGTGTGTAATTACGCACTTTTGCTTCAAAAAAGTTTGTCCTCTGATTATTAAAATTTACTTGTTCATCTACCCATTGTATGGGATTTTGCGTGTTATATAGGATAGGATAATCAACCGCTTTTAATCTTTTATCCGCTAAATACTCAATATATTGACGGATAATTTTTGCAGTCAAGCCTAGAATTTGCCCTTGCGTAATGTATTCCCCCCAGCTAGATTCTAAATCTACTGCTTGACGAAACATCTCCATAACCTCATCTTGTAATGCTTGTGTGAAAAGATCTGGTCTTTCTTTACGCGTAGAGATAATCATTTGTTGAAAAATCGTTAAATGTGTAATTTCATCGCGTTGGATAAAGCGTATCATTTCTGCACTATTTTGCATTTTACCACTTCTAGCAAGTGTGTAAAAAAACGCAAAACCGCTATAAAAATAGATTCCCTCTAGGATCTGATTGGCAAACATGGCTTTTATAAGATTTGTTTCTGTTGGGTTTTTTGCAAGGTCTGTATATACATCAGCAATATAGTCATTTTTTGAGCGAAGTTTGTCATCTTTACGCCACATTTGATAAATCTCATCGGTATTTGCAGATATAGAATCTACCATAACTGCATAGCTTTGTGCGTGCAGAGATTCTTCAAACGCTTGACGCACTAAAAGCATATTTATTTCTGGGCATGTAATATATGGATTGATATTGTCTGTTAAGTTATTTGTTTGAAGTGAATCCATGAAAATAAGTTGAGCTAATGCTCTATCATAGCCTTGCTTTTCTTGTAGGGTTAGCTCCATATAATCGCGTTTATCTTGATTCATATTCACTTCTTCTGGAAACCAAGTATTTGCAAACATTGTGCGTAAAAGATTATAAGCCCACTGATATTTAATCTTATTTAACTCAAATATTGCGGTTGGATTCCCACCAAATATACGCCTTTCATTGACACTTTCTGTTGAGTGCGGATTATAGATTTTTTTGCGAGATACTCTATTATCTTTCTGCGTGTTTTCACTAGTCATACTCATTTCCTTTAAATGTGGAATTATAACAAAAAAGGTGAATTTTACATACTATTTTTATTTGCAACACGAGAGCAAATAAAGGCAATAGCAATAAATCCTACGCCAATAAGCCCTGTGATAATCTCACTTACTTCCATAAAAATCTTTAATAGCATAATAATAGCTAATGCCCCAATAGCATAATGTGCGCCATGCTCTAAATAGATAAGCTTTTGCAGTGTCTTATGCTCTACAAGATAAAGCGTCAAGCTACGCACAAACATAGCTCCAATGCCAAGCCCAATCATAATAATAAAGATATTCTCACTCAAGGCAAATGCCCCAATCACACCATCAAAACTAAAACTTGCATCAAGCACTTCTAAATACAAAAAGCCCATAAGTCCATTACGCACACCACCAGCCCCAAGAAATTTATCCGCCGAATGAATGATTAAATACAGCACAATCGCACAAAAATACGCCATGCCTACAAGTATATTATCCGTTAGGGCAAGTAGTATGATTCCAAGTGTGATAGCAAGCAATAAAGCAAAGTTAGGAAACTTCATAAAAAATCGCATAATAACATTATCTTCAATAAAACTTAGCCAATGCACCTCTTTATCTTCACTAAAAAAGAATTGCAAACATACCATAAGTAAAAACCCAGCACCAAAGGCATAAATCTCAAAACGCGTTTCTTCAAGTGTTTTATGATACTCTTGCGGTGAATATAAGGCAAGATTCAAAGTCTCTAGCATACCAAGCCTTGCAGCTACTGCCACAATAACAATGGGGAAAATAAATCTCATACCAAACACAGCGATGGGAATCCCCCAATAAATAAATCGCTTTTGCCATTTTATATCCATTGTATCAAGCACTTTTGCATTAACCACAGCATTATCAAACGAGAGACTAACTTCTAAGATAGAAAGCAAAATACATATATAAATCGCCTGCCAAGCCCCAACATAAAATGCCAAAACTAGCCCAACTAAAGTTACAACAAAAGAACTATAAAAATGCTTCATCACTCCCTCATTTTGTAGTAGAATAGTGTGCGTATTGTAGCATACTTTATATACATAATAATATAATGTGAATCTAAGTAAGTCTTCTGTCTGTATGTCTATTACTATTTTTACTGATATTTTGAGAAAAAATACTGCACTTTAAGTTTTTATTTGCTATAATTCTACAATTTTATTTCTAAGATTAGTTTTTACTTTTATATTATTTTTCACATTCATTATTAAGGGGATTTTCATGGATAAAGCAATTACTAAACGATTAGAAACTCTAGATTCTATACTGCTTAGACTACGCACTTCGATTAAGAAAAATGGCTTAAAAAACTCAAAACAAAGAGAAGAAATTATAGGTGTTCTCTACAAAAGTGGTACACATTTAAGCCCTGAAGAAATTGCCAATCAATTACGCATTAAAGATAAGAATACAAGCATTTCATCTGTGTATAGAATCTTAAGTTTCTTAGAAAAAGAGCATTTTATCACAGCACTTGAAGCAGATAAAACGGGTAGAAGATATGAGATTGCTGCTAAAGCCCATCATGACCATATTATTTGTTTGCAATGCGGAGAGATTATTGAATTTGTAGATTCTGATATTGAGAGATTGCAAGTTGATATTGCAGAGAAGTTTGGCACACAGCTTATAAGCCATGACATGAGACTTTTTGTGATTTGTGCTAAATGTAAAAATGCCTAGCTAAATGCAAAAAATCTTGCATACAATCACACTTTATCTATTACGAAAAAGCGTATTTGAACGCATTATCCTTTTATGTTTGTTTGTAGTGTCTTGTGTTACTTTGCTTAGCTATATCGAATATGATGAATGGGTGCTTACACAACGCAAACAAGTGGATATTACAACTATGCAAAGCAATATAGCCTTACTTTTTAAAGATTATGAGATTACGAGCAAATGTAAGAATGCGATTTGTTCCAATAAAGAATTAAAACAAAGGCGAATGCAAACTACACTGCCCTATACAACAAATCACTACACTTTATTTTTTACTTGTAAGGCAATGCTATGCTATGAATTTATACACGCCCTTGAAGCGTTGCCTACACTTTTTATACATGAGATTTCATTGTCAAATGCGACAATACGAAATCTCGATTCTATGCCTTATGGGTGGAATATGGGAGTTAGGATACAAGATAGCAAGAGTCTAGAATCTACAAATGCAGAGAATCTAGATTCTATACATTTTGCACCCCAAAGCCCTGCACCCGCCCAAGTGGTTGGGAATCTAGATTCCATAAATGATATACCATTCACACAGGATATAAAAATCGTATTTTCTGTTGGGACATATCAAATATGATAACTTTAAAAACCTTTTCTAAAAGATTTATTGCAATCTCTGTTTGCATAGCTTTTCTTTTTATTGTGTTTAAAGATAGATTCTTTATTACACCAACAGATGATATAGAATCTAAACTTTATTTTATACAACAGCAAAAAGATATTCCACACAAAGATTTTTCTTTTATAATCGATTTTTTAAGACCGAAAGAAGATAAGGCTTTACCCATTGAGTCATTATCACAGGAACATAAAGAGCCACAAGCACCACTAAAACTCTATGCCATACTTAATAATAAAGCCTTAATTAATGAAGAATGGATTAGCCTTTATAGCACAATTAACTACAATGACAAAATCTATATTTTAGAAAAAATTACTAAACATGGAATCTTTTTATATAACAAAGATGATAGCAATGATAGATTTTATCTTGAGATTTTTACCACACCAAAAGAGCTTTTTTTGGATATACGATAGTTAATGAATATTTTTGGTTGTTAAAAGTTAGCACAATCTTTTATGCAATAAGCCATAGTGTTTTAATATAGTCGCATTTCTATTTGCCATAATTTTTAATTCTTTGCGTGTATTTTTGTAATTAGGATAGAATCTTTCTACTTCTTGCCAAAAGAGTTTAGAGTGATTTGGGTGTCTAATATGTGCCAACTCATGCACCACAAGATAACGCAGCAATCTCTCATCGCACAGCACATTGCGATAATCAATCTTTATTTGAGCCTTACTATTGCATTGCCCAAGATATGACTTTGCGAAACTAATTATTAGCTTTGTGTAGTTTAGCTGCATTTTCAAAGCGTATTCATCTAATATTTCTTTTGATTTTGCATATAATCTTTGACATAAAGATTCTATAGTGCAATCTTTTGCTAAACATTGTGTCCCAAATACTACAAGTGAGTTTGGATACTCGTTTAGATATTGCGTCGCTAAGTCATTATTTGTATTGAATCTTGTTTGCTGTTTTAATAAAAATGTATTCATTTTAGCATGATTTTCTTTTATATATTGTTCTGCAATTTGTAGTGTATTTTTTGTGCGATATGGAAAATGAAAAATAAAAAAGCCCTCCACATTACACACAATCCGCCATCTCTTAATGCGTTTGCTTGTCTTAATCTCAAACCAAAACCCCATAAATTCTTGCAACAATTATCCTTTTTTTCTGCTAAAATAACGGCGATATAGTAGCAAATCAACTTAAAGGTGTCAAATGCGCGTTTTATTAATCAAAGATGTAGCAAATCTAGGCAAAGCTGGGGAAATAAAAGAAGTAAAAGATGGATATGCCAATAACTTTCTCATTGCTAAAGGACTTGCAAAACATGCCACAAATGAAGTTATCAATAAATACAAAGCAGAGCAGAAAAAACAAGCAGAACTAGAAGCATTACAGATTGCAGAAGCAAAGCAAATGCAACAAGCACTAGAAAAAATCGAGCTTACAATCTCAAAAAAAGTCGGCTCAAACAATCATCTCTTTGGATCACTCACAAAAGATGAAATCTCAAGTGAATTGCAAACCCAGCACAGAATCTCAATCGATAAAAAAGCCTTTGAGATTCCACAGATAAAAACTCTTGGCAAATTTCAAGCGGTTGTAAAACTTGGTCATGGACTACAAGCTAAGTTAAATTTAAATGTGACTGCAGAATAAGGGTTTATAATATCAGTAACTCATCGCATTTTACTACAACTCATGCCCCACATATTAGGCAAACAAATCCCACTAGATATATGACTACCTACGAAGTGATTGCGAAGCACCCCCACCTTACTTAATGATCTACTCGACAGAAAAAATATTATAGAAACACACTTATAACGAAGTATAAAGTCTAAAACAAGGGCTTATACATTTAACGACAAATGAGAAGTAAAACAACGAGTTTTCTAATTTTTCTAGTATTAAACAGATCCTTTAATCTAATTTAACACATGCAATTCTCACCCTTTTGGGAGAGACTTTATAAGAAGTGGTATTAACGATTATATTTCTTTCTAAATCGCTCTACGCGACCCGTTGTATCGGCAATCTTATCACTGCCAGTATAGAATGGATGACAAAAGCTTGATATATCAATGCGTAATTCAGACTTTGTGCTTAGCACCTCAATTTCTTTACCGCTTGTTACACAGGTTACTTTGCAAGGAACATATTTAGGGTGAATGTCTTTTTTCATGGTAGTTTATCTCCAAACAAATATTAAAATAAAGCTTAGGATTATAGCCAAAATAATCTTAAATACAGCTTGTAAATTTAAATTAATCATATTTTTGGTATAATTATCTACTCTAAAATAAAAAAAGCAAGGAATACTTCATGACTCAAACAACAGACATTGATTTTGAAACACATGTGGAAAAAGTGAAAGATATTATCAAGCAATTAAACGACAACACGCTGAATCTAAAAGATGGTATGAAGCTATACAAAGATGCACAAACACATATCAATATGGCAAACAAAATGCTGGAAGAAGCAGAGTTTGAATTAAAAAATGCCCTAGAACAACAATAATATTTCATTGATTTAAGCATTTGCAAAATCAAGTTAAACTTAGATTCTAAAGATAAACTATCACAATCAGTATAAAGAATAATCAAATCCAGCGTTTGTTATGCTAAGTAAAATAAAACATAGCGAGCACTAGATTCTAAAAAGGAGATATTTTTGTCTTCTCAAGGACTTATACGACAAATTAGAATTTTTATTATACAAGCTTATTGTAGCTTGTATAAGCAAGATGCATGAATTTATACAATGTGCCCTAAAAAGTTCCCAATGGTGTGGTTAAACATCGAGATTCCAGAAAAAATATTGCCTACTAAAATCCATAGCAACCCAACAACAGATGGTTGGCAGCATAAAATGCTTATACCATATCCTAATATGAAAGCTTAGCAAATGCCATCAATCCATGGTTGGCAGCACCAGCACCATGTGCGAATACATAGCCACCGCCGACATCAAATCCTAAGAATGAACCCTCATCGCTGTTTCTATTTTGTCTGTATGCTTTCCATAAACCAACAGCACTAATCTCTGTGTAAGTCCCACCACCAGCTAAAACTTGTGCTTCAAAAAGTCGGTGATTCATTTTACCAAATAGATACAATGTCCAAGTGCCACCTTGACCTATACCAGCACCATTGAGAAACTTACCATAGAATCTTGTCCTATCATTAAGTGAGAAAACCCTGCCTTGCTCGTTTGCTAAAACTGCCCTTGCACCACCACCAAAGCTAATAGAATAGATTTCATATTGTTTGCCTGCCTTGTTTGTGCCATAGCGGACATATTTTACCTCTTCATCTGCATATATAAAACCTAAGAAATTGTCGGCTGCAGCGTTATTGTTTGCCATGTCGCCATATTGAAACATTAGATTTGCACTTGTGATTGAATGCCAATTTGGATTAAATTTGTATGTATATTTCGCAGAAGCTCCAATCTGAAAAACAGGGTTAAAGCCCATTTTTGTCGTGCCATTTGGTGCTTTTGTATTGATTAATAGATAAGGTGATAAAAAGATTCCTTTTTTACTATAATCTGCACCAAATAAGAACACTTCACCACCAATCTTTGCCTTACCACTATCAAAATACGGATTCAGCATAGCAAGATCAGAGCCTATCCTACCGGGCAAATAGCCATTGTCAAGAAATGAGTTAATATAATGCGCCCAAACTTTATATGCGGAAGTGTTGCCACTAGGATTCCACTGCACACTTACACCTTGCAGATGTCCATTTACAAACGCACTGCTACGCACGATTGTTGAGCCTGTATCGATATTATATCGACCAGCTACAACCTTTAATCCATTCTTTTTATACACCATGTAGATATCTGCGACATCACCATTTGAAGTATAAGGCAAAAGATTGTTATCTATGGGGAAAATGCTTAACACATTCCAAATGCCAGCCGCACCCATACCTACATTCCAATTTTCATTTAAACCAAAGTCAGCTTTTACATAAGCGTTTAAACCAAGGTTATTGAAATTACTTGAGCCATTTTTTGGCGCACTATACCCAAAGAAACCAGCACTAAGCCTACCATGCGTCGTTAAATCTATCTTGCTTGCCATTAACCCTTGTGCTGCACCAAGCGATATTGCACATGTTAGCAGTCCTTTTTTCATCATGTTATTCATGTCTTTCTCCTTACTTTCAAATATCAAATCTTACGCTTTAAGCGATTTATAATGTAGCACATAATATCTAAAAATTATGCAAGTCGTAATTCTACACTATTTTTTGCAGTTTGTATAGAAAAATTACCGATAGTATCCATCTTACATCTCCGTAAGACACTAGAGATTGGTTGTCTGCTAAATAAAATCATTTTAGCTAATAGGAATGATTTAACGGAAGTTAATAATGCAAATAAGCTTACTGCATGTGGATTTTAATATTGAATGATAACTTTGCAAATATAATGTATGCGGGTATTATACACAATGTTTAATCATGTCGCTGATGGCAATAATGTATCACACGCCAACACTTACTAATAACACCATAAAGTCTTTCAATGAATAATGCTGTAATAATGGATTTTGAAAGGTTATTATGTATATTTACATATTTGTATATCGGCTTAACTTTGTATCACTTAATGTTGATATGTATGTAGCCATTAAAGTATAAAGCCCCAATTAATTAACTTAAATCTAACACCAAGAAACAAAAAAACAAATAATACATCTGACACTCACAACATTGTTTAAGACTCACTAAAAGGTTGAAACACGTGTAAACAATATGGAGTTATAAAGCAATGCAAGATTATTAAATGTGTTATATGGGTTATGTTGATGCCTTGTAGGAACTGAAATAGGGAGGGATTGTAAGATTGATTAAAGACTGCATAAAACTATACATGGCCTATATGAATATAATGAAAATTACCGATAACCACTTAAAGCCTTTCTTCTTTAAACGCATTAGAATTATACTAAAACCTAAATATGTTTTTAATATCACTAGAATCACTCACACCTTACGATAGCTTAGGGCTTCTAAAATATGCTCTTTTTGTATATTATTAGAATCTTGCATATCAGCAAGTGTTCTAGCGACTTTTCTTATCTTTTGTTCGCCCCGATAGCTTAGATTAAACCTTGCTTTTGCTTGGTCTAAAAGATTCTTGCACTCTAGGCTAAGTGGGCAGTATTGCTCCACTTGCAAAGGCGATAGCTTACCATTAAAGATAATATTTCCCTTTGTATCCATTTGCCCTCGCTCAACTTGGCGTTTAAATACGCTAAAGACAATTTTTTGCATATCTTTAGATTCTATAACGCTAGTTTGTTTTGGTGTATCTATATGCTCTTGCATTTGTATATAAAGGTCTATTCTGTCTAAAAATGGCTCACTTAGATTATTTCGATAGCTTCTAATTTCAGAATCCTTGCATCGACACTCTTTTGTGGGTGAGAGTAGATTCCCACAAGGGCAAGGGTTCATCGCACCGATAAAGAGAAATGAAGTATCATATATCACTTTTGAATGCACCCTTGAGATAGCCAACTGATTATTCTCAAGTGGCTCTCGCAAAGATTCTAAAATATCTCGCTTGAAATAGGGCAATTCATCAAAAAATATAATGCCATTATGTGCTAGGGCGATCTCGCCCGGATTTACCTTAAGGTGCGTCGCACTGCCTAGAATACTAGCTTTTGATGCGCTTTGATGGGGCGATCGAAAACTCCTTATGGGCTTATAGCATAGTGTTTGTTCGTTATATGCTTGCAATTTTACACTCTCTATCATCTCTTTTAGACTAAGTGGCGGGAGAATGTATTGCATACGCTTTGCAATCATACTTTTACCACAGCCCGGACTCCCTTCAAACAAGATATTATGGAATCCACATGCAGCAATTAATGCCGCTTTGACCGCTCTTTCCTGACTTTTCACATCAGCAAAATCTAGCTCAAAAGAGGTGTCATAATAAAATGGCATATCATTAATCTTAAAGGATTTAAACTCAAAATCGCTGCTTGTGTCTGCTTGTGCTATATTCCCCCTTAGAATCTCAAGAGCCTCTAATATATCATTAGCAAAATACATAGACAGATTTGGAATCTTGCTATAAAGCGCCCTTGCCTCACTTGGTAAAATAACCTTTGCGTTTGGCTTTTGCAGGGAAATATCAAGCAGCATAGGATAGATTAAGGGCACATTTTTTATCACACCAGATAGCCCTAACTCACCAAAGGCAAACCATGAATCAAGCACAATACTCTCTTTACTCGCAGCTATCAAAAGTGCGATAGGTAAGTCAAAATGGCTGCCATTTTTTGGTAAATCTGAAGGTGAGAGATTGATGGTTAGCTTTAGCGGTGGAAAATCCATGGAAAGATTAGCAAGTGCGCTTGTAACGCGGTGTTGAGATTCCTTAATAGAGCTTGAAGCAAGCCCTGTGATATTAAAGGTAGGTAATCCACGCGTAAAAGTCGCCTCAACTTCAATGATTTTAGAATTTAGTCCATCTTGTGTCGCACAATATATTCTATTTACCATGTTTTTCTTACCACTATTTTTGAAACAATGTTTGGATTATAGCATAAGTCCTATGAAAAGAGAGATGATTTGTAACGCAAAGTCGTCTCAATAGTCTTTTATGTAAGACCGACACAGCTTATCAGCCCAATATGACTTTATACTTAATCTTTCATATCATTTTCAGAGTCAAACATAAATTCGTGTTTTCTACGCACGATATATTTAAAAAATTTATACTCACACAAAAAGAAGTGTCAATCTTATTCCGCATTAAAATCAAATAATTACTAGAAATTTTATTTTATTTTAAGTTTATTGCGGTATAATCTCACTTTGTTTTTATGCGGAAGTGGCGAAATTGGCAGACGCACTAGACTTAGGATCTAGCGCCGCAAGGCATGGAGGTTCGATTCCTCTCTTCCGCACCATTTTACATTTTTTTGTAAAATATCGTTTTTTATGTTATAATTCTTCACTCTCATTTGTTTTGCGGGAATAGCTCAGTGGTAGAGCACAACCTTGCCAAGGTTGGGGCCGCGGGTTCGATCCCCGTTTCCCGCTCCATTTTTGTTAATTTTTTTGTAAGGATAAGATGATGAAAAAAAGGGTTGTTAGTTGCTTCTTTATTAGCTGGTTCGTTGTTGATTAGTGGTTGTGCTGCACCATATCCTATGGGTTCTTTATATACAGGCGTAAAACAAGGTGTTGGTGGTGATAGTGCTAAGTATTCTAAAGAGGGCACAGCTACATGCACAAGCATTTTAAGTCTTGTGGCTTTGGGTGATTGTTCTGTGGAGGCTGCCGCTAAAGCTGGTGGTATCACTGATATCAAGCTTATAGATCAAGAGGCTAAAAATTATCTTGGTCTGTATGGTCAATACACCACTATCGTAAAGGGTAACTAATATACCCCTTTATTATTTGAAAGTATGACTGGAGGGTCTATGATGGCTTTTTGTCATCATAGACTTGTTTGCCCAGGTGGTGGAAATGGTAGACACAAGGGACTTAAAATCCCTCGGACCTAGTCCGTACCGGTTCGAGTCCGGTCTTGGGCACCACTTTTGTATGTATGAGATAATCGGCGACATAGCCAAGTGGTAAGGCATGAGCCTGCA
The DNA here is from genome assembly GCF_000686565.1 of Helicobacter bilis ATCC 51630. Lineage (GTDB taxonomy): Bacteria > Campylobacterota > Campylobacteria > Campylobacterales > Helicobacteraceae > Helicobacter_A > Helicobacter_A bilis. Next base: position 48,472 of record NZ_JMKW01000006.1, read on the forward strand.
AAGCTTTGATTCCTCGGTTCGAATCCGAGTGTCGCCTCCATAAAAAGTGTTTGCTATGTTTTAGAATATGCGGGAGATGGCTGAGTGGTCGAAAGCGGCGGTCTTGAAAACCGTTGAGGGTCACACCTCCGGGGGTTCGAATCCCTCTCTCCCGGCCATTTTTTGTTAGATATTAATAAACTCATTTAACTGCGATACTTTATGATTCTAGCTATCCCTTCTCCATTTTTTTCATGATTTAGCAGTTTTCTTGTAAATAATTAATAACAAATATTTGAATATATTGTGTCTGCATTCGCACACAAGAAATTCCAAAAAGACTTGACTATACAATAATACTACTCACTTATATGCTATCATTAAAAGTATGCAATAAATCATAAAAGGATAAAGAATGGAATTACATGGTAAGCTTGTAAGATTCTTAGATAAAGGCATTGAGTTTCTGGGAATCTTATGTGAGAATGATACAATGGTTATGCCGCTTGATATAAGCAATAATATGAACGATTTTATCGTGCATTATGACAGCTTCAAGCAATATCTAAATAAGCCAAATCCACTCATACCACTTAGCGATATAACGCTACTCGCACCTATTAAAACGCCAATGCAAGATGTTATCTGTCTTGGCATTAATTACATGGAACATGCAGTAGAATCTATGCGTTTTAAGAATGAAGCATTCGATGGCAAACGCGAAGAGGCAGTCTATTTTAGCAAACGCATTAATGAATGCAACGCACCAAATGGTGATTTTTTCATCACAAATAATACAAGTCAGCTAGATTATGAAGTCGAACTTGTGGTAATCATCGGCAAGGATTGTCGCCATGCAACAAGAGAAAATGCACTCGATTTTGTATTTGGATACACGATAGGCAATGATATTTCAGCAAGGGATTTGCAGCAAAAGCATAAGCAATGGTATGCAGGTAAAAGTCTAGAGGGTGCGTTCCCTATGGGTCCATGTATTGTTTTGCGTGATGATTTGGATATTACAAACCTTGATATTAAAAGTTATGTGAATGGTGAGTTGCGGCAAAATAGCAATACTTCTAAGCTAATTTTTGATGTGCCACATGTCATTGCTGAATTATCCTCATATTTTACACTAAAGGTGGGTAGTATCATATCTATGGGGACTCCAAGTGGCGTTGGCATGGGATTTACACCACCTAAGTTTTTAAAAGCAGGTGATGAAGTCGTATGTGAAATACAAGGTATTGGGACTTTGAAAACAAATATTAAGAAATAGAGTTAAGATTTCATAAAAACATCAAGAGAAAACGCTGTCCATACCACATGGATCTTAAATAAAACCATGTGATGTTTATTCTTGATGCTTGTTTTAACATGTTTCACAAATATTAAGAGCAGTTAAACTAGTAATTGGTGTTATAATTTTAGATTCTCTAGACACCTCGATTTGCAAGTCATAATAATTAATAAAATTTAATTTCGACATTTAGAAATGTTCATCTTTTTTAAACAAATAAAACACATAGCTTTAGAATCTAAATTATCAAAAATAGCCTTTTTCATGTTAAAATAATAGTTTGCATTTAGAATTTTAAAAACATGGCACACATATAAAGGAATATAATGGAGCTTGATAGGATTGCAAAGCTTGCCACAGAGATGATTGCAGATATTAATAGCGATGAAGCGCTTACTTTGTATAAGCATTTAGAAAGCGGGAAAATGCTTCGATCTAAGCTTGTGTTAAGCGTTGTTGATAGCGATGAGGCATATCGGCTTTGTGCGATTATTGAGCTTATACAAAGTGCGTCATTATTGCATGATGATGTGATAGATTCGAGTGATTTAAGGCGTGGGAAGCCTAGCCTTAACGCACAATTTGGCAATAAAAATGCGATTATGTTAGGAGACATTCTCTATTCTCGTGCGTTTTTTGAACTCTCACATTTTCCAAAAAGCATAGCACAATCGCTATCAAAAAGCGTTGTAGAATTAAGCGTTGGTGAGCTAGAAGATGTGAATCTAGAACAAAGCTTTAATGAATATGAAGAAAAATATCTTAGCATGATAGGACATAAAAGTGCGAGTTTGATTGCTGCAAGTGCCGAATGTGCGGCGTTGCTAAAGAGTGAAGTGGAATTGCTAAATTCTAAAAATATGGAATCTAGTGGAGAAAATGCGAGGGGATTGGAATTTGCTACAAATTGTCATATTGAGCGTAGCGAAATATCTAGTATGGAATCTAAAAAAGATTTTTCGCCTATGGCTCAAAATGACAAGAAACTAGATTCTAGTGGGAATATGGATAAAGACCCTGCGGAAGTATCTTTGAGTGATTTTTCTAAAGAAACTTCGTTTTGTGGCTCTCAAGGGGGAGGTGAAGGGAGTTACCTAAAGGTAAGTGAGCGAGCCGACACCACAAAATCTGTAAAAAGTATCAAAACAAGGCAAAGCTGCAGTTTCTTTAGTAAAGAGACAACGCAAAATCTAGATTCTAACAAAGATATACACAAACTCTACTATGATTATGGTTTTAATCTTGGCATGGCATTTCAAATCATAGATGATATTTTAGACATTACACAAGATAGCACAAAGCTTGGCAAACCTGCTTTAAGCGACTTTAAATCAGGTAAGACAACACTTCCTTATATCTACCTTTATCATGCACTCCCAAAAGAAAAAAAAGCGTGGTTAAAATCACTCTTTAAACAAGACTTAAACGCAAAAGACGCACAAGAACTAAAAGATTTGCTACTAGATTCCCCATTGCAGAAAGCACGAGAGAAGGCATTGGAGTATGGCAACAAGGCATTACATATCGCTTCTATGCTGAATAATCAAAAACTCTATGCCATTATACAAGCTATGATTGAGCGAGATTTTTAATGAAAGGGATATGATGTATGCGGTTATAAGCTTTTCGCATAAAAATGTGGGTGTGGCTTTGCGAGAGAAGTTGCACTTTGATGATACTGATACCATTACGCTACTTAAACAACTAAATAATATCGATGGTATCCTAGAATCTATGCTGCTTGCGACTTGCAATAGATGTGAAATCTATGTGTATTTGCAAGGTATAGCAACAAAAGATTCTAAAGATCTCATTGTAACACAAAATGAGATTAAGACTACAGAATCTAATCATTACCATTTAAGACATGATAAAGCACTTCATGCAACTTCTTGTCAAGATAAAGCTATTTTAGAAAGTAATGGCAATCGGGATTCTAACTATCACGCTCTAACAATCTGCCATGAAATTATCGCAAAACTTGCAAATTTTAAGGGCATTGATAGGGATATTTTGCAGGATAACGCACATATTGCATTGCAAAGCCATGCGGTGCATCATGTATTCAGTGTAGCAAGCTCTCTTATGTCGGTAGTTATTGGTGAGACGCAGATTAGCGGACAGATGAAAGCCGCATATAAACTAAGCTATGATAACAATCTATGTGCGAAAGCACTCACAAGGCTACTGCATTTTGCCTTTCGATGTGCTGCACAAGTGAGAACGCTTACAGATATTTCTAAAAATCCCGTATCAGTTGCTTCAATCGCTGTGAATCTTGGACTTGAATATTTAGACAATACGCTTAAAAATGCAAAGATTCTAGTTGTAGGTGTTGGTGAAATGGGGCTTTTATGTCTTAAGAATCTAGCAAAACATAATGTAAATCTCACACTTTGTAATCGCACAAAAATAAAGGCGCAAGAGTTGCTACAAACACATAATTTAGAACATGTTTCTTTGCTTGATTTTACCCTATTGCAAACACATATAAATGAGTATGATGTTATCTTGTTTGCGGTGGCAGGTGGTGTGATTGTAACGCATGAAATGCTAGAAAAAGTGGAGAAAAAACGCATATTTTTTGATCTCTCAATGCCTAGAAATCTCTCATTTGACACTGCTAAATTGCAGGCTTTAGGCTATGATAATATAGAAGTGATTGATGTGGATAGTTTAAAAAGCAAAGCAGCTACACACATTAACGCAAGAAAAGAGAGCGCAAAAATGGCGATGGGTATAGTCGGGCAGTTTGTGCTTGATTTTGAGCATTGGCTATCTGGGCTTGGCGTAAATCCTGTAATTAAGGCGATGAGAGAACAAGCAAAACTTGCAAGTTATAAAGAGATTAATCGTGCGATTAAAAAAGGCTTTATCCCAGAAGCTTTGAGAGAGAATGTTGAGAAATTATTGCATAGCACATTTAATGAGTTTCTGCACACTCCAACAATGAAAATCAAAGCAATGGCAGATGATGAGAAGGCGGATTCCATGCTAGAGGCAATAGCAAATGTATTTGGCGCACAAGATAGAATCTTATTAAACCGTTATAAATGTGAATATGACATAACAAAGCAATAGACTTGCTATTGATGGAAACTTATTTAGTTTGTATTGCTTGTATGAAATCTCGCGGCTTTACATCTTCATGCTAATAGTCTTAATTTAAAGATATGAAAAATAATGCTTATAGCCTTTGATAAAGATAACACAAAATAAAGATATAAAAATCTTTAAAAACTAGATTCTAACTCATTCTTAGAATAAATTTAATTAAAGTCAAATGCCCCTTCCTCGCCTTTACTCATGCTTTCATAAGTAGCACTTACATATTGCTCTCGTATCGTGCAATCAAAAAGCATGCTGCATGTAAAGCATGAGTTTATATTCTTACTGCTTTGGCATTGTGTTAATGCCGCAAGGGCTTTGTTGTAGTTTTCTAAAAAAATATCTTCATTGATTGTATTTTGTGTTTCGCTAAAAAAGTTCATTCTTAAATCCTGTGTTTAGAATCTTATAGTCATTCTGGAAAATTAAGTGTTGGTCCCGTGCTAGATTCGCTGTCTTCTTCACTCTCTTCTTTATTACAAATACTTGCAAATGCTACTTTATCCTTATTCCCAAGACTAACGATTTTTACACCGCTTGTATTGCGTCCTGCTTCCCTTATAGATTCTAAAGGCACGCGTATCATTTTACCTGAAGTGGTTAGCACCATTAAATCCATATTAGAATCATTCACACTTAAAACACTCACAAGTTTGCCCGTTTTATTTGTAAGCTTCATAGCAATGACACCTTTTCCACCACGATTAATCGTGCTATAACTCCCCGCTAATGTCTGCTTACCAATGCCTAATTCACTAATGCTTAATAGCTTATCTTCATCGCCTTTAATCGTTGTCGCCGCGATAACGCTATCATTTGCTACTTTAAATTTAATGCCAATAACGCCCCTAGCAACCCTGCCAATATCGCGTATAGAATCTGCGGCAAAGCGGATACACTGCCCCTCTTTTGTAGCAATGAAAAGCTCTTTCACACTAGAATCTATAATGCTAGCACTGATGAGTTCATCATCTTCATCAAGATTTATTGCCCTTACACCATTATTGCGGATATTTTTATATTCGCTTAAATTTGTGCGTTTTACAATGCCATTTTTTGTGAAGAATACAAGCGATTTATCTTCATTAAAATCACTTGTAGTAATGGTCGTCATAATCTTTTCACCATCTTGTAAGCCTATGAGATTTACCACTGCTTTACCGATTGCAGTTCTGCCTGCTTCTGGGATTCTATACACTTTTAGCCAGTAAAGCTGTCCGCGATTTGTGATAAACATAATGGTATCATGCGTATTTGCTACAAAGAAAGATTGTATAAAGTCATCATCATGCGTATTGCCGCTGATTTTGCCTTTACCACCACGATGCTGTTTTTCATAAGTTTTTAGCAAGACTCGCTTCACATAGCCCCTATGACTCATGGTTACAACGACTGCTTCATTTGGGATTAAGTCCTCTATATCAATAGCATCATAATTTTCTTCAATAAGCGTTCTTCTAGGGCTTGAGAATTGCTTCTGCACTTCTAGCAACTCTTCTTTAATCACGCCATTAATCTTATCTTCACTTCTTAGAATAGATTCTAATTCAGCGATAAGGGCTACAAGCTCCCTGTATTCATTCTCTATCTTATCTCGCTCTAGTCCTGTTAAGCGTTGCAATCGCATTTCTAGTATTGCTTTACTCTGAATCTCTGTAAGGCTAAAGCGACTCATAAGCTCACTTTGTGCTTTTTCTGGATTCTCACTTGCACGGATAAGGGCTACAATCTCATCGATATTTTCAAGGGCGATTCTATATCCCTCTAAAATATGCACTCTAGCCCTTGCTTTCTCTAGCTCAAATATAATGCGGCGGATAACTATCGTTTTTCTATGAGAGATAAAAATATCAAGCAATTCTAAAAGTGTAAATATCTTTGGTTCTCTGCCCTCAATAGCAAGTAGTATAATCCCAAAAGTAGTCTCCATAGCACTGGATTTATAGAGATGATTTAGCACGATTTCACTCATAGCTTCCCGTTTTAGCTCGATAACTAGTCTCATACCATCTTTATCGGACTCATCTCTCACTTCAGCTATACCTTCTACCACTTTATCCTTTGCTAATGTGTCAATTTGCTCAAAAAGCCTTGCTTTATTCACTTGATATGGAATCTCATCGACTACGATAACATCTTTTGTTTTAGTTTTTTCTACATGCACTTTTGCTCGAATCTTAATCCTACCGCGTCCTGTCTTGTAGGCTTCAATAATGCCCTGCCTACCATGTATAATGCCGCCTGTTGGAAAGTCTGGTCCCTCGATTAAGGGCAGTATATCTTCAATCTCGCTTTGTGGATTATTGATTCTATAAATTAGGGCATCGACTACTTCATCAAGTCTATGTGGTGGGATAGAAGTCGCCATACCTACAGCGATACCATTAGAGCCATTTACAAGCAAATTTGGGAATCTAGTCGGCAGTATCGCTGGTTCTTTTTCAGAGCCATCATAGTTTGGGACAAAATCTACCGTGTCTTTTTCTATATCAAATAGCATGCTTTCGCCGACTTTTGTCATCTTTGCTTCAGTATAACGCATAGCAGCGGCTTTATCGCCATCAATAGACCCAAAGTTACCTTGTCCATCGACTAACTCTAAACGCATAGAAAAATCTTGTGCCATTCTCACAAGTGCATCATAAATTGCGGTATCACCATGCGGGTGATAGTTACCCATTACTTCCCCCACAATCTTAGCGCACTTTTTATATTTCGCATTACTTGTAAGTCCTAGATTATGCTTCATCGCATAAAGTATTCGTCTATGCACAGGCTTTAATCCATCTCTTGCATTAGGCAAAGCTCTACCGACAATAACACTCATAGAATAGTCAAGATAACTCTCTTTTATAGAATCATCAATGCGAACAGGTTTAATTATCGTATTGTCTAGTAAATTATCCATATATTTGCTCCTTTAAAAGCTGTAATTGTATCAATTTCTTGCTTAATATCCTATGAAATTCAAAATCTATATGATGAGATTCTATATGATAAAAATAGCTTGTTTTAATACGAACTCTTTTTATACATCAATCCCATAGAATCTAAAATTCTTGTCATATTTGCAAGTGTGGGCAAGAGCTTTGCTCGTGCGAGTGCGTAAGCACGAAATATCTTTTTTTGGATTCCATACTAGATGTTTCGCTACGCTCAACATGACAACTTATTGTAGGATCTTAAATCCTACATAACACATTTAAAATACGCTATCCTAACCCAGCAGATTCTACAAAATATATCTAGCTAAATCCACATTTTCTACTAAATCTTTAAGCTTTTCTTCTACAAGAGATTCTGTAATAACCACTTCCTGCCCCTTATAATCTTCCGCACAAAAGCTAATATCTTCTAGCACTCTCTCAATTGTAGTATGCAGTCTTCTAGCCCCGATATCTTCAGTCTTTTCATTTGCATGAAAGGATAATCTGCTTAATGCCCTTAATGCAGAATCTTCAAATTTCAAGGTAATGCCCTCGACTGATAGCAATGCCTCATATTGCCTTATAATTGAGTTTTTTGTCTGTGTTAGAATCTGATAGAGTGCTTCTTCATCAAGCACTTGCAATTCCACACGCAATGGGAATCTCCCCTGCAATTCTGGGATAAGATCGCTTGGCTTACTAAAATGAAATGCCCCTGCAGCGATAAATAGAATATGATCGGTTTTAATCTGTCCATAGCGAGTTTGCACCACACTGCCTTCAACAATGGGTAATAAATCCCTTTGCACGCCCTCTTTACTCGGGTCTTGTTTGCTAGAATCTTTTGAGGCAACTGCGATTTTATCAATCTCATCGATAAAAATTATACCGCTTTGCTCCGCAAGTTTCAATGCATCAGTTTTAATCATATCAGAATCTAGCACAGCATTTTGTGCCTCTGGGCGTAACAGCTCTTTTGCTTCCTTAATTGTGATTTCTTTTTTGATTTTATCGCCTTTCATGTTTAAGGCTTTGATTAAAGATTCTTGCACTTTTATAATTTCTGCTGGCAGGTTTTCATCAATCTTTTCTTCTTGCTTGGCAATCTCAATCATTATTTTTGTATCATCCATTGCCCCACTTTTTACACGCTCTTTCATTTTCTCAAAGCTTATATCATATTCTTGCTTTTTCTGCTCGGTAACACCTGCTGGCAAGGGCGGTAATAGCTTTTGTGTGATTCTATTAAGGATATAGTCATCTATTTTATCAGCAGAATCTTCTTTTTGCTTACTTTGCAATAGATTTACACTTGCATTGACCAAATCTCTTACCATAGATTCTACATCACGACCAACAAAGCCCACTTCAGTATATTTACTTGCTTCAACTTTCACAAACGGCAGCCCCATAAGCTTTGCCATACGCCTTGCAATCTCTGTTTTACCCACACCAGTAGAGCCAATCATAAGGATATTTTTCGGCGTTACCTCATCTTGCATTTCTTTTGGTAATTGTAGTCTTCTATATCTATTTCTAAGGGCTATGGCGACTGCCTTTTTTGCGTCCTTTTGTCCGATAATGTAGCCATCAAGATAGGATACAATCTCTCGTGGCGTTTGTGTGATAATTAATTCGTTCATTCTGTAATCTCCAATAATTTAATATTTGTATTTGTATAAATGCAAATCTCTCCAGCAATTTTTAAGGATTCTAAAACTAGATCTTTTGGTGCTATATCGCTAAATTTATCTAAAGCCCTAGCCGCACTTAAAGCATAGTTTCCACCACTGCCAATGGCTGCTATCTTGCCATCTTCTGGCTCTACGACATCACCTGTGCCACTTAGCACATAAATATGTGTAGCATTTAGGACTATCATCATGGCTTCAAGTCTTCTTAGATATTTATCTTTACGCCATTCTTTGCTAAACTCCATTACAGATTTTAATAAATCGCCCTTTTTACCCTCCAAGATTCTCTCAAACATATCAAAAAGGCTAAAGGCATCAGCTGTGCTTCCAGCAAAACCACTTAGAATCTTGCCATTATAAAGAGAGCGGATTTTTGTCGCATTGCCTTTCATCACGCAGTTACCAAAGCTCACCTGCCCATCTCCGCCAATCACACCATAGGGCTTACCATCTTTTTGTCCAACATACCCTAAAATCGTTGTCGCATGAAACATATCTTTCCTTTATGCTTTCTAAAAATAAAACAAATATTATACTATAAGCGATTAAATTCTTTATTCCTAACTCAACTACTCAAAGCTAATAGGTTTATACTCAATCTTTAGAATCTCAAATTCAGTCTCACCTGCTGGTAGATTTATAATCACCTCATCACCCTCTTCTTTACCTATCAATTCTTTTGCTAATGGTGAGTTAAAGGATATAAGCCCTTTTGAAGGATTACTTTCAGTTGTGCCTACAATCGTATAGACGACTTCCTTATCTGTATTAAGATTAAGAATAGTTATAGTGCTACCAAAGCTCACTTTATCATGCGGCAGGGTTGATGGGTCAATGACTTGTGCGTTTGATAGCATTTTACTTAGTTCATTAATCTTAAATTCAATAAATGCTTGTTTTTCTTTTGCAGCATGATATTCGGCATTTTCTTTCAAATCTCCATGAGAGCGGGCTATATCTATTTCTTGGGCTACTTTTGGTCTTTGCACTTCTTTTAAGTCTTTTAATTCTTGTGTTAGTTTATTAAATCCATATTTACTCATTGGTTCTGTCATGTTTATTGCCTTTTTCAAAAAATAAAAAGCATAATTATACAAAAAAATAGATAGAAAAAATGTTTTTATATTAAAATTAACCTTTTAGATTAATGGAGTATTTATGGCAGCAAAAGAGATTCTATATCATAATAATAAGTTTCATATCGCCTATAACATGATAGATAATAACGCAGAAAAATATATCATATTTCTACATGGCTGGGGAAGTAATAAGGAGCTTATGGCATTAGCATTTAATAAAGTTTTTTGTAACTACAATCATCTTTATATTGATTTGCCCGGATTTGGTGCAAGTCCTAATGAAGTCTTTTTAACTACACAAGATTATGCAAATATTATTTCACTCTTTCTACAAGCATGCAATATTGCTAAAGAAAATCGCATAATCGCTGGACACAGCTTTGGCGGTAAGATAGCCTTATTGCTAGATTCTGAAATTATTTTGCTTAGTAGTGCTGGAATCTTACTGCCAAAACCACTCAAAGTAAGATTTAAAATAGCAACCGCAAAGGTGCTAAAAAAGCTGCCTTTAAATATAAACGCCCTAAGGGCAGATGATGCAAAAGAGCTAAGTCCTATAATGTATGAAGTCTTTAAGCAAGTCGTGCAGGAAGACTACGCCCCGTATTATAAGGCTTTCAAACACAAGGCTACAATCTTTTGGGGTAAAGACGATAGTGCTACACCATTAAGTGCGTTTCACATAATTTGCTCTCTCATGCCACAAGCAAAAACACATGTTTTAGATGGTGATCACTACTTTTTTTTAAAACAAGGTGAATTGATTGATACTTTATATCATAGCTAGATTCTAAATGATTGAGCGTTTTAGAATCTTAAGATAGAAGCATTTGCATATCTTTAGATTTTACAACTCACATATAAAAAGGATTTCTTTGCTTTTATATATACACATTCCATTTTGTGATTCTAAATGTGGGTATTGTGCATTTTTCTCACAAGTCAATAAAGAGAATATGATTACGCCATATTTTCAAGCATTACTAAAGGATATAAAGCACACATTAAAGCATTTTAGCGTAAAAAAGATTACAAGCATTTTTGTTGGCGGTGGCACACCAAACTTTGTAGATTCTAAACATTATAGAGAGATATTTACGCTTTTAACGCCCTTATGTGCGAGTGATTGTGAGATTACTTTTGAGATGAATCCAAACTTAATTACACACTCTTGGCTTAGTGAGATAAAGGGGCTTGGGTCGAATCGATTAAGCATTGGGGTGCAAAGCTTCTATGATGATAAACTGCAAATGCTTGAGCGAGTGCATAGCTATGATGATATTTGTAGGGCGTTTGACATTGCTTATAAGCATATTGAAAATATCAGCCTTGATTTAATCTATGATTGCAAACTTGATACAAACAAACGCATAGAATATGAGTTAGAATCTGCCCTAAAACTGCCTATTAGCCATCTTTCTGCATATAGTTTAAGCATAGATTCTAACTCTCGTTTTGGCGATAGAAAGGCTTATTCCCTGCAATCTAGGGAGAGTTTTGGTGTGCTTGTGCGTGATTTTTTACAAAAAAAAGGTTTTAGGCAATATGAAGTATCAAATTTTTCATATAAAAATAAATGCAGGCATAATTTAGGCTATTGGCAAGGAAAATCTTATCTTGGCGTTGGAGCGAGTTCTGTTGGTAGAGTAGATTCTGTGCGTTATTTTGCTACCCCAAACTTAGAGCAATATATCACTAATCCACTTCAAAGAAAAGAAGAAGCATTAAGTCAAAATGATCTCGATTTTGAGTCTATTTTCATGGGTTTTAGAAGTGAAATCGGTGTAGAAAAAAGTCTGCTAAATCAAGCAAAGCTAAAATATGTGATTGAGAGTAATTTATGCTATGAGGCAAATAATAGAATCTATGCGAATGATTTTTTCCTTGCAGATTCCATTGCGTTATATCTTACTTGATTTTTCACATTTTGAGAGTGAATGAGATTTGTTTTTGCTATAATTCTTTGGTATTTTTGATGGGTAGGTTATCATGGGTTTAAAGTCTGATTTGTGGATTAAAGAGATGAGTAAAAAGGGTATGATTGAGCCATTTTGTGAAAAGCAAGTGGGGCAAAATATCGTAAGTTATGGGCTATCAAGCTATGGATATGACATTCGCGTGGGTAGTGAATTTATGATTTTTACAAATATCGGTGCGACTTTGGTTGATCCTAAAAGCTTTGATGAACGCAATGTTGTAGAAGTCGATGCAAGTGAAAAGGGCTACTGCCTTGTGCCGCCAAACTCTTTTGCCCTTGCACGCACGATAGAATACTTTAGAATGCCACGCAATGTGCTTGCTATCTGTCTTGGCAAAAGCACTTATGCAAGGTGTGGGATAATTGTGAATGTTACGCCTTTTGAGCCAGAGTTTGAGGGGCATATCACTATTGAGATTTCAAATACAACGCCACTTCCAGCAAAGATTTATGCCAATGAAGGCATAGCCCAAGTATTATTTTTAGAGGGCGATTCGCCTTGCGAGATAAGCTATAAAGACAAAAAAGGCAAATATCAAGGACAAAAGGGCATTACACTACCTAAGGTTTTACATAATAAAGATTCATAGATACAACTATAGGATTTTTTAACACAGATTCTATAATTCTTGATTTTATCCCTTGTAATGCCATACAAAATTTATTTAGAATCTCTATTACATTAACGACAAACATGAGACATAATTTAAATGTGTAAATATTTTACACATTTAAATATATTTCCTAAAAACTGCCGATTTTGCGAGATAAAATAACACACTTTTGCTATATTTCTTTGTGTGAAATTTTAAAGTAGGAGATAATAGTGCAAAGGATTTATTTAGACAACAATGCCACGACAATGCTAGACCCTAGCATTAAGGCATTGATGGAGCCTTATTTTTGCGAAAAGTTTGGGAATCCAAATAGTTTGCATAAATACGGCACAGAAACGCACCCAGCGATTGCTGAAGCAATAGAGAAGCTATACAAGGGCATTGATGCGGACGATAATGATGATGTTATCATCACTTCTTGTGCGACAGAGTCAAATAACTGGGTGATTAAAGGTGTGTATTTTGATGAGATTGTGAAAAAGGGCAAGAAGCATATTGTTACCACAGAGGTGGAGCACCCCGCAGTTAGGGCAACTTGTAGCTTTTTAGAATCTTTAGGTGTTGAGGTTACCTATCTGCCTATTAACGCACAAGGCACAATCACCACAGAGCAAGTACGTGAAGCCTTGCGGGAAGATACCGCACTTGTTAGCATAATGTGGGCGAATAATGAGACCGGGCTTATTTTCCCTATTGAAGAAATCGGTGCATTATGCAGGCAAAAAGGTGTGCTTTTCCATACTGACGCGGTGCAGGCTATCGGCAAGATTCCAGTCAGTGTGAAAAAGGCAAATGTGGATTTTCTAAGCTTTTCAGCGCATAAGTTTCACGGACCAAAGGGCGTTGGTGGGCTTTACATTAGGAAGGGTGTGGAGCTAACCCCGCTTTTACACGGCGGAGAGCATATGCGGGGCAGACGCTCTGGCACACTCAATGTGCCTTATATCATCGGTATGGGCGAGGCGATGAAGCTTACCACAGACTACCTAGACTTTGAGCTTACACAAGTTAGAAAGCTTAGAGATAGATTAGAAGATGCTCTTTTGGGGATTCCCGATGTGTTTGTTGTTGGCACAAGGGAAAATCGTGTGCCAAACACGACACTCATCAGTGTGCGAGGCATTGAGGGCGAGGCTATGCTGTGGGATTTAAACAAGGCTGGGATTGCCGCATCAACGGGCAGTGCGTGTGCGAGTGAAGACTTAGAGGCAAATCCTGTAATGGTAGCCATTGGAGCGGATAAGGAGTTAGCCCATACAGCTATTAGAATCTCTTTAAGCAGATTTACTACAAGTGAAGAGATTGATTATACGATTGAAGTGTTTAAGAAGGCGGTGGGGAGGCTTAGAGCTATCTCTAGTAGCTATGAAAGCTAATTGCGTTTGTATCTTTGGTTTGGCAATTCAGCTTTTTGCGATAAATGCGGGAGCGGCGAAAAATTTCTGCGGTCATTACCCTTTAAGGTAACTCCCTTGAAATTTTTCTTGCAGCCCACATTTCTCATCAAAAATCCTAGAATTGCCGGAATCTAGGTTTGCGTTGAGTGGTTTTATTTTGCCTTGCATTTGAAAACCACGATTTTATCTCAAAGATACTTTCGCAATGTGTTTTGATGTGCTAGATTCTAAATAATTGTCATATTGAGCGAAGCGAAATATCTAATATGAAATCTAAAAAGATTGTTTGCCTACAGCTCAAAATGGCAAGATTTCAAAAGCTTCTAAGCTTATAGTATTAATTGCTATATGCTTTATTTGTTTGTATAGAATCTTGTTGTCTTAGTCTTATCAAGCAAGATTATTACAACAAATTTAAGAGATTCTAATTTTAAAGGGACTGATATGAAAAGAGTAGTAATATTTTTAAGTTTAGCTATATTTAGCTATGCTGATGTAGCAAGCGATGCGATAATGTGTGATTATGGTGAGAGTTGTTTAAAGAGATATGACACACTTTTAACAAAGCTTTGTAATAGTGGAAATAAAGAAGTATGCAACACTCTATCTAAACTTTTATAGAATACATGATTCAAGCAATGGCGACTACTACGCATGTAAAGCAGGTGTTAGCGAAATGTGTGATGGTGATGAATCTACAGATTCAAATAAAAGTAGTGAAACAAAAGATTCTATAAATGATTCCATAAGCAATTCTACAAATAACGAAATCAACACAGAAAAAGAAGCACAATCTTGTATAACAGAAGAAGAGAGAATGCAGGGCTGTGTGTATAAAGAAATATATAATTATAATGGTAGTTACGAGTTAATCCCATATAAAAATGGTAAAAAGGAGGGTGAAGCAAAAAGCTACTATGCTAGTGGAAATATAATGGGAGAACGAACTTATAAAAATGATAAACAGGAGGGTGTTGCAAAATGGTATTACGAAAATGGTAAATTGTGATTTGAAACTACATTTAAAAATGGTAAGCAGGAGAGCATTTCAAAATATTATTATCCAAGCGGACAACTGCAACAAGAAACACCATACAAAAACGGCGATGTAAAAGGTGTTGTGAGGACATACCATGAAAATGGTAATCTTAGTGATGAGATTCCATATAATGGTTCCATGAATATTGATGGTATTTATAGAACATATTACGAAAGTGGTAATTTGTCGCATGAAATGCCGTATAAAAATGGAAAACGAGAGGGTCTTGCGAAATATTATTTCGAAAATGGAAATATTGAAAAAGAAATTTCATTTAAAAATGACAAACAGGAAGGCATAGAAAAATGGTATTATGAAAATGGCATGCTTGCAACAGAAACATGGAAAAATGATAAATTTCACAGAAGTTATAAACAATACTATAAAAATGGCAACATTCAATTAGTAATCACATACTCAAATAATAAAAAACAAGGTATGCAAAAATGGTATTATGAAAACGGAAAATTAGTGGCTGAGATTCCATTCTTAGATGATAAGGCAAATGGAATCATAAAATACTATACCCTTCAAAATAAACTCGTGCAAGGGAAATATGTAGCAGAACATAAACTTTTATGGCAAATCACCGCTCAAAAAGGAAAACTTGTAAATGGAAAATGTATAAGTGGTAAAAGCCCTTACAAACTCACATTTAACAAAGATTAAAAACGACATCGAAAAAGTTGAAATAGATAATTGGCACACTCTTTGTCAATAAACCTTGCAATCCATTTAGCTACTTATACAACATATATGGGAGTGGAGGCTAAAGCATAAAACAAACTCCTCACCAAACTAATTTCATAAAATCTAAGATTCATTTTTTTTGCACCCCAAACCCAATGCCTACGCAAATGAGATAGAATCTAAATCGCTACTTCTAAAAGCTGCCACATGGGTGCTACTATGCTATATGCAAGTCCTGCGATTAGGATTCCCATAATAATTGTTGCAAAAGGTTGCGAGAGTATTTGCAAAGTTTGCAGGGATTGTGTGAATCTATCTTTATAGAATCTTGCATTCAATTCTAGGGCTTTATCTAGCATTCCGCTTTGTTCCCCACTTTGTAGTAATGCGATATTTGCGATTTTTATATCAATGCTATTTAGGGCTTGACTTAGCGGTATGCCTTTGTCTAGCATAAATCTCAAGTGGGAAATTTTTTGTTGCAATACGCTATTGTGTATCAATTTTTCACACTGCACAATACTATCCATAAATGGCACTTTACTTTTTAAAAAATAATGCAACCCCAAAAAATATATATAAAGCCAATAATCAGTTACTACATGATTAATGAAAGGAATATGCAATAAGATTCTATCTCTAACTAACTTTTTATTCAAAAATATAAAACAAAAAATAATAAAAATTAGAATACAAGCAAGTATCTCAAATATATAACTTTGTAAAAAGCTAGATATTTTAAGAGTAATCTCTGTCAAAAAAGGTAAATTCGCACCCAATTCATTATAAAGAATAGCAAACTCTGGAATCACAAAAAAAGCAAGCGCAAAAAATACACATAAAAAGCTAAAAATAAGCAGTATTGGGTAAATCATAGCATTACGCAAAGCTTGTATATATGCATTTTTTTGTGATATTTCTTTCGCACATAACTCACAAGTCTCTTGCAAAAATCCACTCTTTTCACCAATGCTAAATAACGCTACCACAAGACTCCCGCAAGTATTTATATGCTTTTGCAAGGCACTAGAAAGCGTATCGCCTTTTTCTAGTGCATGAATCATAGATTGCAATAACGCCGCATTTTCCTTAAAATATAGTTCTTTTTGTATGGATTGTAAAATAGAGATTAAATGCAAACCCGAAGTGTAGCTAAACCCAAGCTGCCAAAAAATCCTTTCAAGTTCTTGTGTTTTATTACCATATCGCATAAAAAGGCTAACTTCGCTTATATTTGTAACAAGGAAATTTTTTTGCAACATTTTTTGCTTTGCTTCCTCTGTGTTTTTAGCAAAGATGTATCGCACACCTTGCGTGTTTATGCTTTGATAATTGCATTTAAAAAGTGGCATAGCTATCCTAGATATAAAGTTATGTATAACTATAACAAAATTACAGCTTTTTATAAAATGTATGTTTCACTCTAATGTAAAATTTTTGTAAAATATTAGTGAAATGATATAATGATAACTTTTTTATACTAAAATAAAAGCTTTATTTTTTGAGATTTATTACTTTTTCTATGGATAAATTCAATATTTTAGAGTAGCAGATTAAGGCACAACACAAAGGGAGAATGAGTGCAGACAACGCAGGGTTTTCTACGAAAATATATGTATGTGATTGGCTTTTTTTGTGTGTATCACATATCACTTTTTGCACAAACTTTTGAGTTGCAAGATTTTGTAAAAGCTATTGATAAAAATGCAATTTCATTAATCGATAATAAAGCACAATTTGAAAGTATGCTGGCTGAGAGAAGATCAAGTATTGCATGGGAATATCCTACAATAGAGGCAAGTGGAAACACAGCGAAAGACACCAATAAATCTGGGGTAGAATGGGATATGGCAATCGTTGCTAAACCAAAACTCTGGTGGGTAAATGCCCTTTTAAAACAAAGCTTGCAAGCAAAAGGGGAGCAATATCAAAAGACACATAATCTGCTTAGAAATCTTAACTTTATCAATGCAAAACGCATTTATCTTACCTATGTGGCTACAAAAGAGAAATATCGCTATTATCTTAAAAGGGAAGAAAACTTTTTAAAGCTACTTCATATCGCAAAAAAAAGGCTAGAGGGCGGGAGTATCAGTAGAAAAGATTATGTAAGCTTTGAGGTGGCTTATCTAGATTCTACTCTGGCGAGTGTAGCGGTGAGAAATGAGCTGTTAGAGTTACAAAAAAATCTTTTTATGTTTATGGGTTTAGATAAACAGCATTACGCACATATCTCAACAAATAAAGATAATACAAATATGCTATATGCTATTGAAAAGGAATTGCATAGCATAGAAAATATAGAAAATGATGATAGCGATACAAAGCATAATGAGATTATTATAAAGGGTTTAGAGTTTCAATTTATCGACATGCAGCAGAGTTTGCTAGACCAAAAGATTCAATCTTCACTTTATACTGAAATACTAGATTCTCAAACAAAAGAATACAAATCTCTAGCAAAGTATGAGGGACAGAATCTATGGGGAAATTTAGAGGTAGGCATAGGGATTAATCACTCACTCTCAAGCTATAATCCATCTTTGCAGACTACGATTCCCCTACCTGTTACAAGGAAACAATCGCATTTAAAAGCAAAATATATGGCTTTAGAATCTGGAGCGTTAGCAAAGACAAATATTACAAAAAAGCAAATTGCTATTAAAGCAAAAGCATATCTGCAAGAATTAGCCCTGCAAAGAAAATACATTGACATTGCAAAGCAAAACACACAAGCAAAGCAGCATTTAGCAGAGCTTAATCGCTTGGGCTATGAGGCACAGCAGGTTACTCTTTTTGAGTATATCACACAAGAAAACGCATTTGTAGATTCACAAATTGCCCTTGTCAATTCACAGATAAAATACATTGATATAGTTGCACTCTTAGAAGAGACTTTAGGCGAGAGTTTCACAAAAATAGATTAAAAAGATGAAAGGAAAAGCCATGATACAAGCAAACTTTTATAAAACTTTACAGAATCTTTTTATGTTGTTTGGCATATTTTTTATACCGCTTTATGCGGATACAGCAAAATATGAAGCGATAAGCTTAAAAGATTCTGAAATGAAGGCAATGGGCGTTGGAATCTTTACCATTAAAAACACTTCAAATGAAGGGGGTGTGCCTTTCTCTGCAGTGGTAGATTTTGATGATAAAGATGGCTATACGCAAAATTCAAGCCTTGAAGTT
Source organism: Helicobacter bilis ATCC 51630 (assembly GCF_000686565.1). Lineage (GTDB taxonomy): Bacteria > Campylobacterota > Campylobacteria > Campylobacterales > Helicobacteraceae > Helicobacter_A > Helicobacter_A bilis. The sequence goes on from NZ_JMKW01000006.1 coordinate 67,472, forward strand.
GTCGTGGTAAATCTCTATAAAAGGGCTGGTGAGAGTGTGAAAAAGGGAGAGCCTATTGTAGAGATTAGCTCAAATGCTTTGAGTGAGCTTTACTTTTCACTGCAAAATACTCGCAGTAGATTCCAAATCGCACAAGAAGTAGAAAGGAAAGATAAAGACTTATTACGGCAAGGGGTCATCTCACAAAGAGCGTATCAAACAAGCTATCTTACTATGAATGAGCTTCGCTTGAAAATGAATGAAATCCGATCATCTTTTAATATCTTTGGTATTAATCCAGATAATCCACGCGGGCAATATGGCTTTCTTGTTCGCGCTAGTGGTAGCGGGACACTAAGCGTTGTGCCAACACAGATTGGACAAAAGATTCCAGCTTTTACGCCTTATATAAGGATAGCAAAGCCTGATAATGACAATGTGCTTTTACGCATAAGAGTGCCGCAAAATAGGCTTAAAAGCGTGCAGCAGGGATTCTCTGTATTTAATGATAAGGGTGATAAAATAGGCATAATTGAGAGTATTTCAAGTGTTATTGATAAGCAGACAAATACCATTAGTGCGGTAGCAAGAGTGGAGGCAAAGGGCTTTAAAGTCGGTGAGATAGTAGAGATTTATGTAGCAGGGTCAGTGGGTGGTAGTGCGGTTGTGATACCTAATGATTGCTGGATTAAATATGATAATGACTATCTTGCATTTATTCAAGTAGAGAATGGGTTTCAACCAACTACTATAAATATTTTGGAAGAGAGAGATGGTGCAGCTGTGGTAGAGGGAGATGGATTAAAAGTTGGCACAAAAGTGGCAAAAGGCTCACTTGTTTTACTTAAAGGTGTTATGGCTGGACTAGGTGAAGATGGGAGTGATGGCAATGGTCATTAATTGTATAGCAGGATTTGCCAAGATTTTTTTGCTTAATACTTCAGTGTATATATAAGGGAGTGGCTGGATATGCTTACAAAAATCATTGAATTTTCTTTGCGACAAAAGATTATCGTTACAATCCTTGCATGTCTTTTACTCGCCTATGGTGTGTTTAGCTTTGTGAGAATCCCAATCGATGCTTTCCCTGATGTAAGCTCTACGCAAGTAAAAATCATTATGAAAATGCCCGGGGCTTCCCCTGAAGAAGTAGAAAATCGTGTCGTGCGACCTTTAGAGCTTGAACTGCTAGGATTACAAGGGCAGACTTCACTAAGAAGCACAAGTAAATATGCCATTGCTGATATTACCATTAACTTTGAAGATTCTGTAAATATGAATATCGCAAGGCAAATGGTGAGTGAGAGATTAAGCACTGCTATGTCTGAATTACCAGCAGGTGTGAGTGGTGGTTTAGCCCCGATTGTAACGCCTTTGAGTGATATGTATATGTTTACCATTGAAGGCAATATTACAGAAACTGAAAAAAGGCAGCTGCTTGACTTTACTATCCGCCCAGCCCTAAGAAGTATTAAGGGTGTAGCCGATGTGAGTAGCTATGGCGGCTTTGCAAAGGCTTATGTTGTGATTCCAGATTTTCATGATATGGCAAAGCTTGGCATTTCTATATCAGAGTTAGAATCTGCTCTGCGTGAGAATCTAAAAAATGATGGTGCAGGGATAATCAATCGCCCCGGTGAAATGTATCTTGTAAAAATTGAAAGTGCAGCAAAAAACATTAAAGACATTGAAAATATATCAATGCCTACGCAAAATGGCTATGTGCGGATAAAAGACTTCGCTCAAGTGGTAGAAAATCATCGCACAAGACTAGGCTTTGTAACAATAGATGGCGAGAGAGAAACGACTGAAGGAATCGTGCTAGGATTAAGAGGGGCAAACTCTAAAAATACCATTGAAATGGTAAAAAAAAAGCTTGATGAAATTCGGGCTAATCTCCCTCCAGATGTGCAGATAAATACTTTCTACAATCGATCTGATTTAACGCAAAAGGCAGTAGATGCCGTGATTAAAGTCCTTGCAGAAGCCATTGTGCTTATTGTTATTGTTTTATTTTTATTCTTAGGGGATTTGCGTGCGGCTGTTGCTGTGAGTGTTATTTTACCTCTTGCTTTATCTGTTGCCTTTGCGTTAATGGAGAAAAATGGCTTAAGTGCGAATTTAATGAGTTTAGGTGGGCTTATAATCGCTGTTGGAATCTTAGTGGATTCGGCGGTTGTTGTGGTAGAAAATGCCTTTGAGAGATTAAGCCATGAGCAAAATCTAACAAAGATTCACACAATCTATCGTGCTTCAAAAGAGATAGCCCCATCTGTTGTAAGTGGGATTATTATTATTATCGTATTTTTTGTGCCTATTCTCACTTTAGAGGGCTTAGAGGGGAAAATGTTTGTGCCTTTGGGAGAAACTATTGTGTATGCTCTTATTGGCTCACTTATACTCTCAATCACGGTTATTCCTGTTATGTGTTCGTTTGTATTAAAGTCAAAGCCACATAAAGAAACGATTTTATTGCGTGGGATTGAGTATTTATATCACCCTATGCTTAAGTTTTGCTTAAATAATGGTCGCATTGTAATGATTGGCTCGCTTGTATTTCTTGTGTTTGCTTTCTCACTTTTTCCTTATATTGGTAAGGCTTTCATGCCGACACTTGATGAGGGCGATATTGTATTAACCATTGAGACGACACCATCGACTTCTATTGATGAATCGCGTGATATTTTACTTAGAATCACAAAAGAAATTAAAGATTCTGTCCCTGAGATTAAAACCATCATTACGCGTGCTGGTGCTGATGAGTTAGGACTTGATTTAGCTGGATTCTATCAATCAGATTCTTTTATTATCTTAAAACCAAAAGATGAGTGGGAAGCAAAAAACAAAAAGGAAATAATTGATAAAATACATAATGCTGTAAAAGATTTTAAAGGTGTTACATTTATCGTAACCCAGCCCATTGACATGCGTATTAGCGAAATGGTAACAGGTGTGCGTGGTGATGTAGCCATTAAGATTTTTGGATCTGATATTGATGAGTTAAATAGCTTAAGCACACAAATCGCTGATATATTAAAGGATATAAGGGGTAGTAAGGAAGTCTATACCGCATTGAATAAAGGGGTAAATTACTTCTATGTAACGCCACAGCGAGAGAAAATGGCACGAACAAATATTAGCGTTGAAGAGTTTTCAAAATTTATGAAAAGCTCATTAGAGGGCTTATTTATCGATTATATACCGCAAGGCTTTGCAAGGACACCTGTGCTTATCCGTCAATCAAGCGATATTGCTTATGATGTATCAAAGTTTCAAGGCTTAGAGTTAAGCTCTGAAGATGACTTGGTTGTGCCTATTAACTCTGTCGCAGAGATTAGGGCGGTTGATGGTCCCATTAGCATTATGAGAGAGCAAAGCAGTCGTGTGGGCGTCGTAAGAAGTAATGTTGAAGATAGGGATTTAGGTGGCTTTGTAGAAGAAGCTATGGCAAGAATTAGTGCGGAAGTAAAACTGCCCGATGGTTATAGCCTCACTTATGGTGGGCAGTTTGAAAACCAGCAAAGGGCAAACGCGCGCTTTAGCACTGTTATCCCACTAAGCATTTTAGTCATCTTTTTTATTCTATTCTTTACATTCCGCTCTATTACGCTTTCACTTATGATTCTATTAAACATTCCATTTGCAGTAACAGGCGGCTTAATATCTTTATATCTATCAGGTGAATACATGTCAGTACCAGCGAGTGTAGGCTTTATCGCATTGTTTGGTATTGCCGTGTTAAATGGGCTTGTTATGGTAGGCTATTTTGTCCAGCTTATTAAAAAGGGACACAGCATTGATGAGGCAGTAGAAATGGGGGCAAAAAGAAGACTTAGACCGGTCTTAATGACGGCAAGTATTGCAGCACTTGGACTTGTGCCTATGCTTATTGGCGGTGGTGTTGGCAGTGAAGTCCAAAAGCCCTTAGCAGTCGTTGTGCTTGGCGGACTTGCCACTTCAACAGCACTCACACTGCTTATTTTACCGCCAACATTTAAAATGATTGCAAAGCGGTTTAAAATCATCAGTGAGGGGTGATTGTGATGCAGTCCAATAGTCTTTTATGCTCTATTGGCAATTGATTAAAGACCTAAAAGTTTCAGCAGATTTTATGATTGCTAAAGAAAACCAATAACATAATATTTAAGTAGATATCTTGTAATTTATATGCTATGATTTAATTTTTTGTATTCAATCACAAAACTTTATGGCGATGTTGGAAAATAAAAATGACAAAAGATTCTAAAAATCTAAGTAGCGATTTACGAAATAGTGCTAGTCGCATAGCTTTATGTGTAGCTAAGGCAGAAAACTCTAGAGTGATACTTGGTGAAAGTGGAGCTGAAAAACTGAGTGGTAAAGGCGATATGCTAATCAAGCTAGATGGCACAAGCAGCCCAAAACGAGTGTTTGGTGTAAAGCTTTATTGATGATTCTATTTTACAATATTCTATGCTTTATGAAAAAAATAGAAAAATCTATCGTTTCATTTTTAAAAAGAGATTCTACGCATTACAATGCTAAGTATTATTTGGTTCTAGTTTTAATATAGAATCTGTTTGCACTGCGATTGGAATATGTTCTTTTTCTAGCCACATATCATGGCAATAATCACACGCTTTAAAGAAATCTTGTGCGTAAAACTCTACAATCCTTTGTCTAAGATTAGAATCTGAAAGATTAATAAAATCCCCTTGAAATTCTCTCAAACCTTTAAGACGAGAAAGAGAACTCGCAATGGGACATATAAACAAAGCACCATCTGGGGCAATACTTGCTTCAGATTCTATTGTCTCTTTTGTGCTATCACGCCTTATGCCTTCACTACTCATGAGACTAACGCAAGGCATCATGCATGCTTTAAAATTGCGTATGATATCCTCATTTGTGCGACCTCTCTTATAGATTTTGCCTGGATTCCACCACGATGAGTTTTTGTCTGTCCAAATTACATAGTATGGAATCTTATGGGTTTTTAGTTGATCTATAAGGCTTTCTTGCTTCAATGGGACTTTTAGATTCGGCGATCTGCTGTAATCTGATATGCAAACTATCGCATTAGGACAAGCTTTTAATGCAGCAAGGGATTTGTCATTAAAGATTCTTGTGCCATTTGTAACAATGTTAAAACTTCTTACTTTTCTTTCTCGTCCAAGATATGTAATCACTTTATCAATATCTTTAAACAATAGTGGCTCTCCACCGATAATACGAACACTATGTATAGAATCTATGGCAGCAAAAAACTTATCTAGTGATTGCTTGATGCCCTCATAAGTGCAAGTGTATTGATTTTTTGAATCAAAATATTGCATGAGATTATTGCAAGATTCACAACGCAAGGTGCATTTTGTAGTTAATACAAGCTCAATATATGGTATATCTACCTTACCAAGTTTTACGCGTTTTTTGTAATATGAACGGATAAATTTCATTGCGATATTTTCAAGTTTTTTATCTAGTTTATGCTTTTTCCATGCAACATATTGAGAGAGTGTTGAAAAGAATTGTGATGGATTCTGTTTTATATCTTTTTTAACCTGTTTGAAGCTAATGTATGAGTGTTTGCTTGATACTTCACTTCTTCTGCGTGCTTTTCCCACAAGATACATGCAGAGTGCATGTATTATGCGTTTTGGCTCTTTTTTTATTTGTTCTTTTGTTTGCTTGAATTTAAAGTGTTTGCAGTATTCCCCAAAATGATATACATTGTGCCCTATATATCGTGCTTTAAAGGTTTCTTCATCTCTATGGGGGGGGGGGGGTGATTGTTGTCATATTGTTCCTTAAATAATGATATTGCAATCGTGTTATTATAATAAAGATTTCATTATATTGCATTTTTATAGCAAAACAATAAATACACCTAATTTTGCTTTGCAAACTCGATTAGATTCTGTATTCTTTTAATACTCTCATCTTTATCTAAAATGCAAAGACATGCACCCAAATCAATGCCACCCTTTTGTCCTAAAAGCCCAAGACGCAGGGCTTGCATAAATATGCTAGGTTTTATTGCGAATGTATTTGCAATATTATTTGCATGTTCTTGTATGAGAGATTTTGTGCTATCTATGTTTAGTGTTGCATTTTGTAATTTATCTATAAATTGACTTAAGGCTTGTTCTAAAATCGCCTTAGTATCTTGTGTGAATAGCTTATTATACAAGGCTTTATCATAGCTTGCTTGTTGTGATTTATCCATGTTTTCACTCTCAAGTGTTAAGGGTGTATTAAGGATTTGTGCGATTGCATTTCTCATGCTTATAAGATCATTTACACGCGTTTTTAACTCGTTTAGAAGTATGTTTTTTCTCTCATTTGATAGAGATTCTAGAGTCTGCGTTGTCTTTTTGGCACTTTCCAAAAAAGTTTGTTTAGGGGAGTTTGCTTCTTGTGCTTCGTCATTTATGTCCAATAAACTTCTCGCACAAGAATCTGCACAACCCTTGAAATTATCTAAAAATACTTCCGCAGTGGGCGTTTTGGATTTTGTAGATTTTAGATTCTCTATATTAAGTAATTGTGCTAACTTTTCATTATCCATTGCCTTAATGTATTCTGCGTTTAGCCAATATAGCTTTGAGAAGTTACAGCCTGAAGGATTGCTATTAATCCTGTGCGGATCAAAGCATTCAATCATTTCTTGCAAACTAAAGATTTCCTTATCACCATGCCCATACCCAAGCTTAAATAAGAAATTCAGCAAAGCCTCTGGCAAGACCCCGCTATCTCTATATTCTAATACAGATAACGCCCCATCTCTTTTACTTAGCTTCTTGCCCTGCTCATTACAAATCATAGGGATATGATAGAATCTTGGTATATCAAAGCCCAATGCCTTATATACAAGTAGTTGCTTTGGCGTGTTTGAGATATGATCATCACCGCGTATAATGTCTGTAATCCCGCTTAGTGCGTCATCAATAGCAACGACAAAGTTATAAGTGGGTGTGCCATCACTGCGTAAAATCACAAAATCATCTAACTCACTTGCCTGAAAGCTAATATTGCCTTTCACACCATCTTCAAAGCTAATAACGCCCTCTAGTGGGGCTTTAATACGCACACAAGGGGTTATATCCTTTGGGACTTCACCGATAAAATCCCTGTATTTACGACTACAATTTGCATGATTTGCCCCTTTATTTTGTGTCCGCATAGCCGCTAATTCATCTTTTGTAAGATAGCAATGATAAGCATGTTTAGAATCTAAAAGCTTTTGTGCGTATTGCTGATAAATTGGTGTTCGCTCACTCTGAAAAAGCATAGGACTATCATACTCTAGCCCCACCCATTTAAATGCCTCTAAGATTCCATCAAGTGCTTCCTTGCTATTTCTCTCTGTGTCTGTATCCTCTATGCGTAATAAAAATTTACCATTTTTTGCTCTTGCGTGTAGATAGCTATATAATGCGGTGCGTAAGCCACCGATATGTAAATGCCCTGTTGGCGATGGTGCAAATCTTGTTGTAATCATATTTTCCCTTTTATGTTTGGAATCTTTTACAAATGAATCTAAAATTATAATTTATTTTTGATAAATAAGGGGGAGATAAGTGTATTTTGCGTTTATAGATAGATTCTATATCCTTAAAAAGTATTAAAGCTAATCTCTATATTTAGCTTCTAGCCCCTACATTACCTACACAGCATTAGCAACTATTATGTTAAACAAAACCTATTTATTCGCTTTTCAGTGTATTATCCCCAACGATTGGCTTAAATTCGCGTGTGATGAGATTATAGTTTAGAATCTGTCCGTTCATAATGTTGTAATACCAACCATAGATTTGCAATTCCCCGCGATTAAAACGCTCTTCTACAAATGGATAGCTTAAAAGATTATGAAGCTGTTGTTGGATATTTTGCAATTCTGTAAGCCAAATGCGTTTATGCTCACTCTCTGGCTGCATGGTTTCAACTTTGTCTATTGTTGGGTTTAAAAGCTCAAGCCATTTTTTTACATAGGGCATTTCATTTAGCATATCGTGGTTATAGACCGCCGCACATGCCCCACAATTACTATGCCCACACACAATAATATTTTTCACTTTAAGCTTACAAATAGAATATTCAATCGATGAAGTTGTAGCAAGATAGCCCTCCATCATCTCGTTATTTTCATCTTTAAATGGCGGTATTAAATTGCCAATATTTCGCACGACATAAAGCTCACCGGGCTTTGAATGCGTGAGTCTGTTTGGATCGATTCTAGAATCTACACAGGTAATAAAAAGCGTGTGTGGTTTATTTTCCTGCAAACTTTTAAAAAAGGCTTTTTCGTTATTATAATCTTCTTCATAAAATTTTATTGCACCTTGAAAGAGTTCGTTCATATCCTGCCTTAATTAAGAGTTTTTGCCTATTTGCAATTATACAAAATGTTTCTATATAATGCAATTTTTAGTTTGATTGCACAAAGAGAGATAATGATACATACTATTATACACACCATTCTTGACATTATAGAATCTTTTGGATATTTTGGCATTTTTATTTTCATGGCGATAGAATCAAGTGTGCTGCCCCTGCCTAGTGAAGTGGTGATGATACCTGCTGGTTATCTCGTGTGGGAGGGTAAGATGAATCCTATATTAGCCATTCTTGCGGGGACTTTTGGTAGCCTTGCTGGTGCATTATGTAATTATTTTATAGCCATAAAAATAGGTAGAATCTTTGTTATAAAATATGGAAAATACTTTTTTATGAAAGAAAAAAGCCTTGTTACAACAGAGAAATTTTTCAATAAGCATGGAGAGATTAGCACTTTTATAGGTCGGCTTATCCCTGTTGTAAGGCATTATATCTCTTTACCTGCGGGACTTGCGAAGATGAATTTAGTGCGTTTTAGCATTTTTACACTCATTGGGGCTGGTATTTGGGTGAGTATTTTGACGGGGTTTGGATACTGGCTTGGTGATACTTTTAGTGGGATTGATATTGATGAAATTGTGGATACATTTGGCAGGGGAGAGCTTGATTCTACACAGCAAGATATTAAGGCAAAAATGCGTCTCATTGTGGTTATGGTGCTTGGCTTTGTGTGTATATGTGCTTTGGTATATATGTGGTTTATGCGTAAGAGAAAACAGAAATAAACCTTGTCGCTGCGTTTAAATCACTCAATTTAGGCTTTGTAAGCCTTGCTTAAGAAATCTTAATACTGCATTTGAAGCTTTACACAGGATTCATTTGAATCTAAAATACGCAATCCATAATTATTCAAGATGGCAATATTTGCTTATTACCCTTAGCTTTGTGTTACACTAACGGTTTGCTTGGATTATTACACAAAAGGTAAAATATGAAAGATGTAAATATACAGGATTTTAGCGGATCTGTTGCGATATTGCAACTCGGTGATTTAGAGAATAAAGAGCGGGTAACAACATATATAAAAAGCATACCAAAACACAGCATTGTGCTTATTGGAGAATATGTTGTTGATAGCTTTTTTTCACAAGATTGGGGAATGAAGACGGAATCTTGCCTTAAGGATAAAAATAAACTTGATATATTTATGCATTTTTCAAAAAAATATGGACATACATTCATCGTGCCTTTTATACAGTATAAAAACAAGGGCTATTATAAACAAATGGCAATAATCACGCAAGATGGCTTTGCCACCTACACACAACAGCGACTGATACAATATCCACATTGGAATGAAGCAAACTTTTTTTCCAATGACACAAAAAAGCTACCCAAACTACCCATGACTTTCATGGCAAATGATATAAAGTTTGGTGTTTTATTTGGCTTTGAAGCACATTTTGATGAGTTTTGGATGGAGTTTAAGAAAGATTCTGTTGATGTTGTGTTGGTCGCAAGTGCAAGCACCTTCACTTCACAAAAGCGTTGGCAGAATCTACTCACAACACATGCTTTTACAAATTCCTGCTATGTGTTTAGGGCAAATCGCATAGGCACACATCATGCAAGCGATGGGCAAACATGGGATTTTTACGGACATAGCTTTGTGAGCTTAGGACAAGATATTATAGATTCTCTATTAAATGAAGAAGGTATGCTTTGCATAGAGATTGACAAAGCTGCCTTAGAAGCACTTAAAAAAGAATGGGGGTTTAGAGGTTAATCCATTGTGATAGTTTGGGTTTAACAAAATATTTTTATATTGTTGTAGATTATACTTTTAGCTTAAAAATTGTTGTGGTTAGAAAAACTTGAACATAAGACAAAAAATAAGCAATACGAATATGATGAAGGGGGTCGATAATCCTTTCTTTAACATTGTAACAAGTTAGAGATAGCTTGTTACAAATTCAAAACAAAGATAACTTTATGAAAGATAAGTTAGAATTGGTTTTGTTGGTTCTATCCATAATCATAGCGATTTTAGAAATTATGGATAGATTAGGTTTTATGTAGTAAGAGTATAAACTCTTTGCCCTTACAAAAAGGGAAAGGGGGTAAAACATGAAAGGATTACCATGCTTGGAATTGTAGCGATTATTTTGCAGTTTGCAGTAAATGTAGGTTTAATCTATGGAATCTATATTTTAAGAAAAAAGGTTGATAGATTAGAAAAAGGGGCAAACGATGTGGAAGCTACTTGAGAACATAAGCTTAGGTTTTTTTGTAATTACTTTATATTCTATAATGAATCTAAATCTTGAAGCTTCTGTTTTAGTTTCATTATGTTTTAGTGTTGGCGTTATGAGTATAGCAATTTATTATGAAAGGAAAAAACAATGAGTGCTTGGGATATAACAGCGATTTTGTCTGGGATTCTGTTTTTTGGTATGGCTATAAAGCTAGGTTTTGATTTAAGAAAAAGAAAGGAGCTAACAATGAGAATAACATGATACAACAACGCAAAACGAGTTAATTACTGCAGTGATTAATTTGATTGTTTCTCTAATAAGTTTGTATGTAACTCTTAAGAGATAACAATCAGGAGGGGGTAGGCTTAAAAACCTACCCTTGCATTATAGCACTTTTTTGAAAGGATAGGTTAAATGATTGGCGTTATTTTATCAATACAAGGGATTTGTATTTCTGTTTTGTGTGTGAGTGTAGTTATTCTTGCAAAAAGGGTAAAAAGGCTAGAGAAAGGAAAGACAAATGAGTAATATTAAAAGTAGCGGAAAATTTAAGAGATTAAAGGAGATATTATGACAAGCGTTCAGGTTATGGCATTTGTAGGCTTTATAGTTTTGTGTTCTGTGCCTTTAGTATTTGCATTATATGCGATTAGAGATAGGAAAACTAGAAAAAAGGGTTAGTATCTAGTGGCACTTTGAAATGAAGTAAAGTTTCTATTGTGCTATATTAAGTGATAACTCTAAAATCGATAACAACACATTGTAACAAGTTAGAGATAGCTTGTTATGAGTTCTTAAAAAGGATTAAAAATGTGAAGCGGAAAAAACGAAAGAAGCTTAAGAAAAATCTTAAGCTATTGGTTTTGGGTTTTGAAGTTGTGTCTCTAATAACTACTATACTAACAGGCTTAAAAGTATTATTAGGATACTAAAGAAAAAGCCCCTTAGGAGAGGGGCAATGCAATTTTATCATAAAAAGGGATAATATGGAACATAGTGTTGTAATACTTATATTTGTTTTTATGGTGGTGCAAAATGTTTTATATTTTTTTAATAAATATGAAATTAAAAAGTTAGGTAACGAGATTAAAGAACTCAAAGACAAGCTAGAAAAAGGAGCTAACGATGTGGAAGCTACTTGAGAATAGCGGTTTCAATCTATTTTCAAAGGAGATAGTATGAGTTTAAACGGGCAAGAAGTAGTAGCAATTATATCATGTGTAATTGCTGTTTGTATGTTAGTGAAATTGGGTTTTGACTTGAGAAAGAATAAAGGAAAAAACAATGAGCAATAACATGATACAACAACGCAAAAATGAAGTTATGGTTTTGCTTGAAAATAAAGAGATACAAGAGCGTTTATGTGCTTTATGCGGTAATGAAGCAAGTAAGGATAAGTTTAAAGCAAGTTTATTAAATATTGCATTAGATTCTAATTTATCTGCTTGTAGTATGCAAAGCATAGTAAAAGCGAGTTTAGATATAGCAGGATTGAAGCTAAATCTAAATAAGAATTTAGGTAAAGCT
>NZ_JMKW01000007.1 GCF_000686565.1 Helicobacter bilis ATCC 51630
GTCTTTCTTGCCATCTGACATGGTAGCCGCATTTTTGTATTCTCAACTAGAGAATACAGACAAAATTAATGCTAAAAGATTAGATATTTGGAATCAGTATAATGACTTTTTTCGTGTGTTTAAAAGTGTAAAAACGCCGTATATCCCAGCAGAGTGCAAACATAATGCACATATGTATTATGTGTTATTTGAGAACTTACAGCAAAGAAGCGATTTTATAGAGTTTATGAAGCAGAATGAAATTTTTCCAGTATTTCATTATGTTCCTTTGCATTCGTCGCCTGCTGGACAAAAATTTGGACATACTTAGGGGGGGGGGGGGGAATGAAAGTAACTAATAAAGTTTCTAGAACCCTTGTTAGAATGCCCCTATATTTTGGAATAACACAAGAAGAAATGTGTAGAATTTTTGAGATTGCAGGTCAGTATATAAAGAGTTAGATAGGGAATATATAGTTAAAATGCATAACATTGTGAAATTAAAAGTTATGGGTGATGAGAGAGGGAAACTCATCGCTTTAGAATCTAATAAAAATCTCCCTTTTGCGATTAAAAGGGTGTATTACATTTATGATACATTGCCTGATGAAGAGAGGGGATTCCACGCGCATAAGCAGTTGGAGCAGCTTGTAGTGGCAATGGATGGTGCGTGTGAGTTTGTCCTAGATGATGGGCAAAAGCGAGAGTCTATATGGCTTAATCGTCCTGATGTGGGCTTATATATTGGCAAAAATATGTGGCGGGAAATGCGGAATTTCTCATATGGTTGTAAGCTAATGATTCTAGCTAGTGATTACTATGATGAAAGTGAGTATATCCGTGATTATGATGAATTTTTAAAAGCAGTCAAAGGGTAAAAATGCAACGAGATATAGATAAATATACGCAAGATTATCTAGCGAGTTCTTATGACTTTGAAAGCATTATGGTGTCTTTTCGCCGTAAAAAAGTCTTAGAGTTTTTAGAATCTTATAATGCTAAACATGTACTAGAAATTGGTTGTGGTAGTGATTCTATAGTAAATCATTATAAAGATTTTGAAACTTTTTGTATTGTTGAGCCTTCCAAAGTCTTTGCAGAGAAAACACAAAAAGATTCTAAAGGCAATAAAAACATTCAAGTGATAAATGACTTTGTAGAATCTAAACTTATAGAGTTAAAAACACAAAAATTTGATTTCATTATCCTTAGCTCTCTTTTGCACGAAGTGATAAATCCAGAATCTTTTTTAAGAGATATATTTAGCTTGTGTGATAGCGATACTTTACTTCATATTAATGTGCCTAATGCGTATTCATTCCATTTATTATGGGCGTATCAAAGTGGGCTTATTGAGACACTTGGCGGTTTAACACATACTGCTAAAAATCTCCAGCAACACACAACTTTTAGCCTTGCAAGTCTTATAGACTTTGTAAATAAAACTAATGGGGGGGGGGGGGTAAGCATTATGGATAAAGGCTCATATTTTATTAAACCCTTTAATCACAAGAAAATGCAAGAGTGTATGCAAAATGGAATTATTGATGAGAATCTGTTATTAGGACTAGATAAAATGACTGAATATCTACCAGAGTTTGGTGCAGAAATATTTCTAAATTGCAAAGTGAGTGCGTGTAAGGCAAGTATAGGCAAGGTGGATATATGAGAATCTGTCGATACGAGATGAAGCATTGTGCCGAATGGAATGCTTTCAATAAAGATTCTAAAAATGGAATCTTTATGTTTGATAGAAATTATATGGACTATCACGCCGATAGATTTATGGATCATTCATTAATGTTTTATGAAGATTCTAAGCTTATCGCCCTTTTGCCTTTAAATATCAAAGATTGCGTATTGTATTCTCATCAGGGGCTAACTTTTGGTGGATTTATTGTTGATTATTCTATGCGACAGCAAAAAATGCTTGAGTGTTTTTGCAAATTGCAAGAGTATATGCGAGAGATTAAATCTAATCGCTTGATTTATAAAAGCATACCGCATATATACCACAAGGTATCAGCTGAGGAAGATTTGTATGCGTTGTTTAGAAGTGGAGCTAAGATAATGCGGATAGATTGTTCCGCTACGATTTATTTACAAAATCCCATTAGATTCAGTGAGTTAAGAAAAAGGGGTGTAAAAAAGGCATTAAAAAATGAAGTGCAAATAGAATCTTCCACCAACTTCCCCGCTTTTATAACGCTATTAAATGAAGTCTTGCAAACAAAGCATAATACACAAGCCGTGCATTCAGCCAAAGAGTTAGAATTACTTCATAATAGATTTAAAGAAAATATTACTCTCTATATCGCAAAACAAAATAATGAGATTCTAGCAGCTACCCTGCTTTTTATCTATCCAAATCTCGTGCATACACAATATTTAGCAGCAAGTGAAAAGGGCAGGGCGATAGGTGCGCTAGATTTACTTATAAAAACATTGATAGATAAATATGCTACAACAAAACAATACTTTGACTTTGGAATCTCCACAGAGAATAATGGCTTATTCTTAAACGAAGGACTTATCTCACAAAAAGAGGGGTTTGGTGCAAGGACTATCGTGCATAGTTTTTATGAGCTGAATATTAACGGGGGGGGGGGGGGTAATAACCCTTAAGTGTTTTGCAACTAAAAGCCCTATATCTTGGCATACTCAATACAAAAGATTCAAATACTACTCTAGCACACCTATTACACATCGTGCTTTAAACCCCATTATAAAGGGGGCGGCGTGATACACCCACTCTCTGATGTGCAAAGCCAAAATATTGGCAAAGGGACTAGAATCTGGCAGTTTTGCGTGGTGCTACCCAATGCGATTATAGGGGAGAATTGCAATATTTGCTCTCACTGCTTCATTGAAAATGATGTTGTAATCGGCAATAATGTAACGATAAAATGTGGGGTGCAGGTGTGGGATGGATTAAGGATTGAAGATAATGTATTTATCGGTCCTAATGTGAGTTTTACTAATGATAAATATCCAAGATCAAAGCGATATCCTAGCGAATTTCTAAGAACAACGATTAAAAAAGGGGCTTCTATTGGAGCGGGTGCTGTGATTTTACCCGGGATTACTATCGGTGAAAATGCGCTTATTGGAGCAGGCAGCGTTGTAACAAAAGATGTTTGTGATAACGCTAAAGTAATAGGCAATAAAGTTATTATACGGGGGGGGGGGGTAACTAATCCCTATTTTACTGCTTTTTCTATCCTTTTAGATTCTGTGCTTCACTCTCTTATTTTAGCTACACATATAAGGCTGTATCGATGAAAATCTGTATAGCTGGAAAGAATAATATTGCAGTGTGGGCGTTAAGGTATTTATTACACATTGGGATTTGCAGGCAGGATATTTTCATTTTACCGAATGCAAGTGATTGTGGGTATGATACTTGGCAATATTCGCTTTTAAAATGTGCTAAAGATGAGAATCTTAAGGTTGTAACATTGCAAGACATATATGCAATGAGTGATTTATTGTTTATTTCATTAGAGTTTGACAAACTTATTGATATAGAAAAGTTTGCAAGTAAGAATCTTTTTAATATTCATTTCTCTAATCTTCCAAAATACAAGGGTGCTTATACCTCCATAATGCCGCTTTTATATGGGGAAAGTGAGGCTGGAGTTACGCTGCATAAAATAGATTCTGGTGTTGATACGGGTGATATTGTCGATCAAATGACTTTTGCTATTGGGCTTCAAGATAGTGCTAGAATGCTGTATGATAGCTATAACAAATACGCGTTTTTGCTCTTTAAACAGAATCTTTTTCATTTATTAAATGGCACTTATTCTGTAAAAAAGCAAGGCTATATGGGTGGGAGCTATTTTTCTAGAAAAGAGATTGATTTTAATAATATTGTAATAAATCTCAAAAAAACAAGCTTTGAGATACATAATCAACTGCGTGCTTTTATCTTTAGAGAATATCAACTACCCAGTATTTGTGGTGTAAGGATTATGGAATCTGTTTTAACACAGGAGTTTATAGGAAGCAATGTTTTAATTGATAGTAATGAGTATTTTATAATTTCTGGTGTTGATGGAATTTAGATTCTTGTCATTTTTGCAAGTGTGGGCAAAAGCTTGTTTCGTGCGAGCCATAGGCAAAAAATCTTTTTTAGATTCTAAAGTTTTAGATATTTCGCTACGCTCAATATGACAATTTGTTTGCAGAAACTAGATTCTAATTTACCCACAAAACCCAAACCCTACTCCTTATTTTTCGCTATCCAGTTCAAATACCCATTTGCATTGATAATCTCTTGTATAAAAGGCGGAAAGGGCGTTGTGCTAAAGCTTTTAGCACTTTTAGATTCTATAATCTCACCTTTATCAAAGTCAATGCTTACCTCATCGCCATCTTGTAAAAAGTCTGCTATCTCTTCAGATTCAATAATCGCTAAGCCGATATTAATCGCATTGCGATAAAAGATTCTAGCAAAGCTTTTTGCGATAATACAGCTTATCCCACTTGCTTTAATGGCAATAGGTGCGTGTTCTCGGCTACTTCCACAGCCAAAGTTCCACCCGCCAACCATAATATCGCCACTCTTTACCTTTTTCACAAAATCCTTATCAATATCTTCCATACAATGACTTGCAAGCTCCCTATGATCTGCGGTGTTTAGATACCTTGCGGGAATAATCACATCAGTATCTACATTATCGCCATATTTATGGATAAATCCCTGTGCCTTCATCGCTTTTCCTTTTAATGTGCGTATGTTTCATGTTTTATATTCTTTACATTTCTAACATTTTATCCTAAAATTTCAAAAAAGCATAAATTTATGTTTTACAATGTTATATAACTAGCATTTAATATCGCAATTTAAGTTCAATATAATCGTCTAAAATATAAAAATAATTGCAAAAACTAAGTGAATTTTTGATAAAATAAAGCTTTGTTGAATCAACAATTGGAGTTTATAATGCCAGATAATAAATATGAATATTCAGATTCTGCTAATTTTGAAACATTGCATGAGGTAGAGATAGCCCAGCCTAGAATGCAAGAGATTATCCTGCTGAATGATGATTATACAAGCGTTGATTTTGTTATTACCTTGCTTATGCGTGTGTTTAACAAAAGTATGCTTGATGCACAGACTATTACGCAGTTTGTGCATAACACAGGCGAGGGGAGTTGTGGCGTATATCCCTATGATATTGCGGAGCTAAAGTTTAGCATGGCGACAAATTTTATACGAGATAGCGGTATGCCATTGCGACTTGTTTTGCGTGATGTTATGTAGGGGTTAAAATGGGTGAGCTAAATTCGACTTTATCAAATATTTTTCAAAAAACACTTCATTTTGTAGAAGATATGCGACATAATGTCTTAACGATTGAGCATGCTTTTTATGTCATGCTTGAGAATCCTTTAGGTAGAGAACTCGTTGAAGCAACTGGGGCAAATACAAAGATTTTAATGGATTCTCTTAGTGCGTATTTAGAAAAACATATACCAAAGGGAAGAGCCCTAAAAGAATTAGAAGCACCACACCAAACACCAGCCTTTATGCGTGTATTTGATCACATGATTTCACATGCAAAAAACGCACAAAAGGCTAGTGTTGGAATTGGTGATTTTTTTGTGGCCCTTATGCAAGAAGAAGATTGCTATTGTGCAAGATTATTAAAAGCACAAGGCATTCAAATAGAAGATGTAATGCGTATTGTGGTAGATTTTGATGAGCATGTCTCTAGGGAAAAAACAAAAGATTCTCAAAGTCAGCTTGAAAAATACGCAAAAAATCTTAATCAATTAGCCATTGAGGGAAAAATTGACCCTCTTATAGGTAGAGATTTAGAAATCAATCAAATCGCACAAGTGCTATGTCGCCGCAAGAAAAATAATCCTATGTTAATAGGTGAGGCTGGAGTTGGCAAAAGTGCCATTGTAGAGGGCTTAGCACTGCGTATCGTAGAGGGAAGTGTGCCTGCAAAATTGCTTAACAATGTAATCTATGCGGTTGATGTAAGCTCTGTTGTGGCGGGGACAAAGTATCGCGGCGAGTTTGAAACGCGTATTAAAAAGATTCTAGCTGAAGTGGAGAAAGATAAAAATATCATTATTTTCTTTGATGAGATTCACATGATTGTTGGAGCGGGTCAGTCAAATAGCGGTGGCATGGATTTTTCAAATCTTTTAAAGCCTATGCTTGCTAGTGGGAGACTGCGTTGCATTGGTGCGACTACAAGTCATGATTATAAAAACTCATTTGATAAGGATAAGGCATTAGCACGCCGTTTTACGCAGATAAAAGTCGAAGAGCCAAGTGAGGAAGAATGCCTATTAATCCTTGAGAAAATCGCACCGCTTTATGAAAAGTTTCATAATGTAACCTATGAAAATGAAGCGATAAAAGCCTGTGTGAGCCTGTCAAGCAAGTATATCACAGAGAGACATTTGCCCGATAAAGCCATAGATTTAATGGATGAGGCTGGAGCAAAGGCACAATTAAATGAATTTTTATGCAATGATGAGAGAAAAAATGAGACTTTAGAGAAGCTAACAAAGACAAGGAAAACAAAAAAAGATTCTAAAACACAGCATAAGATCATCACCAAAGAGCATATTGAATCGCTTATGGCTTCAATTACAAACATTCCAAAATCAACGATTAATGCCGATGAAAGTATGCTATTAAAGAATCTAGAATCAAAGCTTAAAAAACGCATTTTTTCTCAAGATAAAGCAATTGAGAAAATCGTAGAAAAGATAAAAATTAATAAGGCTGGTTTGGGTGAATTGCACCGCCCAATTGCAAGTTTTCTCTTCACTGGTCCATCTGGTGTTGGCAAGACTGAGTTAAGCAAGGAATTAGCAAAAATACTTGGCATTAAGTTTGAGCGAATCGATATGAGTGAATATGCAGAATCTCATAGCATTAGTAAGCTGATTGGCTCTCCTGCTGGATATGTAGGCTATGAAGAAGGCGGGCTTTTAATCAATAAAATACGCATAAATCCGCATTGCGTGTTGCTACTTGATGAGATTGAAAAGGCACATAGCGATGTGTATAATATTTTGTTGCAAATCATGGATTCTGCGACATTAACGGATAATCAAAACAATAAAGCTGACTTTAAAAATGTGATTTTGATTATGACGAGTAATGCAGGGAGTAAAGAGGGCAACTCTGTGGGATTCCTTGATACAAGTGAGCATCGAGTTGGCATGGCGATTAAGGATACTTTTAGCCCAGAGTTTCGCAGTAGGCTTGATGCGATTATCCCCTTTATGCCACTTGGTGTGAATGAACTGCAAAAAATCGCACAAAAATATATCACTGATTTAAACGAAACACTGAAAGAAAAGCATATTATGCTAAAGCTTAGCACAAAATCCGCACAATTTATAGCGCAACAATCTATTGATAAAGCACTTGGGGCAAGGGAGATTAAAAAAACTATAGATTCTGCTATTAAGTTGCCTTTAAGCAATGCTATGCTGTTTGGAGAACTGCGTAAAGGCGGAGTAGCCCATATTAATGTAAAAAATAATACTCTTGTGTTTGATATACAAAAACAAAGGCAAGAGATTATCTAAAAAAGATTCTTAACATGCATTAAATAGTTTGTGTAGAGAAGCTAACTTATGGCTGTGTAATGCTAGAAAGTGGGAATATAACTTTGGATTTCGGCTCATTTTGGTGGGTCGGGGTTCAATATAAAAAGATATTCTGCGCTTACGCACTCAATATGACAAGATTTTAGAATCTACGCCTTTATGGGTGGTGCAGGGTTTAGGGTGCATTTTGGCAAGTTTTTAAAACTTAGAATCTATAAGTCGTGCCAACATAACCCCCAGCATTTAAGGCATGATAGCTTGAAGTATAAGTAACCAAAGCCATAGCATTAAAGCTTAAATGCTGTGTTGCAAAGTAGTCAATACTAGCATTTACATTAAATCTCAAAGCATTCGCACCCAAAAAAAGTGGTGTAGATTGTGGTAAGAGAGTAAAGACCCCAGCATTATTTTTTGAAAAAAGATTTGATAAAGCTATATTAATAGAGCCTAGCATATAATCCCCCCTATAAAAAGTCTTTAAGCCAATATCAACAAGCCCTGCGACACTCATTTCATACACACTGCTAAAAGGCGTAATAAGAGAAAAGCTAATAAATGGGCGAAATACATATTGATCATAGAAAAAATCAATGCCTAAAAAGCCTTGAAATAGCATGTTATTTACTTGACTACTTAAAGCCCCAAAGCCTATATCAATGCCAAATACCCCATGTGCTACGACATTTTGTATAGGCAAAGGCACAGAGGCATTAGCCCCAAGATTTGAGCCAAAAAAGAAAGAGCTAGTTTGTGTGGCTTGTGTCGTAAGCAAGGCATTCCCAAAAGCAATATTAGCAAACGAATCTAGCTGAATCTTTTTCCATACAAAAGGATGTCGATACTGCGTATTTAAGCCATTATACATTAAAGTTTGTGTATCGCTTAAGCCAAGTGTGCCTGTGTAGGCTAGACTAGCTTTTTTATATGTATTTGTAAAAAGCGGATTATGCTCCTTATACACATCTTCTTTAAAAATATGCGTTTGTTTAGAATCTTTATCTGCCTCTTCATTTGATTCTTCCTTATAGATTCCTTGTATATTTGCGGCAAATACTGATTGCATACATATACATAAACATGCACTTATAAACTTTAATCTCATATTACCCTCCATTACTCTATCCACCAATAATGATATATGCTAAAAGGTGAAGCATAAGGTGGAAAAATATCTGGCATTTGTATATCATGCCTTAAAGCGATACGAAAGCTAGGACTATAATAATGTGGCACAACATAGAATCCCCATAGTAAGATTCTATCCATCACATGTAAAATCGCTATGCGTTTATTATAGTCTGTCGTTTGATTAAGCAAAATAATAAGCTTATCAATCGCCCTATTTTTCACACCGGAAAAATTCCTTGAGCCTTCCATATCCGCACTCATTGATGAAAAGAAAAAGTCTTGTTCATTTCCCGGAAAAAGGCTTTGTGGTATCAAGCCCACAATTATATCATAATCAAATTGTTTTACTCTATTTTCATATTGTGCTGAGTCTATTAATCGTATATCAAGGCTAATGCCAAGTATTGCTAGATTTTTCTTAAAAGGCAGCACCATGCGTTCAAATAAAGGTGAGTTGAGTAAAAGTGTGAGTTTCACTGGCTTATTATTAGAATCTAGCAGCCTATTTTCTACTACTTTATATCCTGCTTCTTTTAAAAGCTTTTGTGCGTATATGAGATTTGCTCTTTTTGAATGTGGTGCTTTTGTGCTTGGATTCTTATAGACTTCATGTAGTAAGCGAGGATTTATAGAATCTTTATAATCTTTTGTTATTTCAAACTCTCTTGTGCTTTTATCATAGTTTAAGATTCCAAGTGATTGTAATATCTCTATTTCATCTTTAGAATCTTTTAAGAGACCGCTTGACGCATATATTGAGTTTTCATAATAGCTTTGTGTGCGTTTATATTGTGAGTAGAAAAGATATTCATTACTCCATTCAAAATCAAAGCATTGAAGTATCGCTTCCCTTACTCTTATATCATTTAAATGCGTCTTTCTTGCGTTAAGATAAAAGCCCTGCATACCCGCTGGTAAGCCATGCGTTAAAGTGATCTTTTTAAATCTTCCTGCATTAAGGCTACTTCCCTCATAGTCATTTGCCCATGCTTTTGCCTGTGGCTCAAAGCGATAGTCATAATTCCCCGCTAGAAATGCACGCAAAGCGACATTTGCGTCTTTGTAATATTCAATTGTGATTCTATCAAAGTTATATGCCCCAACATTTATCATTAAATCTTTCGCCCAATAATTCTTATTTCGTTTATAAGTAATGTATTTATTTATCTCAAAAGATTCTATTATGTAGGGACCACTGCCAAGCGGTATGCGTAAGGGCTTTTTACCATATAGATTCTCATTATTTTGTAAATAAAAGTGTTTTGGGATAATGTGTAGTTGTGTAAGAATAAAGGGTAATTCTTTATTTTCATTATGTTTAAAGATAAATTCAATAATATTCTCACTCACCACAACCGCTTCTTTCACATCAGCATAATAGCGAGATTGAGTTGGATCGCCCTTTTGCATAAGCATATCAAAGCTAAATTTTACATCACTAGCACTCACCTTGCTATTATCACTGAATCTTGCCTTTGGATTTATCATAAATCTCACACCGCTATTATCATTTGCAATGCTTACTTTTTCTGCTATAAGCGGATATATCGCATAAGGCTCATCATAGCTTTGTGCCATCAAAGTATCATATACTAAATCAAGCGAATCTGCCTTACTCCCCTTTAGCACAAATAAATCGAGACTATCAAAGCCACCAAGCCCCATAGTCTTAAAATCCCCACCCTTTTTTGCCTTTGGATTCGCATAGGGTAAAAATTTCGCATTTTCATGCTTTGGTGTCATATCCATAGCAATAGCACTATGCCATGTGGTATAAAGATTAGAGTGACTTTTCGCATAAACGCATACACTAAAAAGCATAATAAAAGAGAGAATAAATACAAAGAATCTAGCATATCGTATAAAAATATTTTGTAGCATTTTTTACCTAATAGTTTTTTTGTTTTGAATGTAAGTGTTTATTATAATGTTTTTCTGTGTATAACTTTATATATGAGAGTAAATAATATGATTGTAGTATGGAATCTTTTGCCTATAATTTTGTATTTGGCAATATGGCATATCATCTTCATAACTTTTCTATATAATACTCCGCTAGTTTTAAAAGCAAATGAAAGGGTATTTATTGCAGACAAGGGGTTCGCGTTTTATCTATAATCTCAAAGGTATTATACGCATGATAATACCACGCATAATAACGCAAAAGCAGCTTGAGACAAAGATACAAAAATTACTAAGAATCTATGAGAAAAACCTAGAAGACATAAGTAATCGCATAAATTATTACAATAAACTAAATAAGCCCTTTCATATCCCATTAACAAAAGATAAATTACCGCAAATAAGCCCACTAGACCTAGATTTACCCCCTTATCCTAGTCGATTAGCAAACTTGCAGCAACTTGTGCCAAATATAGATTTTTTGAAACATAATACTTATAAAGCCGGATCGGTGTATTATTATGATTCGTATGAATGGACGAGATATTTTAAGGATAATTTAGTCTGGGCGTATATGTTTTATGATGTGAGTGAGCTTTTAAGCTTTCCTGCGATTTGCAAGTCTCGTCCAATTATTGCTTGTAATAACAATTCAGTATTAATGCAGCTTGATAAATATCGTCATTTTCATTTCATAAACGACCCAATAAGATTTGAGGATAAAAAGGATATATTGCTATTTCGCGGTGCGGTATATCAAGACCATAGAATCCGCTTTTTTGAAAAGCATTTTAATAATCCAAATTGCGATATAGGACATGTTGGAAGAGCGGATTCTAATCCAGAATGGCTAAAAGATAAACTCTCAATACAAGAGCATTTGCCCTATAAATTTCTACTAAGCCTTGAGGGCTATGATGTAGCAAGCAATCTCAAATGGGTGCTAAGCTCAAACTCACTCTGCATTATGCCAGAGCCAGAGATAGAAACATGGTTTATGGAAGATAAGCTAGAAAAAGGTGTGCATTTTGCAGCTATTAAGCGTGATTATAGTGATGTAGATTCCGTGCTTGAATACTACAAAACACACACAAATGAAGCAAAGGAAATCATACAAAACGCACATGAATTTTGTGCTAGATTCTATGATAAAAGGCTTCAGGGCTTACTTAATCTCTTGGTATTACGCAAATATTTCTATCTCTCAGGACAGATTGATATAAGCCCATTAGAACAAACATTATTTAAACTTGATTAGATATTATGGTAAAAAATCGCTAAGTGTGAAGTTTTTACACATAGATTCTATAACATAGGTGCGAGTGTTAGAAATATGGAATCTTTATGTGTTTTTTCGCTAAAATCATTGCAGATTCTAAAAAAGGGATAGCATGGCGACACAAATAAAACTTAAGGCAAAAAGAAGCACAAAACTTCCAAAAGGATTCAAACTCTCTGGCGTAAAGGCAAATATAAAGTATAAAAATAGGCTAGACCTAGCCCTTATCTACTCACAAGAGCCTTGCCAAAGTGCTGGTGTATGGACGAAAAATAGCGTGCAGGCGGCTTGTATCACTCACAATAAAGCAAAGATACAAAATCATATCCATGCTGTTATGATAAATTCTGGTTGTGCGAATGCTTGCACAGGAAAGCAAGGTGAAGAAAATTGCGATAAAAGTGCGGAAGCCCTAGCAAAAGTGTTGCGTATAGATTCTAAGCATATTTTACTTGCTTCCACAGGCGTTATTGGAGCGCAATTGCCCATGCCTAGAATCTTGAAAGCTATCCCAAAGTTAGTAGCACAAAAAAATAGCAATAAAGATTCTATAAAATTAGCAAGTAAAGCCATTATGACAACAGATACTTTCCCAAAGACTTTTGGCATAACTTGTAAGTTACAAAGTCCAAATGATTTAGATTCTAAAAATACAGAATCTGGCAAAGAAAAAGCCGCTCGCAATGAAAAAACTAGCGATTCTAAAAATATTGTCATTAACACAGAATCTAAAGAAAATGCTAAAGATTCTATAAGCATAGAAAATAAGTTAGATTCTAAAACACAAGAAAAAGAAACATGCAATGAAAAGGCAAAAACAGAAAAGAAAAACAATAAATTTAGAATCTTTGGCATGGCAAAAGGTTCTGGCATGATTCACCCAAATATGGCGACCATGCTAGGCTTTATTTTGACTGATATAGCAATATCTAAAGAGTTATTGCAAGAAGCATTAAGTGAGATTAATACACAAACTTTCAATCAAATAAGCGTTGATGGCGACACTTCAACGAATGATATGGTTGTTGTTTTAGCAAATGGTGCGGCAAAAAATGAGATTATTTCAAGTAAAAGCACAGACTATGAGATATTCAAAAAAGCGTTAAAAAAAGTATGCGTCAATCTTGCCAAACAAATCGCTAAAGATGGCGAGGGTGCTACGCATTTGCTTGAAGTATCCATTAAAAACGCACAAAGTCTGCAACAAGCCCAAACCCTAAGCAAGGCTATCATTGGCTCAAATCTTGTAAAAACCGCAATCTTTGGTAAAGATGCAAACTGGGGACGAATTATATGTGCTATGGGGTATAGCAATGCGAGTTTTGACGCGAGTAAATTTAATCTTATTTTTGCAAGTAAAAAAGGGAAAATTATAATCGTGAAAGATGGCGTAGGAACAGCATTTAATGAAAATAAAGCAAAAAGTATTTTGAGTGCAGATGTCGTGCGTATTTTAATTGATTTGCAAGATGGCACACATAGTGCAAAAGCTTGGGGTTGTGACTTAAGTTATGATTATATAAAGATTAATGCAGATTATCGCTCATAGATTTCTAGATTGTATCATGGGATTTAGCTTTGTTTTCATCTCTTAAAACTTTAAAAATTTGTGTAGAAAGCTATACTGCTAAATTTTAGCATACAAAGCTTGGGATACAGCAATAAAAAGGTGTGTCTAAACATGCACTGAAACAATATGCTAATTAGCTTGATAAGATTTCAAAAATAGAATCTAACCCCTAAGATTAAGAATATATGAAGGCTCAAAAGATTCTAAATCCCATAAAGGTTCATTTTGACCCACATCAATTTGTATCTCATCAAACCCTTGCAAATCATTTAGCCTATTTTCAAGAATCTTTTTCACTTTTTCACTCATCACACAAAGCCGCAAACATACATTATTTTCATCATTTAGCGATACAATGCCGCTTATCTCACCCAAATGATGAAAAATGCTATAAAATTCTAAAAATTCCACTTGTTTTTTAAGCTGCACTAAACTTTCTTTGCCATTATCCTCTTTTATCACCATGCTAAATACGCCATTTTGCAAAGCAATAAGCAAGTTTGATAACTCTAAAAACTCCTGCTTACTTGTCGCAAGGGGCAATCTCTCTAGTAAAAACTCTTTAAAAACAGATTCTAGTGTGCTACCGCCCTTATGTGTTTCACTCAATAATTCTTTTAAGTCATTTGAGCTTAATTTAAGTTTTGCATGTGCTAGATTCTCCAGCATTTTTGGCTGCTTAATAAGATCTGAAATGAGTAAGCCATCTTTGCCTTGCTTGACATTTGCCCAATAATTTGTGCCAACTTGAAGTTCTTTGTTACTTTGTGTTTCAATGATGAGTTTTCCAAGCTGCACGAGATATTTATCAGCACCTTTCTTATCAAGTATGCGTAAAAGCATAGGCAAAGTAGCATTTATCTCTTTATTGCCTGTGGTTGTTGCCATTTGATTTAATAGGCTTTGAATGTGTGTTGGCTGTATCATACCTACCCTTTTTCACTGATAGTAACATATCGGCATACGCTTGTGGTTTGTAAAATGAAAGTAATGCTAGATAAGTCTCGCATTAAGTTGCTGTTTTAATAATTTTTATAAAATATAGTTACATATATTCATCTGTCTGCAATAAATCTTGTAAGCTATATTTTTGAAACTCTTGCATGAAGGCATCTTTTGCCTTATGAATGATTGATTTGAGATTGCAATTGATTTGATAGGGGCATTCCGTGTGTTTAGAATTATGCTTCAAACACTCAACAAAATCAGTATTTATCTCTGTATAAAGCAACACATCGGCTAACCCAATATCCTTTGGCTTTTTAGCAAGTTTTATGCCGCCTTCCCGCCCCCTAAAAGTCTTTATAAACTGACCTTTTGATAGTTTGTGGATAATTTTTTTGAGATGATTCTGTGAGATTTTAAGATCACTTGCCATATTTTCTATGGTGTTTAATGTGTTATTGTGCTGTGCGAGATAGATTAATGCCCGAAATGAATAATCGCTAAACTTTGATAACTGCATATTGCTTCCTTGTATGTATTTTGGTGTGTTGTTTAAGTATGAAATATTATCGTTTTATTTTGTGATTTTCAAACTTTAATAACGCTGTGTTATTATGCAGCATGAATTTTTTACATATATTTACATAATTTTATAGAATTAAAGATCTGTAATTTTGCCCTTGTGCTTAGAATAATAATCGTGGTATAAGAATAACAGGCATCACACATGCAATCTAAAAAAATGATAGTCTTTTTGCTTAATTTCTATTTTTTAAATTCTTTGAATTTTAATTCACCCTTATAATTTTGGCAGAATAAAGTTTATAAAAATACCCAATATAATTAGAAAAATCATCAACTTAAGGCTGATTTTTTTATCTTTTTTCTCTTTCCATAAATCTAGCCATTGTCCAATTGTCAAGTCATAATACAGCCATTTGATGACAAAAAATGCTACCACAACCACCAACAACAAAGCAGGGATAAAAAGTATTTGCATTAAAGATTCCATAATTTTATATCCATAGGTATAATGTGTTTAAAACTGCATTACTTATTGCAGTGTTGTTGATACAGGCAATGATATGACTTTCATATCTTTTATGCCGAGTTCATTTTGCATACTTTTTAGCATATCGCTATTTTGCGCGATAAACTGCATGGCGGGGTCTGTGCTCATTGCTTGATTATTATTTGTTTCTGTGTTTGGATTCTGCGATTCTGCTTGTTGTGTATGAGTGGGGTTATTATCTGTTGTTTCGTTTAGATTCTGTTTAGTTTGTGGTTTGTTATGTGTTATTTGAGTGGCTCTTGTGGTTGTGCTTTGCATAAGTTTTGTTAAGTCTTGTGGGCTTTGCTTTGCAACCTGCATTTTTATAGAATCTCCATAGACTTCTTTCATAACCTGCATAATACCGCTGTATGCCTGTCTCAATGTGCCTGTCTCTTCCTCTGTGGTGTAAAAGATAAGATGCAATACATTGTCTGTGAGTTTGTCAAATGCGATTTTATTCTCAAAGAGACTGCCTATATTATAATCCCTTTCATAAAGCTTTGTTATAAGCGTTGTAAAAAGTGGGTCATTTTTTGTAAGGCTAAAGGGTTGTTTGTTTGCTTCTTGCTGTGTGTTTATAGAATCTATTTGGCTTTGCTGTGTGAGGTTAGATTCTATTGAGTTATTAGATTCTGTTAGATTATTAGAATTTTGTGAAATATTAGAATCCAGTTTAGATTCTGTTTGAATGTTAGAATCTTGTGCGGTGTTAATATGTGTTGTAGAATCGTTATTGCTAGATTCTATTGTGAAATTAGGATTTACACTCGTTTGCGCTTGTGGCATGGAATCTTTATTTATAGAATCTTGTGTTATAGAATCTTTTATTAACTCTGCTTGTGTGCTGTTTTCTTGTATTGTATGTATGGTTTCATTTTGTAGGGTTTTTATATTAGATTCTATTGCGTTATTATATGTTTGCTGGTTGATATGGGCTTTGCTAGATTCTATCAAGCTATTAGAATCTATTGATAGATTAGAATTATTTAAAGTATTAGAATGCACTAGGTTATGAGTATTTAAAGAGAGATTAGAATCTTGTATAGAATCTTTATTGCTGGATTCTTGTGTATTGGTTTTAGATTCTATAAAAGCATTAGAATCTTGTGTTAGATTCTGTGTGCTTTGTTGAATTTGTGTAGTTTGTAGATTCTGTGTTGTTTGGTTGGATACTTCGGTTTGGGTTGTATTTGTAGTTATGGAATCTGTTATGGAATCTTTAGATTCTCTCGCTTCTATAGGTTGTGTAGAATCCAAAGAAGTAGAATTTGGGGAATTAGAATTTACATGATTTATAGAATCCACCTGCATGGCATTCTTAGATTCCATACTATTTTGTGTGGCTGTATAGTCGTTTGATAATTGCGTGATTTGTGCGTTTTGGGCTGGGGTCTGCATGCTTTCTAGCTGTTTTAGTGCGTTTGCTACCTCTCGTATTTTTTGGGCTTCAAGCATTTTTAGAATGGTTAATAATAAACAAAAATCACTATCGCAATCAAGCTGTAACATAGCCTTAGAATCATTAATAATATTTGCATAACGCATACCTAAAACAGGTGGGATTTGTGGTATCTCTTCTAGCATTTTATTCTTAATATAAAGGCTTAACTCATCTAATATCATCTCAATCTCATAGCCTTCCAGCGATTTAGCAAACTTTATACACTCTTGCATATCCTTTCGTAAAAGGGCTTGAAAAAGCGTGTCAAAGGCACTTGGGTCTAGTGCGCCTAGCATATCTGCTAACTTTTGCGTATTAAGGCTATTTTGACAAAAGACAATGGCTTGGTCTAGCAAGGTTAGGGTATCTCTAAGGCTTCCATGTCCATTTCGTATAAGCATATCTAAGCTTGCTTCATCACTACTTACATTTTCTTTTTGCAGGATATGTGCTAGGTGATTTTTTAATGCTGTTGTTGGAATCTTTTTAAAGCGAAAATGTTGTGTGCGACTTAGTATTGTCGCTGGGACTTTTAGCGGGTCTGTGGTCGCTAGGATAAATTTCACATAGTTTGGTGGCTCTTCTAGCGTTTTTAAAAGTGAGTTAAACGCCTCTTTTGTTAGCATATGGACTTCATCTATGATAAAGATTTTAAATCGTCCCATTGTAGGCTTGTATTTGGTCTGCTCGATTAAATCTCTCATATCATCAATCTTTCTATTACTTGCACCATCAAGCTCTGTAATGTCTAAATGTGCGCCTTTTAACGCAGCGATACAATTCGCACAAGTCCCGCAAGGACTGGAGGTAATGCCCCTTTCACACTGCAGGGATCTAGCTAAGATTCTAGCTGATGAGGTCTTACCACTCCCTCTTAAGCCGCTAAATAGATACGCATTAGCTATTTTTTTACTATCTAGGGCTAGGCACAATGTCCTTGCGACACTTTCCTGCCCCACGAGTTCAGCAAAGGTTTTTGGTCTGTATTTTAGGGCAAGGGCTATTGCCTCTATGCTTTCAATCGGTGTTTCTTTGGTTTTTGGTGTGTTGTCAGAATCTTGTTTTATTGGGGTTTGTGCAGGTTGCTTTATTGTAGGCTTTGTTTCACTTGAAGTCATTGAGAAAATATCAAGCGGCTTTGTAAATACAAGTTTATGGTCAATGGGATTTGGTGAGACTCTGTTTATATCCCATGGCGGCATATTTTCATCAGTTGTATGTGTAGTTGTATTATCCATTAAAAATCCCCTATTTATTCTACAAGTTAAAGAGTGAAATTATAACAAAATAGCTTAATATTGCGATAAAGCCTTACACTTTATTACAAAAGTTAAGGATTTTGGGTATAATAGGCGGGTTTCTTGTGGTTTGTGGCTTAAAGGATTAGATATGATTATAAGCAAATATTGTGCGAGTGGTAATGACTTTTTGATATTTCATAGCTTTTTAGAGCAAAATCGTGCGAAAATGGCAGTGGAGCTTTGCAATAGATTCTATGGGATTGGGGCTGATGGCATGGTTGTAGTTTTGCCTTATGAGAGTAAAGATTCTAATATCGCATATAAATGGGAGTTTTACAATGCTGATGGTAGTTTTGCTGGTATGTGTGGAAATGCAAGTAGAGCTGTAAGCCTATATGCTTTTCATAATAAACTTGCTACGCAAAATCATAGTTTTCTAAGTGGAGCGGGGATCATTGATACAAGCATTAAAGAAATTATAGATTCTAAACATGCTTATGTGCAAAGCAATCTTGGCGAATATGTCCTGCAAGGCAATATCGTTGAGAATAAAAAGGGGAGTGTCTATGAGTTTGAGCATATTATCATGCGTATCCCGCATTTAGTGTATTTTGCTACTTCTATGAAAGAGTTTAATTTGCTTAGCAATGATTTAGAGTTTCTCTCGCATTTAAGACATAAGTATGATGCAAATGTAAATATTGCTATAAGAGAGAATGATAAAATCTATTATGTAACCTTTGAAAGGGGAGTAGAAAATATCACACAAGCCTGTGGCACAGGTGCATGTGCGGTATATGTCAGCCTAAGAGATTTTAGCAAAACCTATACGCTTATACCACCAAGCAAAGAGAAACTGCAAGTATCTTATAATAACGGCTTAATCTATTTTTCTGGACTTGTAACAAAAGTATGCGATTGTGTTTTGTAATTTGTGTCAAAGGAATTATTAATGAAAGAGAATGTAAATAGTGAAGATACTAGTGTTTTTGCTGATATTTATGAAGATAAGCGAGTGTTTAATAAGGATTCCGAAACAGCATGTTTCACTGAGCAAGGCGGTATGTCGAAAGTAGATTCTAGCCCTTGTCATATTGAGCGTAGCGAAATATCCAGTATAGAATCTATGTTACATTTAAATAAACATAAAGCTTTATCCACAAAGCTATGGAATCTAGACTTTAAAATAGATTCTAGGCGGGATTTTTTATCTCATGCTGCAAATAAAGTTATTTTAGAAAATATCAACAAAAAGCCCCTTTATTCTCACAAAAAGCAAGGTAAAATACCTAAGAAGCTACACTTAATCTATTTATTTATAAATACTGATTTTAAAGCAACACCGTCTCTACACTATCTCTATAAATCTATATATAGAATCTTATCTATATTTTTATTTAGCCTTATATGCAGTATATATACAGCAAATGCCAACACAATCAAGGATAATAAAACCCACACAAACCCCACACAAAATAAAACAATACAATCACAAAAAGTGCAAATAAAAGGCGATACCCTAGTCATACAAGATGCCTCATGCCAATCGGGCAATAAATCGCTGCTTAAATCACTACAAACAAAAGATTCCAAAAACACAACGACATTACAAGAATGCGATGATATAAATCATAAATAGTTATGTCATATTAATATAAAGTCTCTCATAGTAACTAAGACTGAGTGAAATGTTACTAAAAAGCAGGGTTAAAGATTTGGGGTTTTGAGCATGTAAGTGGAGTGAATATTGTATTGTTTGCATGATTACTGATTTTTATATCCACAACTTGGATAGACAATGTTGTTTTAATGCCAAATATAACAATAGGCAATCTAATTATAGAATTGGTTGTTATGTGTCAATATCGGCTAAAATCTAAATTATGCTAAGATTACAAATTAAAATTCCATAAAAACCCCCCAAAACAAGTTACTACAAGGAAAAATATGCGTAAGCAAAACAAAGCAAAGCAAAATCGCACACAAAATAAAAAAGAAAAATTTATGATTAATAGGGGAAAATACAAAGGTTTAGGGCTTTTTTTAGAATCTAATAGCACGACACGACCTACAAAAGCCCTTGTGAAAAAGTCCTTTTTTGACACTATGCAACATAACCTTTATAATAAAGTCTTTGTTGAGTGTTTTGCAGGGAGTGGTCAAATGGGCTTTGAAGCCTTATCTCTTGGGGCTAGTTCGGCTGTATTTTTTGAGAAAAGTGCGGGGGCTTTTAAGAATCTATGTGAAAATATCAATCTATTTTGGCAGAAACATAAGAGCTATCATAGAGACACAAACGATTCTATAACCACGCCTTTTAGCATAAACGCACACTATAAAGATTGTCTGCAATCACAGGATTCTATAATGAATTTTGCAAAAAACACAGATTTTCAAGTAAAAAATGATATAATTCCAGCTTTAAATTCCACAATGCAAACAAATCAATTTGTATTATATATGGACCCACCCTTTGCATGTCGAGAAGGTTTTAGCGATATTTATACAAAGATTTGGCATTTTATAGAATCTTTTGATGAAAATTTTACGCAAAAAGTCGATATGATAGTCATTGAAAGTATGAGTAATATCCAGCTTGATACGCAAATAGGGATATTTCAGCTTGTGAAAAAAAGTAAGTTTGGACAGACGACTTTGATGTATTTTACAAAATAAAGGAGCAAACATGGCAGAAGAAGAAAAACCAGCCGCAGAAGAAAAAAAGGCAAAGGACTTATTTTTATCATTGTAGGTGTTGTTGTTGCGGTGCTTATACTTGTTGGTGTAGTTGTGTTTCTGTTTATGGGTGGCGATGAAGAGGGCGATCATGGTGGGGGCAATGCAGCTCCACCACCACAAATCGCAAATCTAACGCCAGAGCAGCAAGCATTACTGCAAAATGAAGCGTATAAAAATCCTGTTGCTATCATGCCTTTAGAGAAAGACTTTATCATTAATCTGAAGTCGCCAGATCCAGAAAATATGCGTGTTGCAGGCTTTGCTAAGTTTAGGGCTACACTTTTACTTGCGGATAAAAATGCGGTCAAAGAAGTCGATGCAAAGCTTGATATTGTAAGAGGTGTTATCGCTGATGCTACGAGTGCTTATCTTGCTACTGAATTACAAGGATCACAAGGTAGGCAAAAACTTGCTAATGCGATTGTAGTAAGCCTTAACTCTGTGCTTACAGATGGTAAGGTAGCAGCAGTTGTATTCCCAGACTTTATTATACAGCCTTAAGATTTCAAGGCTTTAATGCTAGATTATAAAGATTCTTAGAATCTTATAGTATAAGGAAAATTATGAAACACATATTATTGATATTATTGTGTATGTTTGGTTTTAGTGTTGTGCATGCTGATGAAAATGCCTATTATGGCGTATATCGCAATGCAAAGGATTTATATCCAATTGAAAAAGAGTTTGTCATGATGCTAAAACCATCAAATCCAGATGATTTACGCACTGCTGGCTATGCCAAGTTTAATGCGACAATTATTATGAGTGATAAGGCAGCAGCTAAAGAGCTTGATGCAAAGATTGATATTGTGCGTTCCGTTGTCGTTGATACTGTGAGTGGCTTTATGAAAACAGATTTGCAAGGCGCACAAGGCAAACAAAAACTTGCTGCAACACTTACTGCGAGTGTGAATGCAGTTTTGACAGATAGCAGTATAGTAGGCTTTGTCTTCCCAGACTTTGTAATCCAGCCTTAATATAGCTTCATTATGAATCTTGAAATTGGCACAGATATTATTGCCACATCACGCATAAAAAATGCCATTGCAAAGTTTGGCTTGGGCTTTTTAGAGCGTTTTTTACTACCAAGTGAGATATTACTTGCTTATAAAAATAAAGAGAAACTATTGCTATATAATAAAGATTCTAAAAGCTTGTCTCATGAATTTATATCCACTAAAACACATTTTTTCACACAAGAAAACCTAGATTTATATACCACGCAAATGCAGGATATTTTCAATGATTTACAAGCAAATTTCACAATAGAATCATATAAGATTGACACAATAGCAGGATTTTGGGCGATAAAAGAGGCATGTTCTAAAGCGCTTGGTGTTGGCATTGGTAAAGAGCTTGGATTTCATGATATATGTATATATAAGGATATGTATGGAAAGCCGCACTTAGCCCTACATGAAAATAAATATAATAATTTTAGAATACAAAAAATTGCAATTAGCATGAGTCATGACTGCTTAAATGCCATTGCTGTGTGTGTTATTACTTTTAATGAAGCATGATTTTTATAATTAAAAAGGATGCTTTAGGTGTTTTCCATATTTGTGAGTTTGCCAAGCCTTAGCTTTTTAGAATCTGTATTCTAACTTTTACAACCCAGATTTTAAAACAATACTTCAAGTGATTAGTAGCATTGATATACTTTAAAAAACACAGATACATAATAAGTCATAGCAAGAGAATCTAATCCTTTGCAGCGACTAAAGTGGTGATCATTCACGCATTTTCTATCAATATGCTTCCACTCTCACACAAGCGGCATAACCTTTTTAGCGATATATTCTAGCTCTTCTTGCATATTAGCACATTGGATTATAAGCAAATCTAGCCCTGCTTCTTTATAGGCTCTAATCTTTTGTGCCACGCTTGTCGGTGTGCCAACTAGATTTGGTCGCAAACCGCGATTAGACACGCTGTATTCCTGCTTACTAATCTCCACATCAAGCTGTGAATTGCCTGTGAAATTCTTATACGAGTTTTCATAATCGGCGTAATTTTTAATGGTAGTAATCCGCTTTAGCTCATTTTTCGCTTCTTCTTCGCTATCACGCACAATCATATACACCGCCATACCAAAGCCCTTAAATGGCGGCAATCCTGCCCTTTTCTTTCGCTCTTTCATATCAGTAATTTTTGCTCTCACTTCTTCAAGTGTGCCGCCGTGCAAGAGATAAAAATCTGCAAATTGTGTAATGGCATTCCTGCCTATTTCACTCTCTCCCCCGGCATACACAAGCGGAATCTTGGGCGGTTTAGGCTCGTTATAGGAATTTTCAAAGCTAAAATACTTACCGCTATGATGAAATGGACTTTTACTCCAAAATCCCCGCAAAACATCGGTGTATTCGTGTGTGAGCGTATATCTATCATCGTGTGCGTCAAAGTTTATGCCATACTGCCTAGCCTCCTCTTCCCACCACGCTGATACCATATTGATAGAAAATCGCCCATTACAAATCTGTGAAATGGTAGCAATCTGCTTGGCAGTGAGTGCTACTTGATGATACTGCGGACGCAAAGCGGCTAGAATCTCAATCTTTTTGGTAACCGCTGCCAAGCCATTAGCAATAGCCCACGCATCAAGGGCAGGGGCTTTCTCACCTTTAATGTCATTCAAATACAGCTCTGGCACAAGGGTGAGTGTATAGCCTAGATTCTCCGCTTTTACCGCTAAATCGCGGATATACTCCCAAGAACACTGCGTGCTATCATCATCTACATTCCTAAGCCAACTGCCAAATACCGGACTCCAATATCCAAATTTCATTTTCGCTCCTTTATTGCCCTAAATTGCTCACTTAAAAAGCTAACTAACCTATCCGCTGCTGCCACGCCGCCACTCTCTCTAATCTTAGATTCTAGTGTGGAGTTGTAGTTTGTGTTTGTGTTTATATCATAGACCACAATATCCCCACTCACACTCTCAATAAACTCAATCCCTGCCACAGCGATATTATGCAGTGCTAAAAACTGCTCTAAACATCGCACGATAGGACTTGTAGAATCTATCTCTTTGCGCAAACTAAACTTATCCCCAGCTCCCACTTCACACGCCGCCCCAGCAAGAGCAGGTCGCTTTGTAGATTCTGCTTTAGAATCTCCGCTAGAATCCACTTTAGAATCCACCAACTTAGAATCTAGAGAATCTATTTGACACGCATCAGCAGGGCATAGCTCAAACGCCCCATTACTCGTATCCACTCGCACCGCATAATGAAACTTCCCGCCGATAAACTCACACCGCGTGATAAACGCTTCCCTAGATTCTACATACTCTTGCAAAAGCGTAATGCCATCAATGGGTAGCTCAAATTCGCTAGATTCTACATAGCCCCTAAACTCATCTATATTTTCAAAAAACCGCACACCCAAGCCCTTGCCACCTTGATTATGCTTTGTGATAAAGGGCTTGTTACCTAGATTCTTAGCAAAGCTCCTTGCCGCATTGATTAAATCAGTTTTCCCAAATACCGCAAGTGTTTTTGGTGTTTTAAAATCCACGCCTTGAGACTTAAAAAAAGATTCTAAAAGCAAAGCCTGTTTAACCTTGCTGACTTCAAGCTCTAGCACAGAGCTGCCATTTATCACGCAACGCCCATAGCTTTCTAGCCACGCTAACAACGCACGACCATATTCCTTAGAAAAGGCATTATCACGCGTATGACTTGAGGCACTAAGCCTACTCCAAAACACACCGTTTGGCGGGATAGAATCTAGACTGATTCCTCCTTGAGTCAAAAAAATCTCACGAAATTCTACCCCAGCCCTATCAAATGCTTCTTTAAAAGGTGGTATCCACTCATTATTTTCATGGATAATATAAATTCCATCCTGTAGCGTGTTATATAACATAATATGTCTCCTTTTAGTTTGATTGGTTGCAACAGAGTTAATCTAGATTTCTATTTTTTGGAATCAAAATAACACATACGGTTGCTATGACCATTAACATGCCAAGATAAATAAAAAAACCTTGTTCAACTCCGTATTCCTTAAATTGTAAAGCTACATAATTTGCACTTCCTCCAAAAAGTGCTGCCGCAACTGCATAACTAAACCCAGTTCCAAGAGCACGAATATGTTGTGGAAAAAGTGTAGTCTTAAAAATACCTGCCACTGCACTATATAATCCAAGCATAAAACACATGGATCCGATTATAGCGAACAACGCAAAAGGGTTTGTAAATGTTTTCATTGCCATAAAAGCTGGATAGATACCAAAAATAGTAAAAATACAGAATGCAAGTAGACAAGTTTTTAATCCTATTTTATCAGACAATATTCCAAAAAATGGAACAGAGATAAATAGTATAAAAATTGCTCCAAGCATAATATTAGAGGCTATTTGTGGATCAATTCCATTATTTATCATATATATCTTGCTATATGTGGTAATAATATAGTAAGCTGGAGAGCATCCTGCGGTAATACCAAAAACAAGCAATACAGATTTATATGATTTTAATAAGGCTTTAAAGCTACCTCTATCTGCATGACATTTTAGTTCCTCTGCAGAATTGTCACTCATAAACGAACGTATAAGTAGACTAAATAAAGCAAACATACCACCAATGAAAAACAATACCCTCCATCCCCACTCAGACATTTCTTCGTGTGAGATAAATAAAAACATGCAACTAATACTTGCTATAGCAAGTAATTGACCACCAATAAGAGTAAAATACTGAAAACTTGAATAAAATCCTCTTTTACCATGCGGTGCCACCTCACTTAAATAAGCCGCTGCAATACCATATTCTCCACCAACAGCAAAGCCCTGCAAGAGTCTTGCCAAAAGTAAAAAGATAATTGCAGCATCTCCTATGATATTTTTGCCAGGCAAAAATGCTATCAAAAACGAACCTATAGCCATTAAAACAATAGAAAAAATCATCGAGCTTTTACGTCCTATTTTATCAGCGATAGACCCAAAAACCATACTGCCAATAGGTAGCATTAAAAAACCAATGGCAAACACACCAAAAACAGATATTTGTTGTATAACTGAGGATTGTGCATCAGAAAAGTTACTCGCAAAATAAGGTGTCGCAAATGCATAAATATAAAAATCAAACCATTCCACAAGATTGCCGCTACTTGCTGCAATGACAGAACGGATTGTCTTTGTTTTTGAAATGTCTAATTCAGACCTATTCCTCTTAAATAACACCATTGTCATAATCCTTGTCATAAAACTTAGCTGTATTGCAATAGACTACAAACATTACCTAACTGCCTTCTATATTTTATTAGCAACCACAAATCTCGCCAAATTAAGCGTACATATCTTTGTTTATAGAAAATATTTTATTGGCACAAACTATATAACATAGTCTTGCTCCTTATTGTGTTTAAATCGCCCTGTGTTCGCATAATCATTGATCGTGCTTTTTGCCCCGCCCACACGATAGCGTGAAGCGATATGACTAGAATCTAGCCTATCGCCCTTGCCAAAAAGTTTATGCCGCAGTGAGCCTTGTGCGTATTCTCTTTTATACACGCCGCGATTTTGAAGCTCTGGCACGATAAATCGCACGACATCTTCAAAGCTCCCGGGCGTTGTCGCATAGGCTAGATTAAAGCCATCAGCATCGCTATATGCGATCACTTCTTGTAAAATATCACAGACTTGCGTAGGTGAGCCTACAAACTTTGGTCCTTGACAGCCTAGCCCTGTGAGTTTTAGCAAATCTTTTAGTCGCCACTCTTTGCCAGATTCTGTTGTGGAGTTACTCAAGGCTTCTACTTGTGCGACTATGGCGTTTGATTTAATGTTGCTTAATGGATCTTCTAAGTCATAGCGGCTTAAATCCACGCCCAGCCAACCAGAATTGATAACCAAAGAGCCTTCCCTGCTAGAGTAAGATAACAAATCGTTATATTTAGCCTGTGCTAGATTCTCATTCTCATCAGTGATTATGGTGGCTAGAATGTAGATTTTGGCACTATATGGGTCGCGTCCGGCTTGTATCAAAGCATCTCGCACTTGTTTGACGGCGATTTTAGCGTATTCCTTTGTGGGCGGGGCGATGAAAATAGCCTCTGCGTGAGTAGCGGCAAACTGCCTACCACGCGTAGAATTCCCCGCTTGAAATAGCACCGGTGTGCGTTGGATACTTGGCTCACACAGATGAATACCCGGCACATCAAAATATTTGCCGTGATGCCCTATGTGATGGATTTTATTTGGATCGGCAAAGTCCCCACTCTCCCTATCTAAAATCACCGCAGAATCTTCCCAACTGCCTTCTAGTAGCTTATAAATCACTTCCATATATTCATCAGCCACATCGTAGCGTTCATTGTGCGGCAGCTCACTTGAGCCCATATTTTTATTGGCACTTGGCAGATAGCCCGTAACGATATTCCAGCCGACCCGCCCCTTTGTGAGATGATCTAGAGTGCTAAGGCGTCTAGCAAAGGGATAGGGATGTTCAAAAGGCACACCAGCGGTTACCCCAAAGCCTATGTGTTTAGTAACTGCCGCACCGATAACGGCAAGTTGAGTAGGGTCATTTACCGGCACTTGCAACGCCGTCTTTAACGCCCCACAATCATTGCCCCCATAAATATCATACACGCCCAAAACATCAGCGATAAACACCGCGTCAAACAGCCCCTTTTCAGCGATTTGTGCGATATTCTGCCAATATTCAATGTCTTTATATTTTAGGGCTTGGTCGTTTGGATACCGCCACAGCCCCGGACTTAAATGCGAAATACAATTCATCTCAAAGGCATTAAAGCTAATTTGTTTTGCTAGTCCCATATTTTTCTCCATATTTAGAATCTTGTGTTGTGATTTATAAATCGCATTATATCAGTAAATTTTTAAAAATACAATATGTAATTTTATTTTTTTTATATTTTTTAAACTTTTTTATAGATAAACTATAATATATAATTATTAAATAGCCATTTTTATAATTAAAATTACATAAAATATACTTTTATACTTATTTTATTGTAATAAATAGTAGGCTATAAAACTCTGCTGATAATACAAAGACATAGAATCTAAATCGATATAAGAGATTCCAGAAACTCGTAACTATGCTATAATCTTGCTTTTAAAAATATGATACGAAAAGTTTAAGTGCAGGGAAATTACATGAAGGTTGGCTATATACATTTTTATGGTTTAGGTGATAATATTTTCGCACTTGAGCCACTTTTTGCATTAAAAGCAATATTTAATTGCGAAGTAATTGTCTTTGGTAATGCGATTATGAAAAATTTATTACTACATTGTGATTTTGTGGATTTCGTGCATGATATACAAGGTGATATTGCAAGTCATATTGATTTATTTAACTCATATAATCTTGATTATGCAATTCTTACAAATTGTAAGCGGTGTTATCTCTATCCCCTGCAAGCAAGCAATGTTAAAACAATTATTACAACTACAAAGATACCAAGTCTCTTTTCCATGCGTTGCAAGACTATCCCAATACATCTTTTACCAAAATATCGCAATATGACACGATATGAGCAGGGTCTAAGCTATGTGCGAAAAATTAATCCAAAGTTATTTGACACAAAAATAAAGACAATCTGTCTTAATAATGCGAAAGTAAAAACTACACAGGAACAAAAAGAAAAGGTAAAATCTTTTATTGCTAACCATGCAAAAACGAGGGGGGGGGGGGGTAATTCTAAACTCATTTTAATTAATCCCTTTAGTCATACAGCCACACATACGCTTCCTTTAGAATCTTACATAGAGATTATAGCCCATATTAGCAATATGCAAAATTGTATCCCGATAGTTGCCACCTATCCACAAATACATGACTATTTTTTAGAAGCACTATCTACATGGAAAAATGAAACTAAGCAAGAAATTTCAAATCTTATTATCTTTCAAAATGATGATGACATATTAAATCTTGCTGCATTGATAGAACAAATGGATTATGTCATTAGCCCAAGCACAGGCACAATACATCTTGCTTCAAATCTAGGTGTGCCAACAATAGGATTATTTTCAGCGTATGATACAAAGAAATGGGGGACAAAGAGTAAGCAATATGTGATTTTACCTTATGAAAAAACGCAAATGAATGAAAATGATATACAACAAGCTATAACACAAACATTGCATATATTGCAAGAAAATATTAAGAATTAATAATAAAATGCAGTTATAGTCTTATTAAAAAAGTTTTAGCATAGAATATACGAGAGAAGGCATAAATTTTTCTAGATTCTTTAAGTCTTTATGCAATTCTACATACAAAAAAGCTTAATAGCAGAATCTAAAATATAGCTTTAATAGCCAAAACAGATTCAATATAAAATAAGATTCAAAGCGACAATAAATCTTTAAAAACTACAAAACAAACCTTAACAACCACACCAAAACACCACAAAATCTCCATAAAGATTCCATATAAAATCATTCAACCGTAACGCTTTTAGCTAGATTTCGTGGCATATCCACATCATTATTAAGCCGCACTGCTATCTCTAATGCTAAAAGCTGCAATACAACCATCATGGAGAAAAACTCTTCCATATAGCTTTCAAATTGCGGAATCTTTACGATATCATCAGCGAGTTCAAAATCAATGGGACTAATCGCACAGATTGTAGAATCTCTTGCAATGAGTTCCTCTACATTGCTTTTATTTTTTTCATATAGTAAATTCTTAGGCATAAGTGCAAGAGTAAATAACTCACTATCAGCAAGGGCTATAGGACCATGCTTCATCTCCCCGCTAGGATAGCCCTCTGCGTGTAGATAGCTAATCTCTTTTAGCTTCAAAGCCCCCTCTAATGCGAGTGGATAGAAAATATCTCTACCGATAAAGAAAAAGCCATGTCCATGCAAATATCGCTTTGATAATCGCTTGATTTTTTCATGTAGATTTTGATTTATATGTGTAGCACTTCTTGCATGTAGCATTGCGCGTGTCTCACTCTTTAAGCCAACAGAATCTATACAGCCCCTTTTGTATCCAAGCAACACTGAAAAGATCCATAGCACCATAACTTGTGTTGCAAACGCCTTTGTGCTTGCCACGCCTTTTTCTGTCCCAGCTCTTGTAAGCAGACAATAATCAGCTAAACGCACCATTGAGCTATTATCCACATTACATATTACAAGCGTTTTTAATCCTTTTTCTTTCGCAAGTTTTAGGGCTTGAAGTGTATCAGCAGTCTCACCACTTTGTGAGATAACGATAAAAAGTTCATCAGATTCTAACATAGGCTTTGCATAGCGAAACTCACTTGCAATATGCGTTGTCGTGCGGACTCTTGCTTTTCTCTCTAAGAGATACTTGCCGACTAATGCACTATGATAGCTTGTCCCACACGCACAAATCGCAATGCTTTTAAAGGCATTAAAAAAGTTAGAATCTAGCTCTTCAAAACACACGCTCCCCTCACTCACTCGCCCCACCATTGTCTCAAGCAAAACGCTTTCTTGCTCATATATCTCTTTTTCCATAAAATAGCGATAGCCATCTTTTTGTGCCTTCTCTTTACTCGCATTAAAGGGCTTTATCTCATATTTTAGCCCCCCTATCTCATCTATACTAATACTTCCAAAGTCCCCATCATCAAGGTAAATCACGCTATCTATAAGCCCTATAAGTGCTGCATCACTACTTGCAAAAAAGACTTCATTAGGATTATTTTTATTAAAGCCGATTAAAAGTGGGGAGTGCTTTTTTGCATAAAAGATTCTATTAGAATCTAGTTTTGTGATAAGCAGAATCGCAAAAGAGCCTTGTAGTCGCTTAATCGTTGCTTCAAAGGCTTCTTGTGGCGAGAGAGTTTGCGTATAAGATTCAAATAAATGCACGATTACTTCTGTATCTGTTTGACTTTGAAAGCACACGCCTTTTGCTTGCAACTCTTCTTTTAATTCCTTATAATTTTCAATGATTCCATTATGGATAATCGCACTTTGTGTGCCACTATGCGGGTGTGCGTTACATTCTGTTGGCTTCCCATGTGTAGCCCAACGCGTATGCCCTATGGCTAGTCCATAGCCATCAAACGACATGCTTTGTAATTTTTCACTCAAATTCTCTAACTTACCCACCGCACGAAAGGACTGAATCTTTTCATTTTGCAAAACCGCCATACCAGCACTATCATACCCACGATACTCTAACTCTTTTAAACCATTTAAAATCACACTTTTTTTATCTCTATCACCGATATATCCAACGATACCACACATTGCTAACTCCCTATAATAATTATTTTTATAATACTACCCAATCTATTTCAACTCTGTTTTAATAGGCTATTGGTTTTAAATGCTTGTGCTGTATGTAATGCAACAATGCCATAAAATCTGGATTTTGCAGAAATTGCAGGTGTTATTATGGTTGTATTTCCAACTCGTTTGATTTTTAGCAACCTTGTTCACAAAGGTTAAACTATCGCGCTTAAGTTTGTATAAAAAACTTATGAAAATAGATCGGTTTTTTGATTATGATAATATGTATATATCATAATTTATACAATCATCAACTACGTCTTGGTTGCTTATTCTGTATTTAACATAATTTTGTCTTTGTGCCAACTTACTCATAATCATACCTTGATTTGTCATACATTGCAAGTAATCTTTGCGGGTCAATATTCTCTTTTATTTTAAATTCTGCAAGAGTATCACAAGTATCCACAAAATCTAAAAATTCCACAACTTT
The DNA here is from genome assembly GCF_000686565.1 of Helicobacter bilis ATCC 51630. Classification (GTDB taxonomy): domain Bacteria; phylum Campylobacterota; class Campylobacteria; order Campylobacterales; family Helicobacteraceae; genus Helicobacter_A; species Helicobacter_A bilis. Next base: position 31,566 of record NZ_JMKW01000007.1, read on the forward strand.
GTGATAGTGTGGGCGATTATTAAAATCATGCACCAAGATTCTTGTATTTGCTTTACAATATATAATACTTGCAAGTATGCAGGCTACTCTAAATCTGCCATCAACAAACACCATACTAAAATCATTGCGATGGGTAAAAATCTGTTTAGAATAGTTAGGGAAACTCTCTCTTTTGTTTAACTCCAAAGGTACACCCCATGCACCAGTTTTACCTATATCAACATGAAAAAATGATAGTCTTTGCGTAGATAAATTTTGTTTTATCATATCCCATTCACTTAAATGTGCCAACCATTTCTTATCAGACTCTACACTTGTAATACGCATATTAGAATGCAAAAGAGCCAAAAAGGTTGAGCCACCGGAACCAAACTCAAGGTATTCACCCCCCCCCCCACGATTTGATTATGCGTTTTAAAAGCGTTTTCTAAATATTCTCGTTCCATAGCAGACATTACTAAAGGAAAGTGCGTGGGGTGCATACTGCCTTTATCCTTTTCTATCATTTGCCTTTGTTTATACGCCTTTCTCTTCTTTCTAAAATAGCTCAACATGGTATCCCTTTTTTCTAAATTTATCAAATCAACCTAAAACTTTTTTACAACACCTCAATATCCGCAGCGATAGCCCCGCTTCGCTTCATAGTTTCTAAGATAGACACAATGCTTTGTGGGCTTGCCCCAAGTCGCTGCAATGCCCTTACTACACTTGCAACAGTTGGTGTTTGCCCGTTGCTACTTAGTGTGTTTGTCTGTGGGTCAAGTGTCATAGAATCTACTTTTGTGCTTTTATCATTTGTATCAAATTCATTAGTAATCTTTAGGGTTAAATCCCCATGAGTAAGCACGATAGGCTGCACGCTGATACCTAAGCCAGATACGATTGTGCCAGACTTCTCATCTATTACTATTTTCTCTCTAGCGGAGTAGGGGATATCTACTTCTTGGACTAAGGCTAGAAACTCAATCATGCTTAAATTATTTGGCTTATTAATCTTAATCGTTCTAGAATCTAGAGCGGTAGCGGAGTTATCCCCAAAGACTTCATTGATCTTATTTTGCACTTTTATAGCGTTTTGAAAGTCTGATTTCTTAAGGCTTAGAGTCGTGCTTGACTGATTTGCAAGATTATAGATAACTTCCTTTTCAATCGTTGCCCCACCATTAATAGTCCCGCTCACAAGGCTATCACCCTTACCCACGCTAATCGCACCTTGTGCTACTGCATAAATCTGCCCATCAACTGCATTTAGCGGTGTCATCACAAGTGTGCCACCTTGCAAGGACTTTGCATCCCCAATGCTAGAAATCTTTATATCGATTCTATCGCCCTGTCTTGCAAATGGCGGTAGGGAAGCGGTTACCATGACTGCCGCGACATTTTTAGACTTAATATCATCGGCAGTAACCTTTACATTCATCGTCTCTAGCATGTTTGCCATAGATTGTGCAGTAAATTTCGACCCGCCCTTATCGCCTGTGCCATTTAGCCCGATAACAATACCATAGCCCATAAGCTGGTTATCCCTCACACCAGCGATATTTGTGAGATCGCCAATCTTTTCAGCCTGCAGCGCCGCAACAAAACATAATGCTAAGATAAGACTTCTAATCATATAAATCCTTTTAATGTAAAAAATCCTTTTGTCATTGTAGCACAAACCTATCCACAATAAACACACTCAAAGCAAAAGCAATACCATAGCTAATAACATTTTACATTAAGCGTATTTTTTGTAAATAAAGCACACATAAAAATAATGTATAATGCAAAGCAAAATACCCAAAAATCAAGGAATACATATATGGATATACGAGCAAAATATATAGAGTTTTTTAAAAGCAAAGGGCATAAGGTTTATGATTCTATGCCTTTAGTGCCAGATGATGCGAGCTTGCTTTTTACCAATGCGGGAATGGTGCAGTTTAAGGATATTTTTACAGGTAAGATTCCAATCCCAAGTCCCAATATCGCTACAAGCTCACAGCTTTGTATCCGTGCGGGTGGGAAGCACAATGACTTAGAGAATGTCGGCTACACAGCGCGTCATCACACGCTTTTTGAAATGCTTGGCAACTTTAGCTTTGGGGCGTATTTTAAAAAAGAAGCTATTGCGTATGCGTGGGAGTTTGTAACTGAAATTTTGGGCTTTGATAAGAGCCTTTTATATGTAACGATTCACGAAAGCGATGATGAAGCTTTTGAGCTGTGGCAGGAGCATATAGAATCTAGTCGCATTAAACGAATGGGCGATAAGGATAACTTCTGGCAAATGGGTGATACAGGACCTTGCGGACCTTGTAGTGAGATATATGTGGATCAAGGGGCAGAGTTTTTTCATAGCGAAGAAGACTATTTTGGCGGTGAGGGGGATAGGTTTTTAGAGATATGGAATCTTGTGTTTATGCAGTATGAGCGTGATTCTAGTGGGGCGTTGAAGCCGCTGCCTAAGCCTAGCATTGATACAGGTATGGGGCTAGAGAGAGTAATAGCACTCAAAGAGGGTGAGATAAATAATTTTGATTCTAGTCTTTTTGCACCCATAATGCAGTGTATTAAGGAGCTTACAGGTAAGAGCTATTACCGCGATAGTGTGTTGCTTAAAAACACGATGGGTTTTGCAAAAGATATAATAGATTCTTGTAAGAAAGACATTGCAAGCTTTAGAGTCATTGCCGACCACGCGCGAGCTGTGGCGTTTCTACTCGCACAAGGGGTAAATTTTGACAAAGAGGGTAGGGGCTATGTGCTTCGTAGAATCTTACGCAGGGCAGTTAGGCACGGCTATTTGTTAGGCTTAAGAAAGGCATTTTTATATGAAGTCGTAGGGGTAGTGTGTGATTCTATGGGCGGACATTATAGCTATTTAAAAGAGCGTAAAAATGCCCTGCAAGAGCAGTGCAAAGCAGAAGAAGAAAGGTTTTTTGAGACGATAGAATCGGGAATGGCGTTGTTTCAAACCGAGCTAGATTCTATGCGGCAAAAGAATGAAAAAAGTTTTAATGGTGAAATAGCCTTTAAACTCTACGACACTTACGGCTTTCCACTTGACTTAACGCAAGATATGCTAAGGGAGCTTGGCTTAAGCATAGATTTGCAGGGCTTTGAAAAATGTATGCAAGAGCAAAAGGATAGAAGCAAAGCACACTGGAGGGGCAGTGGCGATAGTGTCAAGGATGGCGATTTTAACGCACTGTTGAGTGAGTATGGTGAGAATGAGTTTGTAGGCTATGAGTGCATAAGCACAGAATCTAAGATTCTAGCCCTTTTAGATTCTAGCTTTAAAAGAGTGGAATCTTTACAGGCAGGGCAAGAGGGCTGGGTGATGTTGGAATCTACGCCATTCTACCCAGAGTCAGGAGGACCGATTGGGGATAAGGGAGTTTTGCTTGAAAGCAATTCGTCTTTGGGTAATCATTGCACCGATTTCACAAATTTTGAGAGAACCGCAGACCTTATGTCTAGCTCCCCCTCAAAATTTGTGAAAAACAGCACAAGCACCACCGCAAATACTAGAATTGTGGATTCTACCCCTTGTGAGCGTGAGCTAAAATCCACAAGCCTAAAATGCCAAGATTCTAGCGATACAGAATCCCAAGTCGATTCCACAATGGCAGAATCTCGTCCCTCTCGTGGTGCGGAGCTTTGGGAACAAGGTGGCAGTAGTGCCACCGCCAAAGCGGAGCTAGAGAGGGAAGAGCGAGGCACTCCCCTTGATTGCCGAAAAAGCGGAGACTTTTTCGGGGCTAAGGGGAGCGGGGAGGGGATAAACCCCTTTTTGCGACAAGAAAATAATGAAAAAGCTGAATTGCAAAAAGAGACAACGCAGACAGCACAAGTCCTTGATACTCAAAAATACTTTGGGCTAAATCTCTCTAAAGTCGTTGCCACAAGTATGCTAAAAGTGGGGGATCTAGTAAAAGCACAAGTAGATTCTAGTCGCTTTGAAATCATTAAACACCACTCCGCCACGCATTTACTGCATTACGCCTTAAGGCAGATTCTAGGTAGCCATATCGCTCAAGCTGGAAGCCTTGTAGAATCTAATCGCCTGCGTTTTGACTTCTCTCACCCAAAGGCGTTAAGCGTCAATGAGCTAGAGCAAATAGAAGCCCTAGTAAATGAAAAAATCACAGAATCTACCCCACAGATTTGCGAGACTATGGGGATTGCAGAAGCTAAGACAAAGGGGGCTATGGCACTCTTTGGCGAGAAGTATGGGGAGAGCGTGCGTGTGATAACCCTTGGGGATTCTATTGAGCTATGCGGGGGGATTCATATCCAAAATACCGCAGAGATTGGGAGCTTTTATATCGTGCGTGAGAGTAGCGTGAGTAGCGGGGTTAGGCGTATTGAGGCGGTGTGTGGCAAAGCGGCGTATCACTATGGCAAAGCAGCACTAGAATCCATAAAGACTCTAAAAGAGCAGCTAAAAGCCCAAGATGTCTTGCAGGGTGTGGCAAAGCTGCAAAACGCTTTGAAAGAGGCAAGAGATAACGCAAACAAGGCAAAGCAGAGTGTCAAAAGCCTAGATTATGAGGAAGTAAATGGCGTGAAACTCATCGTCCTAAAGCTAGATTCAGTGGAAGCAAAAGAGGCAAAGGACATTATCGATAGGGCGAAAAATGAGAATGAAAAAGTAGCGATTTTGCTTGTAACAGAATCTGGCGGCAAAGTCTCTCTAACCGCTGGAGTAAAGGGCATATCTAGTCTCAAAGCTGGAGTGTGGGTAAAGCAAGTCGCACAAATCTTAGGGGGCAATGGTGGGGGCAGAGATGACTTTGCCACCGCTGGAGGTAAGGTTACAGAATCTAGCAAAGTCCAAGAAGCTCTAGATCTAGCAAAAAACATTGCAAGAGAAAATCTAGGCTAAAGGCAAATGGAGAAGTGGAAAAGCTAGACAAGAAATGAGATTAAAGCAAATTATTTTAATTAAATCACATTATAAAGATAAATGGCAAAGTATAGAAGAGCGTATAGAAGATAGAATAAAAGCAGTAGCTAAGAGCGTTTGGCTACCCTACTACACAAAGACAGAAACTATCAATAGTGGCATAGATCTGCCCTTGCTAAATACCTTAGCAAAAGTGGCGTTAGTGGGAAAAATTACCCAGATATTAAACTTTTTTCTTGCCACAGAAGCACGGCGAAAATCCCCATGATAATATAGAAAATAAAGCACAAAAGGCAAATTAGAAAAGCTTTAACCGCCGACATTGCGGACAGACTTTTTTTAACTTCACTGAAGACCCATCTCCGCTATGAATGCGATAATGAAAGATGCAAGCACCTTGCAAAGTCCAAAAGAGATAAAAAAACTAAAGTTTGGTTCTATAGAAATGTATCTATCAATGCTGTATTTAGATTCTACAAATCTATGATACAGCATTTCTTCTTTAAATGAAAATCGTAAGTAAATACAAGCGGGTATTAAGCATTAACATTCCATTCAGTAGGATGCTTTTAGAATCCGCGGTGTATCATTAAGAATATTTGCTATATTTTTAGCTGAATTATTTTTTAATAAATTCAAACAATCCCGTATTCCCATTATTTTGATATTCTGGTATGGAATCAAGGCAGCTTTGATAAATCTCTAAATGATCTTTTTGCCATTTCATACATTCTATAACATCGAGTGTGCTAATGTAACCCATTTCAAGAATTTGCATTTCATCTAATACATCAATAATGGTTTGCGGTCGATACACTCTGTGTGCGTTAAAACACACTTTATCAATCTGCCCCACAGGCACACTAAAATATAGCTTACCACCGGGTTTTAATACCCTTTGAAAAGCCCTCAAAGCCTTTTCCCAAGCATCTGGTTCGATAGGATCACCATATCGCCCTAATCCAAAATGCTCCACACTACACAATGCAGAAATTGATTCTAAAGAGTTATCAGCAATATTTTCTAAGAGTGTAGCGTTGGCTTGAATATATGAAATGCCGCCTTTTTGATTCAAAAAGTTTGTGTCAAAGTTATTGTCCATCGGTCTAATGTCAATGAGAGTGATTTTCTGTCCTTGTGCAAGCAAATGCGCGATAAAACCAACCACAGACGAGCCAACATCATAGTGCATACTCGGCTTATTTTCTAACACTTTTCGTGCTCCCCAAATATCTTGGATAAAATATGATGAATCCCCTATATCACCATTTTTAGCATACTTGTCATGTCGGCAAATATAATCATGTTTCGGATCGAGTATAAAGCGAGAATCTTTATTTAGTTTGGTGTATAGCTGTTTGTCTCGAGTGATTTCCTCATCGCTCATAAAGGGGTGGTTACCCCCCCCCCCCCATTCTTTGTCAATCATTCTGCGGAAGGGTCGTAATATCTCGCGTTTTATCCTTTGTGGAATTGTTTTTCGTTTCATATGAGAATCTCCAAATTAAATTTGTGCTATTGTAGTAAAATTGTCTAAATGGTGATAGTCTGAGTATAAAATATTTCTTGGATTACCTATTTTTCCAAGCATGTTTAAATTCTCATTTTGATAAAACCATAAAATAAAAAATATTTTAAAATTTCTTAGAATCTATGCTATAATGTGTCTCACATTTTTATTCTAGGAGTTTCATTATGAAAAAGTTTTTAGCAATGGCAGTTATCACAGGTTTAGCAACATTATTTGTTGCATGCGATGACAAAAAGGAAGAAAAAGCACCTGCACAAGCACCAGCAGCACAAGAAGAAGCAAAACCAGCGGAAGCACCAGCTGCTACTGATAATGCAACAGAAGCACAAAATGAGTCTAAAGAAGCTGCAGATGCTACTAGCACAGAAGAAGCAAAACCAGCGGAAGCACCAGCTGCTACTGATAATGCAACAGAAGCACAGGATAAAGCTTCTAAGTAATCTTTCCCATTTTTTTTTGCAACATGATATAAAACGGCATAGGATATTATGCCGTATTTCTCAATACATACTATTTTCTTATCTCTCTCTCTTGATACATTTTTATATTTGTTCTTAGCGTGATTTACATAACCTAGATTGTATTCTATTTTGAGTATTTCGCAATATATGCTTGTAATTACGAAATGTATTGTATGCTTATTTCTGTTTTATTGGTAGAAGCTATGCTTGTTGTGGGTGAGATTTAGATGAAGTCTGCTTTCTAACAATGGTCTAGAATTAATATGGTATCTATATTTTTAATATATTTTTAATTAAATACAAAAATTTCACTTTCAACTATTATGAAACCTTATGAAGTATTAGGGGAGTTTAAAGTAAGAAAATAGGGATATTTTTTAACAAGTTACTTTAAATATTGCTATCAAAGCATATAAAAATTCAAGCATAGCGTAAAAATATAAAGTGGGATATAAAAATATTGAGACACAATTGCGAGTTATGAAATTAAAATCACCAACAATTTCTCAAATTAGCATACAATGGGATTTATTTCTTAAAAACCTTTATATGAATTATTAGCTATCTCTTGCAATGGTATATTCTTAGTTTTGCTAATATGAAAGCCTAAATTTTCCAGATATGAAATAGCATTTTGCTCCATAGTTAATGCACCCCTTAAAAGAGATTCACTAAGACTAAAGGCGGTGTCTTCACCAATTACTTCCGGCACAATACCAATGACATGTACTTGCGGCAAATCACCCATCATTTTTGTTAAATGAAGTGTTTGCAGCATCTCAATTTCATGGGCACTCCCAGCCCAAGTAATACATGATGGAATATTATCAAAACTAAAGCTATATACATCACCAATTTGTGCATTTTCAACGCTCACACAATCAAGTAATAATACATGATCATATTCCACAATGAGTGGAATCAGCATATTTGCTAATGTGCCACCATCAACAAATGTGATAGTATGCTCTTTGCTATCAAAAGTATAATTTACTTTTAAATAGTTGCATAAATGAACGCCAATCCCCTCATCTCCAAAGAGAATATTGCCAATACCAAGCACTAAAACATTCAAAACAAAAATCTCTCTTTATACTCTTTGTTCTTCTGAATAACGGATACCGCTCACCATCGCATCAGCACCGCCGTTTGGATAACGCACGGAATTCCAAATTACAAGATAAATATGCACTGGCACAAATACAATAAATACCCATGTAGCAATATGATGTATCGCTCTAACATTTGCTAATCCACCACATACAGAATCTACCCAGCTAAAACATGCACCCATAATGCCACCCAAACCATCATGATAGACATTTGCATAAAGATTCACACCTGTCAAACAAATAATTAAGGTTACTAATCCTAATACAAAGTATGTAGTAAATTGTAAGGGATTGTATGCGCCTTTAATGTGCGGATGCTTTGCAATAAAAAGGTATGCCCCAACAGTCTTCGCCCAAACAAGTGGATTTAGTAATTGCCAAAACGATGTGCGTTCTGGCTTACTTGATGGTGCAAAAAAGAATAGATACACTCGAAAAATAGAAGCCGCAATCAATACAAATCCAGCCATACAATGAAAAGCTCTGTTGTATGCTTGTAAGAAAATAACTGGCTCACCACTTGCATCAGGCTGTAAGAAAGGATATGCAATATAAAATCCACTTGCTACCAAAAAAACAATCATAAATGCACGCACCCAATGTAAGAATCTAGTCATTGCACCAAATTCTAAATGCTGTTGGATTTCTTTTGCAATACCCGTATCAATCTCTGTTCGTGTTACCATAAAAGCTCCTTAATCCAACTATGCTTTTTAGAATCTTGCAAATGCCGGTTCTACTTTATATTCCCCAAGATCATTACCTTTTGTATCCATTACATGCACAGCACAAGCAATACATGGGTCAAATGAGTGAATATGTCGTATAATCTCTAAAGGCTGTGTTAAGTCTGCAATCTTTGTCCCAATAAGACTCATCTCATAAGGTCCTTTTTGTCCTTTAGAATCTCTTGGTCCTGCATTCCATGTCGAAGGCACAACTGCTTGATAATTTGCTACTTTGCCCTCTTCAATACGCACCCAATGGCTCAACATTCCTCTTGGCACATTACCGATATAGCAACCCTTATAGGACTTGCTATTATCAATAATATAAGGCGCACAAGTCGTAGTATCTACTTTAAGATTCCTTACTAATTCATCAAATGCTTTTAGTCCCTCATCTGCTAATACTTTTGCTTCTAGCCCTCTAGCTGCTGTGCGACCTAGCGTGCTGAATAAATGACTTGTGCTTAAGCCAGTGCGTTTTAAAAACGCATCTACCGCGTTATGCAAGGCTTCATTTTTACCTTTTGCATAGCCTACAATAACCGCTGCTAATGGTCCAACTTCCATAGGCTTACCATCATATCTTGGCGATTTAATCCATGAATATTTAGAATCTGTTTGTAAAAGTTTTGTGCGTTCATTCTTACCACTTAAACCTATGCTTTCACCATCTTTAAAGCCGGTGTAATCCGGTGTTGTTTGTCCATCATAAGGGTGAAGTGCATCTGTTGGCTTGATTGGCTCTCCATTGCTATGCTTACCTTCATATTTATACCAAGAGTTTGTTACTTCCTCTGCGATTAAGTCAAGATTCACATCATGCACTTTGCTTAAATCGCCATCAAGCACATAACCACTATCAAGCAGGTATTCATTATGTCCCACCTGCATTTCTTGGAAACTTAGGAAATTCTTTAGATTACAACCTGCTAAAACACTTGCCTCAGTTGAATACGCCATTCCCGCCATAATTAAATCTGGATAATAAGCACGATTGATAAAGTCTGCTACCATTTCATACTTCGCTTTATATTCAGCAAGTCTTGATGGATCTAAAATATCCATAATGGAAGTAACACCACCAACGGTTAAGCTTTGTGGGTGCGGTTGTTTTGCACCAAAGATAGCCATCATTTTTGCCGCTTCTCTTTGAATTTCAAGCAGTTTTAGATAATGTGATAATACAATAAGGTTTTGTTCTGGACTTAGATGATAGGTTTTATGTCCCCAATATCCATTTGCAAAAGGTCCAAGGGAGCCTTTAGCTGCAAAATCTTTTACCCTTTTTTGCACCATTCTTAATTCATCTTCACCTGCTGAAATTGGAGAATCTGTATATTCAAATGCAAGTTTCGCAGCCTTAGCAGGATCAGCACTTAAAGCACTGATAATATCGCACCAATCAAGCCCATGCAATGTATAAAAATGCACGATATGATCGTGGAAAAATAAGGCTAGATTCATAAGTGTGCGAACAAGCTTTGCATTATATGGAATCTCAATGCCTAAAGCATTCTCAACCGCAGTAATACCTGCCTTATAGTGAGAATAGGTGCAAACACCACAGATTCTTCCTGCAATAAAACCCGCATCTCGCGGATCTCTACCTTTAATAATAGTCTCTAAACCACGCCATAGCGTAGAGCTAGAAAATGCGTCTGTAATCACATTATTATCATCAACAATAACTTCAATCCGCAAATGCCCTTCAATTCTAGTGATAGGATCAACAACAATTCTTTTTGACATATTCTTTCCTTTCGGTGATATTTATAAGATTCTATGATTACAAAACAACTTACTTTGGCTTGATAGCACCAGATAGCATTGCATGTGCGGCGATACCAATAGCTGTTGCACCCAAAATGACCATACCAACCCTATCTGCAGTGTGATCGGCACCAGCACCTCTAAAGGCTGTTTGATAGCGATTCCCAATCGGCACTTCAAATGGCGACATCGTATCCCAGAAATGTGGCTCACTACAGCCTATGCAACCATGTCCTGCACCAATAGGCCAATTTGTATGCGAGTTAAATCGTAATTTTGAGCAGTTATTGAAAGTATAAGGACCTTTACAACCAACCTTATACAAGCAGTAACCATTCTTTGCATTTTCATCGCCAAAGTGTTGCACAAACTCACCTGCATCAAAGCGACCCCTTCTCTCACATAAATCATGGATTCTATGTCCATACGCCCATTTTGGTCTATGGAATGCATCGAGTGCCATATCACCAAACAAAATATGCTGCATAAGTGTGCCTACAATATTTTTTTCATTCGGCGGACAACCCGGAACATTAATAACTTTTTTGTCAATAATATCACTCAAAGGATGCGCATTTGTAGGATTTGGTGCAGCCGCTTGCACTCCACCAAAGCTAGAGCATGTTCCAATGGCAAAAATTGCTGCTGCATGTTTTGCTACATGTCTGCATTCTTCAGCACCAGTCCTGCCAGATGCACCAATGGTAAGGAAATATTCGGTATCTTTTGGAATCCCACCTTCTACCATCACAACATAGCGACCATCATATTTTTTTACCGCATCTTCTAAACTTTTTTCCGCTTGATACCCAGATGCCGCCATGATAGTCTCATGGTATTCCATGCTTACATAATCAAAAATGATAGAATCAATACCCGGATCTTCACTTCTTAATAAACTTTCACTGCAACCTGTGCATTCTGCCATGTGTAACCATATAATAGGCACTCTATCAGCAAGCTCTGCGGCACGAGCTGTAAGAGGTGCAAAAGTAGCAGGCAGCCCAATTGATGCAGTAACAACTGCTGCCCATTTCATAAAATCCCTTCTTTGAATACCTTTTTCTTGTAAGACTTCTTTTAAATCTTTACCGCTTTTTTCTTCTCTTAATGAAGGGAGTTTCGCTAACTTATCTAGTCGTTTTTTAACCTTTTTAAAAAGCGATTGTTTTGTATGGAATGTGAGATTATCACCTTTTGGGTTTTGACTATAATCTAATGCGATATTTGCGGTGTCGTGTGGCATGGAATCTGAGAGCATAGTATCAGTATGCAACATTCCCTGCGTAGTTTCATGTTTGCTCATCATTGTATCCTTAATGAAAAGTTTTGGGAGTTATAGTGTCGTTATTTTACAATAAAATACATATTTTCCTAGATTATGTGCGTATTTATTCCAAAATCAATACATTTATGTAACTGAATGTAACTAAAACTTTGAAAGGCTGTGTTCTGTGTGTATCAATCTGCTTGCATTATGAATTATGAATAGTTTTATTGCTTTTGTTTAGAATCTAGCCTAACATACAAACCGCGTTTTTTTTGCAATGGTGGTAATGTAATGCCAGAATCTTTTAATAAACGCATATTTCTACAAGATTCTATCACGCCATAATCACATGCGATATGAAAAAAATATAGTGCATTTGCAAAATCTTTTTTATAGTTAGCATAGACTACGGCAAGATTAAAACAAGCTTGTGGATACTGCATAGAACACGCTCTAGTAAAAGATTGTAAAGCCGCATGTCCGCCCACATTAGATGATGATCGCATAGACTGCAATACGCCCATATTATAGCAACCTATCACATCAGCATTATTACAAGCAGCATTGTATGCAATTTCTGCTTCATCTATATTGCCACTCATTTGATAAAGTAATCCAAGTAGAGAACAACCCAGCTTTTCATTCGATTGACAAGACTTTTGTAGATAAGGTATTGCTTCTCTATCACTTCCATTTGCACTCAGCGTAGCACCTATAATATGACATACATGTATTTCACATTCATTCACGCTTGGCACACCTTGCTTAAGCAATAGCGAACATGAATCTTTTATCCCATTAGAGCATTGTTGCAATAAAGGCATAATATCTTGTTGCACCCTTTGTGTGTTGTTAGCTTTATATGGCATATACGGGTTTGCAAATGCAACAAATACATTGCAAAAAAATACCACCAAATACCGATACAGCACAGAATCTACCTTTATATACTTAAACTTATTGCGATAGGCACTCATGGCAATAGCATTTACCATTCTTTTTTTTCATATCTACTTGTGTGATATATACGCCACATTTTACACATTGCATGAGATTTATTTCTTTATTTTTACTTGATTTTTTATTGTTCTGCTGCATGTTAAGTAGCACAAGAACAAGCACTGCAATGACAACAATAAGCAATAAATACAGCACAATCTCTCCCTTGAAATACTATTTTATCGCAGTATTATTTTTCATACATGCACGCGTTAGATCGCTAGTAGGCAATAATCTTCTTTTTGCTACATCGCAGACAAAATCTCTTACTTCATCACTTGAGACAACCACATTTCGCCGTTTAGGCTCATTCACACTATATAAAAAGCCCACAAAATGCCCACCTGAATTAAAAAGTGGTAGTCCATGTATGGCGCTATGTTTTTGGATATTCGCAATACTTGCAGATTTGTAAAATAAGGCATTGTTCTCTGTTACAAATGGAAACAATACATTATCCTTACGGCTAAGCACCGTGCTTTTTAGCATTCCCTTATAAATTGGAGTGAAATGATGTAAATTAATTCTTTGATGATAAAAGCTTTCTTCGCGAGTGTTACAATAAATATCTGTGTAGTTTTCAGCCCTAAGTAATGAAAGCTTAGAATCTGTTGCGCGCAAACGAAGCATGGCAAAGCACATAAGCGATTTACTAGAATCATCTTGCATTTTTGCCATAACACTGCGTAAATACGCCCCATCTTCATTCATCAAATCAGCAGCAGCAAGGATATATCCATCTTTTAGTAAGATTCCATAACCCTGCTTTTGCACTCCATTGTCAAATAATGCAGTAAGCAATGCAATAGAATATAAAAAGCTACCTTTTCTAGCCCCAAGTGTAGGCATAGCCCCACTTGCAAGGAAGCCGCCTTGATAGCCTTGTGTGCCTTGCTTATTCTGTGTGACTTTATTTGAATTGCTACTTTTATTCCCACTTTTATTTTGACCGCCTGATTGTGGAATCTTTGTCGTGCCACCATCTATGCAGCCATACAAATCATTGCAATCTCCAAATCCATCAGCATAAAGCGGCGAAACTAACACGCAACAAGACAATACAAAAAACAACATAAAAGACTTAACATGTGAAAAAAGAAGCGACATATCTACTCCAAATTTACTTTTAATCCTAAATTATAACATTAAATCTTGAAATTTACCGGCAAAGTTGCTAGAATCTCAACTTTTGAATCACTGAAATTTAAGGATTTTACAATGGGATTAAAAGAATATAAACTTTTGGCAGACGAGTTACAAACATTGCAATATGCTATCGTTGAAACAAATAAGGGTGTTATGTATATAAAGCTTTTTCCAGAACATGCACCACAAGCAGTAAGTAACTTTGCTACACTTGCTAATAGTGGCTTTTATGATGATTTGAATTTTCATCGCGTGATAGCTGGTTTTATGGCTCAAGGTGGCTGTCCAAAGGGCGATGGCACAGGTGGTCCGGGCTATACTATAAAATGTGAGCTTGAAAATAACCCAACAAAGCATAATCGTGGCACTTTATCTATGGCTCACGCTGGGAGAAATACGGGTGGTAGTCAGTTTTTTATCTGTTTTGCGCCACAACCGCATTTAGATGGCGAACACACCGCCTTTGGTCGTATCCCAGTAAATGAAAAGGTAAGCTATGAAGTTTTAGATTCTCTAAAACAAGGAGATATTATTAAGAGTATCCGCGTAGTTGCTGAATTGCCAAAGGTTTAAACTCTCTTAAACCGCATAAAAGATTCTATCTATTTTTGCTTTTATAGAATCTTGTGAAATAGATATACTTCATTATTGACTTACAATAAGAATATCGACAAGATTCTCTATTCCGATATTCCTATCTACAAATGCAATACTCTCTTTGGGTAATGCGTCTATAGTCTCATTTGTCGCATAGAAGCAATGAAAAAGATTCTCAAATTGCTGAAATATCTCTAAATCATTTGTATCCATAACACGCAAAATAGGGATAATCCCAAGATTATATGCAAAGGCTATGAGTTTATTTATATGTGTTTGTATGCTATGTGTGAGAGAATGATTTCTTATAGAATCTTGTGTGTTCAGGGCTATTTCAGAAGCAATATCATCAATATTAGAATCTAGTAGCATAGGATTAGATTCCAAAGCATGTAAAATCTCACAATATATTTGTAAATGCTTGATATTGAGTATAATCATATCTGCCCCGCTAATAGTAGATTCTAGAATCTGATATTCATCAATAAATACACTTTCATGGACAACAAAAGCAGGGGATAATCGCCGTATCATACTTAAATAGTCCATACTATCCGCACTCTCATTATTTGCGAGTTTATCCAAATCGCTAAATATCACGCAAAAAATCTCTTTATCAAACTCTACGCTATGGTCTAAACGGCTTGTTTGTATGAGTTTAGATAGCTTTTCTGTGTTGGTATATAGGGCTTTTTTGGGTGTATTTGTCTTTAACTTTTCATAGAGATAAGATTTATCTGATAAACGCGGTAAAAAGCAAGTATATGCAAGAGAGCGACCAAGCATATCCTTTGGCATGATTTGTTTTTTATTTGATAAATACTGCATAATATACAGCATTTGCTGATAAGAAATCTCTTGTTTCATACTTTTCCCTTAAGGTTTTATATAAAAGTTTAGAATCTAGTTTTATGATTTTTACATAATTTTAGAAGGTTTAAGATTCTAAAATACGGCTTCTATATCACTTGCACTCACCCATTTGAATTGGATTCTAAAGATTTATAAAAATATTTAATGTGTTATTCTTTTGTTTTTTAAGGCTTTGCTAGATTCTAAAGCCCTTTTTTACGCCCCAGCCTTACCACCTATTCAAAGAGCGGATTCTAAAAAATCTTAGTTTTTGTTATTTAACTCTCTCTTTTGGGATAAATATAAGCGATATAGAATTAACACAATGGCGGGTGTTTTTAGCGGTGAAGCCCTCACCTCTAAAAACATGTCCTAAATGTGCGTTACAATGATTGCATATAATCTCTGTTCGCACTCCATCTCCATCTAGCACTTCTTTTACATTATTTTCAATACTAGAATCAAAGCTAGGCCAACCACAATGTCCGCTAAATTTTGAATCTGAAGTAAATAAAGGCATCTCACACACTTTGCATACATAGATTCCATCTTCAAAAAAGTCATTATACTCCCCGCTAAATGGGGCTTCTGTGCCTTTCTCTAAAAGCACATATTTTTCAAACTCACTTAATGTTTTCATATTTAGCCCTTTATTTTGGGGTATTCACCTTTGAATCATCAATGGTGAAGTCAATAAATTCTGATTTAAATCCATGATTTGCAATGCTATTATAATGCTGTGCTGCGGCGTTGTAATTCTCTGCTTCTTGATATAGCACACCTAAGGCATAGCGACTTTCATAATTCACACTAGAATCCATTTTTGATAATTGTAATAAAAGACTTGCGGCATTCTTGTGTCCAGCCCCAATTGCTGCCACAGCACCTAAATAACGCGTATAGCTATCATCTTCTTTCAAGCCATTAATTAATCTGTCATAAATCGCATAGCTTTCTTCAAAGTTTTGCTGATAGATATTTAAAAGTCCTAAGGCTTGTAGTAAGCCATTTGGATTTTTTGTCTGTGTGCTTAGCTTGTAGTTTAAAAGCTTTTTTTCTCGCTCAAGATTCCCAGTTATAAAGCCCACATAGATATATAGCTCTCGTGCTAGATTTGGTCCATAGAAAACATTGTCTAGATTCATATTATCTTCTCTAAAGAGATACTGCATATTAAGCGATGAATTCTTCACATTTGTGCCATAGTTTCTTGCTAAATCAAGCAGGATATTTGACACAATATCATTTGATTGATAGTATTTTAGCCGCTCAAAACCAGCGACAATATTTTTCGTATCTCTCATGTGTATCGCACTGATTGACTGAAAGGCTAGTGCCATTGCCCTTTTTTCATTCGCTTCAGGGATATATACGCCCATATCAGTTGGGTTATTTACCCATTCTTTGATTTTACTAAATAATACGAGTTGCTCTCTTGGCATTTTGCTATCTGCTATGCTTTGCCCTAGATTCACATTCAAAGTGCTTATATCTTTATAGACAAGTTTGCCTGTAACCATAGCAAAAGCACCTGCTTGCACATCTGTCATATCAAGGTGATAGGCACGCAAAAAGTGCTTATAAGCATTCGCAAAATCGCCAACTTGTGCGTAAATTAGCCCCGCATTATAATGTAATACAGCATGATTTGGATTCTCATCGACATCATGTTTAATCATTGCTAAAGCCCCGCGTAAATCATTCTCATTAATCTTACGCAAGGATTGGGCTATGCTTGTATTAATGTTTGAGATAGTAGCACCTTTGATTAATATCGCATGGCTTTCTTCAAGATTCCCTAAATTGATTTTAGAATCTAGCACACCATCTGAAATAATGCTTAAAGCTTCATTCACATTAAACACACGATAAGGGGCATAATAGAATAGAATCTTACTTGTCAAAAGGTTTGAATGCTCAAAAGTCCTATTCCAAAACTCTTCTTGGGCTAACTGCACATTAAAAACATTTGGAGCAACTCTAGCTTGTATAGGATAGGGGTTTATAATATCATTTTCTTTTTTTTCGCCACCAAACTCATCAATAATCCTTGCTGCTTCGATAAAATCGCCTAATTTTAGATTAATAAGCTGCATAGTCATTTTCGCATGCCAATCATTTGGATATTGTATGAGATAGTTATGCACATGAGCCCTTGCTGCATTGAGACTGCCCTGCCTTGCTAATAGCTGACCTAGTGCAAGTTCATCTTGCTTTTCTGCGACAGCCTTTAAGTTATTATAGGCTTGGACATTGTCGTTAAAAAGGGTATAAAGCTTTGCTGCTAGCCTCTTGCTATCTTTGTCAAAATGCGTATTTGTATCGTGATTAAGCGGTGATAGTGCCTCAAAATACTGCCCTTGATAGTATTGATTGAGAGCATAGGAATAGGCGTATGGCGGGAGATTGCTGATTTGATTAGCATAGGTATTTGCGATATTGATATAGTATTGATACTTATCCATATCGCCTAATCTAAAGGCACTCACTGCTGCATTAATCGCACTTAGTGCTACATCTTCCCCTGCTGAAATAGCCTTATCATAGTATTCTATACTTTTTTGATAGTCTTTTGATTTTGCATTAATCACACCTAAGTTATAGTTTGCAATAGCCTTTGCGTAAGTAGCGATTTGATTAAAAAGCATTAAAGCTTCTTGCTTATCGCCTGTTTTATAGAGCATATCTGCTTTTTGAATCATATTTTCAAGATTCTTATTATCTACAACTGGGGGCTTTGTGGTAACTTCTGGAATGCTTGGTAACACAACGCCACCTTGACTTTCAGCATTACTTCCTTCTTGTATATTAGCCCCACCACTACTGCCGCCTTGATTATTTGCGTTTGTTTGCTGTGTGCTTTGAGTAGCACTCTGCTCTGTTTCAGAATCTTGCTTTGGTTTAAAGGCACTTACAAGTAGCATAACAAGCAATAGCACAAAAAGTAGCAACAGCACTACAAGCAAAATGCGTCTAGTTTTTACCCCTAGCTTCTCATCAATGTTGCGTATAAGCGGAATATCTTTAGCATTATCTCTAGCAAAGTTTTCTAATGGCGTGAAAAATGCCATAATGCCACTTGGCTTTTTCTTCTTTTCTTCAGGTTTAGATTCTGTATTTTCATCAGTGTTATTAGAATCTTTTACTTCATCTGTTGCTAGATCTTCTGCTGCTATATCTTCTGGTTTTTTTTGCTCTTCTGCCATTCCCTAATCCCCAAATAAACTATAGAATCTAAAGATACTTTTCTAATACTTTAGGTATTTGAATGCTACCATCAGCTTGTTGAAAATTCTCCATAATAGCAACAAGAGTCCTACCTACTGCTAAGCTTGAGCCATTTAGCGTATGTGTGAGTGTATTTTTACCTGCCCTTTTGTATCTTATCTTAGCCCTACGCGCTTGAAAATCCGCACAATTTGACACAGAGCTAATCTCACGATAGCAGTTCTGCCCGGGTAGCCATACCTCTAAATCAATGGTATTTGTCGCAGAAAAGCCTATATCGCCACTGCAAAGCTGCACTAGCCTATGTGGTAACTCTAAAGATTCTAAAAGCTTTGATACATTATCTACCATTCTTTGCTGCATAGATTCACTTTGTTCTGGTGTGGTGATTGCCACAAGCTCGACTTTGTCAAACTGATGCTGCCTTATAATGCCACGCGTATCCCTTCCTGCACTACCTGCCTCTTTTCTAAAGCAAGGTGTATATGCCGTCATCATAATGGGTAGCTCACTCTCTGTTAGAATCATATCTTGATAAAGATTAGTGAGAGAAATCTCTGAAGTAGAAATAAGATAGAGATTATGCCCTTTATTAGAATCTTCACTCTCATTTATATCATCATTCATAGATTCTATATGAAACATATCATCAGCAAATTTTGGCAGCTGCCCCGTCCCAAACATAGCCCTTTCATTTACAATAACTGGCACACTGCATACCTCAAAGCCATTTTTATAGTTAAAATCAAGCATATAAGATATTAAAGCATGATTTAGTCTCGCAGCTTCTCCACGCAAAACAGAAAAACGACTTTTAGCAAGTTTTACCCCCGCTTCAAAGTCAATCCATTTATTTTTCTCTGCAAGTTCCCAATGCTCTTTTGGTGTGAAGCTAAACTTTTTTGGCTCTAAAACATGCTTAATCACAACATTATCGTTTTCATCTGTGCCTATGGGCGTATTTTTATCTAAAAGGTTTGGAATCTTAAGTAAAATCTCTTGCAATGCTACTTCTGCTTTGGCTACCTTTGCAACCTCTTCTTGCACCTTTCTTTTTAATGTATCAAGGTTTTCTTTATGACTTTGCAAAAGATTAGAATCTGCCCTCTTTCGCATGAGTTCGCCATATTCTTTTGAGAGTTTATTTTGTTCTGCCTGCATAGATTCTGCTATGTTTTTTTGTTGCTTTAACTTATTTGCATTCTCTTTCAATACATCAAGCATGGCTTTTTCTACATTCCTATTGGCAAGATTCTGTGCTACATAGTCAAAATCTTGTAATAAAAGTTTAACATCAATCATTGAGAAATACCTTTTAGCAACTATGAATATTTATGTATAAAAGAAGCAATTATAACAAAATAATGATATAAAATGTATTGATAAAAGATTTTTTTTGTTAAAATAACAGCAATAAAATAAAAGTTTAGGAGCTTTGTTTTGATAAGCAATATTGATAAAACGACTTCACTCCATTTAAATAATGAAGCACAATTTCTCTGTTTTACCCTAGAAGATACTGAAAATGAGCAAGACATTCAGCTTTATGCGATGAATGTTTTTAAGATACGCGAGATAATCTATTATGATGGGGAGCTAACAGAAACTGCGGGGGAAAATGAGGGCATCGTGCTTGGATTCCTAACTGTTAGAGGGGAGAGCATACCGCTTGTTGATATGCGTAGATGGCTTTACTTTAACGCACAAGACCCAAAGCGAGACTTAAAAGAATACTCTATCCAAAGTCAAAAAAATCTTGTGATTCTATGTAATTTTTCACAATGCACCGTTGGACTTAGAATCTTAAGTGTAAAACGCATTATCCAGCGAAGCTGGGATTCTGTAATTGTAGGTAGTGAATACGGCTTTGATGGGAATAATAAGATTACTGCTACTACAAAATTTGATGATGGTGCGGTAGTGCAAATCATGGATGTTGAACGCATGGTGGTAGATGCTTTCCCATCAGTAGAAATGTCGCATGAATTGCAGCTTGAGGGCTTAAGGGCTATTGAGAGTGATAAGGTTGTATTGTTAGCAGAAGATTCTAAACCTGCACAAAAATCACTTCAAATCATTATGGAGAAACTACAACTTCGCTATTTTACCTTTCCAAATGGCAAAGCATTGCTTGAGTATCTCTACACACCGGGTGTTGCTAAAACCGTTGGGGCAGTCATCACTGACCTTGAAATGCCACTCATTTCAGGCTTTGAAGTCTTAAAGCATATACGTGAGCATGAAGATACAAAGACTATGCCTGTAATTGTGAATTCATCAATGAGTAATGATTCTAATATTGAAAAAGCACAAAGCCTAAAAGCAAACGCCTTTATTACAAAATCAAATCCTGCAGAGATAGAAGACGCCCTGCGTGAAGCCCTTGAGATGTAGATTTGACTATAATTTGAGATAGAAGCATTATGTGTAAAATCTAGATTCTAAAAATCTATTTGTCGTTTTTAGCAAAGCAAAATTTCTCAAAGTTAGTGTTTGTAAAATGTTGCACTTTTTAAGGTTTAAAATGACAATCATAATAGAATCAGAAAGGTTTCAAGTAATGCTTAAAAAGCTTTGCATTCATATATTTATATTTTTGTGAGTGTTTTAGATCGCTTAGAGTATAAATTTATAGAATCTAGCTTTGCATTATTGTATAATATTACGCAAGATTCTGTTACATAAGGATATGGTAGTGAAAAAGGTTTTTTTAGGAAGTCTTATTGTTGGTTGTTTATGTGTCAGTGCGTTTGCCGATGACGAGACAGAAAAAAAAGCAGTCAAAACGCAATCTTTAACAACTAGTGCGAGTTTTGATCCAGAGGCAGCACAACAGCTAGCAAAACAATGTGATGCAATCTTTGAGGCAAGAAAGCAAGAGCTTGCAACAAGTCTATTGCAGCTACAACAGCAACAAAGCACTTTGCAAATTCTAACCACAGAAAACACAAAGCTATTAAAAGAAAAAGAAGAGCAGATGAAGCTAAAAGAGAGTGCGTTAAAGAAAATGTATGCTGATATGCGAGATGAAGAAGCAAAAAAATCAGCAGAAAGTGAAGCAAAACTCAATGAAGCAAAGAAGCTATTAGCACAGAACGAAGAGATTCTAAAGCAAATCACAGGCACAAAAGACACAAAACTAGCTGAAAGCTATGCGAAAATGAAAGATAGCAAAGCCGCACCGATTTTAGCAGCTATGCCAGAAGATGATGCGGTTATGATTCTATTGAGCCTAAAACCGAATCAAATGGGAAGCATTCTAGCACAAATGCAGCCAGATAAAGCCGCAGAACTTACAAAACTTATAAAATATTTCCCTAGTAAAAAGCCAGTCCCACCAAATGCACCACCACCAGCCACACCAGATGGAATCAATGTAGAAGATAATATGCTGCAAAACGCTAGAGAGGCAAACACAAATCAGCAAAATAACGCAGTGCCACAAAGCTTTGATGGTAATATGAGGGTGTATTAGAATCCATAATAATAGCCTTGTATTGCAATGAAATCATATGATTAACTTTATTAAACACCATTAAGTAGAGAATACAAGATATAAGGCATTATTTGTTTATATTGTTTTATTCATTATATTAGTTTTGTAAGCCGCGTAAGTATTATTATGAAAACATGCGTAAAGAGATAATTTTGTTGCATGATTATATGTTTTTTAATATAGTGGTGTAGGGTTGATATAAAATATTAAAGCCCAATATTTTCTAAGCTTTATAACGGCTTTTAATACTTGATTCTTAGTTAAGATAGGTAAAAACATGTAATATTGTGCGGGGAACAAAATGATTATACTAAAGTCATAGATAAAATATCTTTCTGAAATGCTATTTTTTTCACTTTGCTATGTATATAATAATGTAATCAAATTTTATCATTTTCACTCATAGCGAAAGTGAAATTCCCTATTCTATCTTATATCCACAAACTTTTCATATCAATCACTATATTTTTTCCAAGTTTTTATGGACTTGATTTGCATTAAACCCCATAAGATTCTACTAGATTCTGTCTTATAGAGTGAAAAAATATCAGTAACTTCTTGTTGTTCTTTGAGATGAGATAAAGGCACAAAAGTAACCTTGAGTTTAAAAAATTGATTTGAGTGATAAGATTCTAAAAGGTGAGTGATTGCTTTAAGGTGTTCTGGTGTCCAATGGTAGTAATTCTCATTTGGATTTCTTACTTCATAGAGCCTACTTATAAAATCACTGGCATTTTGTATAGGAAGCGTTGTAAATCCCAACTTCTTATCATCAAATGAAAAATTATGCCAATAATCTGGTGTTTCTGTATAGAAATATAATCCAATGTCTATATGTTGGTTATTCTTATCCCACACCCTCCATAAATCTAAAGGTATTCTAAAGGTTATCTCACAGATATTGCCCTTTTTTAGTAATATCACATTCTTTGCTTTTTTCAAAAAAAGAAGCTTTAATTGGATTGAGTATTAATGAATTAGAATCTGCAAGAAGTGGTGTAGAAAAACATAAAAAGATGGCAATACAATAGAAGTAAAACATTGCTAGAAAATTTTGGATTTTATATTTGTGATTGAGAAAAGCAATAGAGAGATTCTTTGCATTACTTATATTTAACGCATTTGCACAGATTAACCTAACTTCCCCAGCAAGATTAAAAGCTTGTGGCTTATAGCTGCTATCATTAACAAATTCTGTCTTAAAGAAACCTCCCCTTTGCTTAGAATCTATACTAAAGCTTACATACCCTCTAGAATCTGTTGTTTGTGTATAGGTTTGCTTAGAATCTATATTTGTAATTTGGATTTGTTTATTACTTAGGGTGTGAAGGTATTGTAGTCTTTGATGTGAGGGGAGAAAGTCATAGGGTTTCCTTGTAAATGGCGTTATTGTTATTTAATATTGTTTTTAGGACTGCTAGAACTTTTTATTACAATATGTCATTATATATCAGCCTTATAGACATAATAAAGCATAGGCAAATCACCACAGGGCGGATAATTTTCGCTCCGTGTTTTATGGCAAGTTTCGCCCCCAGACTCGCCCCTATCATCTGCCCTACACACATTAATATGCCTAGAATCCACAGCACATTCCCACCTGCAATAAAAAGCAATGCCGAAGAGAGATTGATACTAAAAACAAGAACGCGAGAGTGTGCTAGGGCTTTACTCAAGCCGTAACCTGCTATACTAACAAATATCATCAGCACAAAAGAGCCTATCCCCACGCCTAAAAGCCCACCATACACACTTGCCACCGCACAAGAAGCGTATAAAAGCAAGGGATATTTTGTCCTTGCCCTATCCTCATCACTTAGCTTTGGTGAAAACAAAAAATACATTCCTACAAGAATCATCACAAAAGGCAGGATTTTAGATAGAATCTCAAGCGATACAAACTGCACAGCAAAAGCCCCCAAGCCAGAAAATATCACCGCTATGGCAATGCAAATGCGACTTTGCTGAAAGTCCATTAGTCCATTTTTATAGTAATGAGCCGCCCCGGTGAATGAACCCACACAGGCTTGAAGCTTGTTTGTCGCTAGGGCTTGAAGGGGATTTAGCCCACTCAACAAAAGCAGGGGCATAGTTATCATTCCAGCCCCGCCAGAGAGTGAGCCTACAAACCCACCAAAGATAGATGCCACAAACAGCACAATATACCAAACTACTTCAATACTGCCAAACATACCACAACCTTTATTTTGCCTTGTATAATCATAGTTCGCAAAGCTTAATGTTTTTTCACAAAGTTGTTTGAATCTGCCATTAATAAATTACCAAGCTTTCTATCTCTTATTTCTGCTTATTTAAAAACCCATCAAATTCATCAATAAATGTTTGATTTTTGCTTATATCTTTATTTATAAAAAATGGTAAAGATTCTAATGTCAATATTTGATTTGTATCTGTGTCAAGCTTTTTGCCCTTTAGCATTGCTAGAAAATCCTCTTTCCAACTATCTTTAGGGGCTAAATGCTCTCCCTTTGTCTCCATAAAACATTGAATACTTAAAAACTTATCATTCCTTTCACTCAATTTTTTGCCAAAGAAAATAAAATCAGGCTCAAAGCCCATTCCATAAGTTACTTCATTTGCGCGATTATCATAAATTTTAAATTCTTTAAATCCCTCATTTCTTATAATAAACCATTGAGAAAACATCTTATCAATATCATCTTTTCTGCTCTCTATAAATTCCAAAAATTCTCTTTCTAGCTTACTATCATAACAAAATGTCTTATGATATAGCCAAGTGAATCTAGAATCTTCAAAATTATCATCATTTTTAAAGATTATTCTATCGCCTATATTAAATTTATGAGACTGAAACTCACTTACTTCATATTCTTGCTTGATACTTTGCTTTAAGGATTTAAAATTTTCCAAAATATACTTTGCTATTTCAAGTTTATTTTCCATATTAAATGTTTGTTTTTTTGAAAAGCATACATATATTTTTTTTAAATAATTTTCTATAAAATCCCTTTTGCTTTTAAAGTCAAGATTCTTATTAATTTCTTTAAAACTAAGCCCTAACATATTCATTGCTTTAAGAAAATATTTAGTATCTATAATAGATTCAAGCGTTGAAGAGTTTTGTAAATCATATTCTTCTTTCACAATCTCAAATTTCTCTTCACTTTCTTTTATAGAGTTTGAAAAAAGTGGAATTTGCAGTCCCTTTATTTTCTGCTCTATTTCAGCTCTTGTCATAGAGAAAAGTTGTAAATCCCCTCTTCTAATCCTTTTATTATTGGCATAATAAATTTTGTTATCATCAATAATAGGCTTTATCTTTTCATTGACAATTAAATCTACACGCCTTTTTTCTTCTTCAAATAACAAGCCTTGCTTATTCATACTTTCATTAAGATTTTTAATAAATGCGACATCATTAATGGTATGATAGCTTAGTCTCTCTAGGGCGTTTAGCTCATTATCTAAGTCATTATCATATTTTCTTATATAAATAGAATCACTATCAAACATAAATGATGGGTCTTTAAAAGGATAATATCTAGCACCTCTTCCTATAAGCTGAACTTCCTTAGTCGTAATAGCCTTACTAGCTTTATTACTACCAAGTCTTACTATATCAAAAAGGTTTAGCACATCCCAACCCTCATTGAGTTTATCTACTGAAAAAATCACTCTTATTTCATTGCTTGTATCCTCCAAAGTATTTAATAATACTTGATTTTTTTCAAGCTCTTTTTCATCATTTGTATTTAATATATACAATGATTTAAAATTATTCTTTAAAAAGTTGATAATGCTATTTGCATACGACAAACCATATTCTCTTTTAAAAAATTCTAAGCTTTTATGTAAAAGATCACTCTCTTTATCAATATTTTCATAAAAGCTACTTATTTGAGAAGCTTCTAAATTTTCTAAAAAATTTATAAAAAACTTTTCATTTTGCTTTGATTCATTTATAGATTCACTTTTATACATTATTACAGGTTTTAGTATGATATTATGCTTTTGTGCGAGTAGCTCTCTATAAAGGCTTGTTAGCATACTGCCTAAGATTCTATACTCTAAAGTTTCATTGTTATATTTTGTTAGAAATATCCGTTTAGAATAGCCGTCTTTGCAAAACTCTTTTAAAGCGTATTCATAAATTATTTTATTTGTATATTTTTCTAAAACATTAGCCTCTTGTGGTATCGTAGCACTAAATTCAAATAATAAATTTTCTTTATTGCTTTCATAAGCCTTTGTTATGATTGTCTCCCAACCCTCTTTATTTTCCTTTTCACTTTTACTTTTAGTATCGCTATTTAAATGATGTGCTTCATCAGCCAATAACACAATCTTTTTATCCACTAAATCACTAAAGCTTAAAGAATTTTCCCTTTCTGTTTTAAACAAAGAGTATAGAGCCTGTATAGTCGTAAAATGTATATTGATACATTCATCTTTACTTTCACTTAGATTATTAACAATATTAATCTCTACATTTTCAGAATCTATATTGATACTTTCTTTAAAAAGGTATTTACTTGAATATTTATCAGCAAAATTCGCCTTAGTTTTTTCCAATATAGAATTAGAATTTACAAAGAAAATAAAATCTCTATATCCCCTTTTATAGCAATCAAGTATCAAAGCAGCCATTATCAGCGTTTTCCCACTGCCTGTTGCCATATTAAACATTAAATGATTTTGTTTTATAGAATCTACATTAGCATAATAATATTTCAGTGCTTTTTCTTGGTAGATTCTTAGCTCTTTAGATAAATTTTCTTTGATATACAAAGGTATCTCTATATCTTCCAGTCCTCTTTTTCCAAACTCTTCTAGTAAGGTCTCATATAACTTTTTATTAAACATTATCATCACCATAAAATATTTTATTAAGTTCTATAACTTCGCTAGATATTGCATAATCCTCATCTTCTATATCCCCATACAGCACATAGTCCATATTAGAATCTAAAATGTCTAGCAAAGCTTTTTTTTTGGCGTGTAAATCTAATTCTTTAAACTCTTTATCTTTTAAAATACTATCTAAATCTATACGATAATCCAAAAAAGCCTTAGATTCTAAATCTTTGTAAATAGAATCTAGCATTTTTTCATCATTTATATTTTTTATTCTCTCTTTATATATTGCATTTAAAGGCATAAGCTCTGCATAAATAAAGCTCCCACCTCCTTGCCAATCTACCGCTTTGCTAATCCCCCCTTGCTCTCCAGCTACCACCTTTTTTAACCGCTCTTTTGTGATAGATTCTATATAGTCCATTTGTTCAATCCCTATAAATCGCCTTTTCATTTTATGTGCTACGGCTAGAGTTGTGCCACTTCCTGCAAAAAAGTCCATTACTAAATCGTTTTCTTGTGTTGATATTTCTATAATGCGTTTTATAAGGGCTTCAGGTTTTTGCCCATCGAATTCACCTCGTTCTTTTGCCATAGGATTTATTACTTTTATATCACTCCACAAACAACTAATAGGTTGCCCTTTATACTCGTCAAGATAAATTTTTCTATTTATATTTTGATTTTTGTCTTTTGGAAAACATAATTTGCCTTCTTTGTCCCATTTCTCCATTATTTCTTTTGAAACTGAATAACCTTTGGTTGGTGTTTTGTAACCCTTATAATCGTAAATTAAGTTCTCTCTATAATTAGGACTTTGCAATGGCGATTTCATAAATTTTCTACCATTTTCATCTATATTTGTAAAACGCTCTTTAATATATTGTTGTGTATTTTCATCGTCCAAAGAATAAATATGATTTACTTGGTAATTTTCACTTTTTGAATACCACAAAATATAATCTATTACTACATTTAAGCGATTTTTTGGATTCGCACTTCCACCGCGTCTTTTCCATACAATACAATTTACAAAATTCTCCCGCCCAAAAATCTCATCACAAAGCACTTTTAAATAGGCTTGTTCGTTGTCATCACATTGTATAAATATCACGCCATCATCGCTTAGAAAATCTCTTGCAATTTCAAGGCGATTTTTCATAAAGGTAAGCCAAGTGGAGTGATTGAAGTTATCATTATAATTAAAGCTATCATTGCCTGTATTATAAGGTGGGTCAATGTATATGAGCTTTACTTTATTTGCAAACTTCTTTTTTAAAGAATGCAAAGCTAAAAGGTTATTGCCTTTGATTAAGAGATTAGCATTGTTAAGATTTTCTTTTAAATCCCCTTGCCCTATAAGCTCAAAATTTTGCAAAGCTTTTCTTGCAAACAACACATCTATTTCATCTTTTGCTAGAATCTCATTGAAAAATATCTCATTCTTTTTATCCTCATCTTTACTTTGTCCGCCTTTTATCACGCCATCTTTGTAAGCAAAGTTTAGCACGACTTCATTATTTGTTTTTAAAAAGCTTTTTGTTTTAAATCCTAATCCTATTTTATTTGTATAACTTGTGAAGCTACCGCTTAAATTTCTAAGGTCTAAAAAGGTCAAAAAGTCATTAAGCTTAAAAATATAAGTGTTATTTCGCACAATAAAAAATCTATTCTTAAACTCATCTTTGTATGTGCTTTGCTCCAAAAGATAACAAAACAATTTTTCATCATAGCTTTGTGCTAAATTTCTAATATGCTTTAAAGTTTCAAAGCGATTTTCTAAATCTTGCAATAATTCATTTTTCATAACTTCTCCTAACTGCAAAATGTAATGTGTAAAAACTTACAATGTAAGAATATGAAATATCTCCTTTGCCTACAGACTCATATATTAGCACTGCTTTCAAGCCATCTATAGCTCGTTTGTTATTATGAAAACAAAACTAAACGAGATTCTATAAATAATATATGTTATAGTCAAGTCCAAAGCCTTTGGTATTTGATATTTTTAGTCTCCACACTCACCCAAAGCAATAGAATCTAGAGCAAGGATTCTAGCAGAATCCTTGTAGTCTCATCCCTCCAAGCTTCCCATATCAATCACATAGCGGAATTTTGCCTTGCCGTTTGTGAGATTGCTATATGCTGTGTCAATGTCCTTTACGCTAATGATTTCTACTTCAGGGTAGATTCCCTGCTGGATAGAAATATCTAGCATTTCTTGCGTCTCTTTAATACCGCCAATGAGTGAGCCATACACCTTTTTACCCGCAGAAAAAACAAGCCTTGTTACATCAATATGCGTTTTTAGCTCCACAGGCGGCAGCCCAACAATTGCCATCTCACCGCCAAACTTTAGCAAATCCACATAGCTATTGACATCATAAGCCGTAGGAATGGTAGAGATGATAAAATCAAATCGCTCTTTGCATTCACTTGTGGCAGTGTAAAGGGCTTTTACACCTAGATTCTTAGCAACTTGAGCCTTAAGTGTATTTCGTGCAAACACACTCACTTCCGCCCCAAGATAAAGGGCGTATTTCACCGCCATAAGCCCAAGTCCGCCAAATCCCGCTACCGCGACTTTATCGCCCCTTTTTACCTTGCTAAATTTTAAGGGGCTATAAGTGGTGATCCCTGCACAAAGCAGTGGGGCGACTTTCTCTAGCTGGGCATTTTGTGGCACTTGTATCGCAAAGTTTTCACTCACAACAATATTATTTGAGTAGCCGCCATAGGTTGGGGCATTATCGTGGAAGCAATCAAGGCAATCATAGGTAAAAACCGCCTTACCATTTTCGCAAAACTGCTCTTGACTCTGCTTGCACGCACTACACTCCCCACAGGAATTCACCATACAGCCAACGCCTGCATAATCGCCAATCTTAAACTTACTCACGCTTTTACCCACAGCTACCACACGCCCGGCTATCTCGTGCCCGGGGACCATAGGATAGATCCCACTTTTCCACTCACTTCTAGCAGAGTGTATATCGCTATGGCAGATTCCAGCATAGAGAATCTCAAGTAAAATATCATTCTCTCCCATTGCGTGGCGAGTGAAGTGAAAAGGCTTAAATGTGTCGTCTTTGTGGGCTACTGCATAGCCTTTTGCACTGATTTTTTGCCCATTGTTGGCTTGGGCTAAGTTTTCTTCTAAAAGCATAAAAATTCCTTTGGGTAGTAAAATAGCTAAGATTCTATAATATTTGTCTATGAAAAATGCTAACAAGCGGGTTTAGACAAACACATAAAATCTTTAAGAGTGATATTATAAAGCCTAACACCTAGTGTTTGTCAAGGGAATTCAAGTAAGAGATAACGAGCTTGGGGCTACTTTTTGCTTTGAAAAACAGGGCTATGACAAGATTATAAAAGATCATTACAAAGTGATGAAAAATGAAAGCATAATGATAATCTATGTATATACAAATAGAAATATAAATAAATCTGCAAGATATGTAGCAAAACCTTTGAACCCTATCTAGCTGCAAGGGCAAATACGCAAAGATTAAGTTTAGTGGATTTAAGCCAAAGATAAAAGCAACCTTTACACTTTATATGTATTACTTGAGTATTTTGCATAGTTTTATATTGTTTAGCCTAATAGAATCTAGATGACACGGGTTTCATATCGCACAATGAATATACGAACATCTACATTTATTAATCATAGTAACTATTCTGTAAAATCTTCCCCATCATGTTACATGTGGTAGCACGAAACAACAATTATAAACTTATATGACAAGAATATATCATAACATATACACTTTTATTGGCATGTATATTACAATACAACGCTAAGTATCTTGAATGAAAGGGGACAATGTGGGAGCGCAAAACAAAAAAAAGCTTTCAATACTTTATGGTTTAGTATGTATAGGCATTATGATTTCTTTTTGGATTATCCCTGCACCAGAGGGCATGAAAGCAGAGGGTTGGCATTTACTTGGAATCTTTTGTGCGACAATTTTGGCAATTATTCTAAAAGTTATGCCTATCGGGGCATTAAGCATGATAGCTATCGCCATTGTAGCGATTACTTGCGTAACAGCTCCCGGTGATACAAAAGCAAGTATTAAAAATGCTTTGAGTGGATTTAATGAGAGTCTTATCTGGATGATAGGCGTGGCGATTATGATTAGTCGTGCGATTATTAAAACTGGACTAGGTAAGCGAATTGGCTATTATTTTGTATCACTTTTTGGTAAAAATACGCTAGGCATTGCGTATTCTCTTGTAGTAAGTGAGACGATTTTAGCACCTGTTACACCATCAAATACGGCTAGGGGCGGGGCGATAATCCACCCTATTATGCGTTCTATCGCACATAATTTTAACTCCGAGCCTGAAACAAAAACGCAAAATAAAATAGGCAAATATCTTGCATTGGTAAATTTTCAAATAAACCCAATCACTTCGGGCATGTTTATCACTGCTACTGCACCAAATCCTATGGTCGTGAATAAAATCGTAGAAGTAGCAAATAATCATGGCATAGAAATTGACATGCACATCACTTGGGGGCAGTGGGCTTTATCCATGTTTTTGCCTAGTATTGTCGTGCTATTTTTATTACCGCTTGTTGTGTGGGCTATCTATCCCCCTGAAATAAAAAAGACAGAAAACGCAAAAGATATGGCTACAAAAGAACTAAATGCAATGGGTCCTATGAGTTTGCAGGAAAAAGTCGTGCTTGGTATATTTGCCATTATGCTTATGCTATGGGCTGGAGTTGGTAAGTTTTTTGGGTTTAAGATAGACCCTGCTGCAGTTGCGTTTTTGGGATTAGCATTAACCCTTGTTAGCGGCATACTCACTTGGGAAGATATCCTTAAAGAAAAGAGTGCATGGGATACTGTGGTATGGTTTAGTGCGTTAGTAATGATGGCTAGTTTTCTTGGTAAGTTGGGCGTTGTTAGCTATTATGCGACACATCTTGAAAGCGGTATCAATGCACTAGGCTTTGGCTGGTTTGGTGCGTGTTTGTTGCTTACGCTTATTTATCTTTATATGCACTACTTTTTTGCCTCCACAACGGCACATATAGCTGCTGTGTTTGCGGCATTCTATGCGGCTGGTTTAGCACTTGGCGCACCGCCTATGCTATATGCCTTAATGCTTGCAGCAGCAGGTAATATTATGATGAGTTTAACGCATTATGCGACAGGGACTGCCCCAGTTATCTTTGGGTCTGGTTATGCAAGTGTTGGAGAATGGTGGAAAGTAGGCTTTGTGATGAGTGTTGTGAGTGTGCTTGTATTTGGCATTGTCGGTGGTATTTGGTGGAAAATTTTAGGATATTATTAGGATATGTTTAGAATCTTATGTATTATATTAGCTTGTTTTTTTGTCGGCTGTGGTGTAAAGGGGACCGAAGAATCTATATCTTTAGGCAAACTGCACTCTTTGCAAATCCTACCAAACACACTGCCAAAAAAACCACAAAAAGAGATCGCTAGAATCTGTGCGAGTTTCACACCCTTTAATGCCACAAAACAATATGAGATTCTCACTTTTGAGAATCTTTTGAGAGAAGCATATAAGAATACAAAGCAGCACACATTTACAAAGGTAGGTATATGGCAGCAAAGCTATAATATGCTTATATGGCAGAAAAAATGTCTTATATTAGGAATGTAAATGCGAAATGACTTTGTTGCAAAAATGCTTTTTGTAGTTATGCTATGTGCTGCTTTGCTGTATTCTGGCTGTTATAGTCCGCTGATACATTTGCAAAGCGTTGGATTAGCTAAAGATGATACAATGCAAAAAAAAGATTCTATACGCATAAAAGATTCTATATATGCAGACAAAAAAGCACAACCGCTAATTTTCTATAAAGAATGTAGTCGCAATGGCAGTGCATGGCTATATGAATGCCAAAGCATAGGCTTAGAATCTATGCAACAAGCAATCTATCTTTACTATCCAAACGCACTTTTAAATAATATCACTATGAAATTTTATCCGCAAAAAACATATATACGATTTGAAATAGATGATTCTAGCGTAATGCAAGACATACGATAACTACATGCATATTTAGCATTAATATGATTCTATTTTATAGCCAAAATGTGCTGAAAGAAACCCAAACTCCATGTTTAGATTTTATATGTTTTTTCAGTATAGGCGATAGGCACTTTTTGCTGATCTGGTCTTTTCAGATCTGCTAAACGCTAAGAATATAAAACCTACCATGAAACCTTGCTATTTGGAGCTACTTTTATAATATGTGTATTTTCGTCCCACTCTACCATGCCTGTTTTTATGTTTGTAAGTGTTAGAGTGAATGAATAATCTACTCTTTGTTTTTTGCCTACCTTTGTGTTTTTCTGCACGATAATGCCTGATAGTGAGAGATTTGGTGCGATGAGTGTGCCTTTCTCTGTTGTTGTGTATTGATTAAACTCATCATTATCCCTTAAATCCCTTGCATTATAAATCATATTATCAGTTTGCCCACCACTACCGCTAATTGCATTTGTAAGCTGAAATTTCCCACTTTTACGCATAGCTCTTGCTACCTTGCTTGTTAGTCCTCGCACATCTACTTGCTGCATAGTATCATTGACTACATCAGAGATAGCAAGGACTTGCTTTTTCTCTAAACTCAATACATATTCACTATTTAAAAGGCTTTGAACACTTTTATGCACCGCTGCTTCAATATCGTGATAATCTATACCTGCACTCGTATATTCTACTGAATCTTGCGTATCAACATAGCTTACCTTGCCACCGCAACCAACTATACTCAAAGCTACAACGCTTGTTACTACAACTTTTGTCCATTTATACATCTAATCTCCTTTAATAATGGTATGAGCGATTGTGCCACGATGCACACGCACATACATGATATTGTCTGTTAAGACACACAATCTATCTTCATTGCCATTTTCATAGTATTGCTTAAAAAGCTTGATTCTAGCGGAAATGTCTTTAGGCTTTGCTTTAATGAGTGAATCTAGCTCATTTTTACTTGCCATTCTCGCTAGTTTTGCATTGCATTCTTTTGTTATGGGAATCTCTAGTAATTTTTCATTATTACCATAAATTTTGACACTAGATTCTGCATTTGGGATTCTAGCAATCCATACGCTATTTGGCAGAATAAGACTTGAGCGTAAGTCAGCCGCAGTAGTCGCACTAAAAGCCAAAGTGCTTGCAAGTCCAATAATCGCACCATAATCCCCACCCACTGCATTAATGGTCTCTGTAATGCCAAACTTTAGCATTGCTCCAACTATCGCACGAGTGATTATTGATGGAAGCTGCTTTTCAAACTCACTTGCAAACAGATTGCTTGTATTACTTAGAATCTCCGCATTTGTAGTATTGATTCTATAATCGCTGTATGTAGGCTTTCCATTAACAAAGTTTGGCAAAGCTAGATTTATTGCATTAATACCGCTACCGGTTACAAGTGGTTGTGAAATGATTAACCCTTCTTTTCGTGCCAATGTGCCATCTTCAATAATTATCCAAGTAAATTTTTGATAATCGCGTTTGCCTTTACGAGATTCTAGAATCTGCATATCCTTTGCTACAAATGGAATCTTACTGATACCATAAGATTCTTTTAGTAAATCAGTCGATTTAGCAAAATCTCTCTCAATCATAAAATATACGCCAGAAACATAAGGGATAAGCGGATTTATCATGTCTCTATATACTGCAAACTGCTCTAGATTTGTATATCGCGTTTTTAAAATGCTATCGATTTCAGAATCTCTTGTATTTGTTTCATAGAGTGTGCTTTGTGTTTTCTTATTTGCCTCTTCTACCACTTTATCATGTGCTTTTTTTATCTCTTTTGCATAATAATCTTTTGCCCTTCTTTGCCTATCATTCGCACGATTAAATTCAATCCTTGCTTGTGTATTATCCCCCAAGCTAGAGAATGCAAGGGCTTTGTAAAAATTTAGCAATGCCCCCTCAAAAATCATGCCACGATAAGGCATAGCCATATCATTGCTTAAAGTCGCTCCAACATTTGCACCTATGTTTGATAATAGCCCTTTTGATTCATAAACTTTAAATTGTGTTTCTGCATTTTCTAAATCATTAATACTAAAATGAGCTCCAAAATATGAAAATGTGAGAAAGCCAGACTGCATTTTCCACAATAACCAGTCATTTGATTTATTTTTTGTAGCTTTCTGTAATGTTTTATAGGTTTGTGTGTAGTGCTGTGTATCGTATTCTCTCTTAATTTGTGTGCTATATGGAGAACAAGCGGATAAAAAAAGTCCAATTAACACAAAAAAAATAAAATTTTTCAAAGTTTCCTCGATACTATTGCAAAGTTTTTCTCTAAAACCATGAAATACTAATATAATTTCATATAAAAATCAATTGTTTGGGAGTAAATATGATGAAAAAGTCCTTTATGGTATTTGCCACTATATCGCTTTTTGGAATCTTGCATGCAAAAAGCTACTGGGGGCAAAGCAACTCTTATTATAAGCCCAATTACTATGGACAAAATTCATACCAAAACTCATATTATGATGATCAATATAACGCACAAGCTGATTATGATTCTGCATATAATCTCTACAAAAGGGGCAATTTAGAAGCAGCCCTGCCTATCTTTGCAAGGCTGTGTGAGCAAGATAACTATATCGCATGTTTATCTGCTGGGATCGTGCAGGGAAAATTGCTTGATAGCCTAGATTCTGATAAAAGATTTTCTCGCTCGGAGCGAAAAAGAAAGAGGGCAGAGTATTATAATGCGATGATGGCATTCTATACAAAAGCATGTAATGGTGGCAACTATGATGCGTGTAATAACCTTGCATTCTACGAGCATAGCACAAAGGCAGAAAGAGAAAAAGAGAAGAAAGAAGAAGAAAATGCAAAGATAGAAAATAATAGGGCAATGGAGCTTTACGCAAAGTCATGTAAAGCTGGGAATAAGGAAGCATGTCAGAATCTAGGCGTTATATATAGTGGGAATCTTGAGGATAAAAACGGGCAAAGCACAAATCTAATGCAAGCGCAAAATTATTATGGCAGAAGTTGTAATATGGGAGATAATGTAGCATGTTTTAATCTCGGTGTTTTGCGTTATAACTATGCAAAAACTACAAGCGATTATGCACAGGCGATTCATTATTTCAATCAAGCGTGTGGTGGCGATTATCCCGCAGCATGTCTTAATCTAGGCATTATTTATGAAAGGGGCGTTACACAAGATGTAAATGAAGATGTAGCAAATGCTATGCAATATTACACAAAAGCATGTTATTTGCAAAATGCTGATGCTTGCACCTACCTTGCAAAACTTGCAAATAAACGCAAAAAAATGCAGTAACATCTTGCAAGATTTTTATTAAGACTTAAAGAAGTTTGTGATAAAATAAGCCCTTTATTTATGATTTTTGTGAAGTTTAGTTAGTTATAGAATCTTTTTGTAAAAGGTTATGGTATGAAGATTCAAAAATGTGCGTTTGGAGAATATCAAACAAATGCCTATGTATTGCAATTTGATGATTTTGAGTTTGTAGTAGATCCCGGCTTTAATGCAATTGAATGGGTATTAAAAAATACAAAAAATCTACAAGCAATCCTTATCACACACGGGCATTTTGACCATATTTGGGATACCGCCAAGCTACAAGAGCAAACAAAGGCAAAAGTGTATTGCCCCATTCAAGATTCCTTTATGTTAGAATCTGATTGTTTTAATCTAGGATTAACACCATGCAAGGCAGATGTATATGTAGAAAATGATAAAGATTCTAAAAGTCTCAATATAAATGGCATTAATGTAACTTATTGGCATTTTCCCGGTCATACACCCGGTTGTAGCATTATAGAAGTGTGTGGGCATATTTTTAGCGGTGATTTTATCTTTCAAAGAAGTATCGGTCGATATGATTTTCCATATTCAAATAGCAATGATATGAGAGAATCTTTAGAAAGATTCTTGCAAATCAAAGAAGACTTACCTATACATCCCGGACATGGTGGAGACACTTCAGTATTTGCAGAATCTCGCAATATACCCGCATGGATAAAGTATATCGCATAAAGTTTAGAGTAGGATAATATGGAAAAAGAAGAAGTATTAAAAGAGCGTTATCTAAGACATTTAATGCTTGAAGATGTTGGTGAAGAAGGGCAAAAAAAGCTTAGTAATGCAAAGGTCTTAGTTATTGGTGCTGGTGGGTTAGGCTCACCTGTATGTTTGTATTTGGCAGCCGCTGGTATAGGTCGCATTGGCATATTAGATTATGATATTGTAGAAGTGAGTAATTTACAAAGGCAAATCATACATGCGACTTCAGATATAGGCAAGGCAAAGATTACATCAGCACAAATAAAGATGAAAAATCTTAATCCAAATATAAGAATTGACACTTATTTTGAAAAACTCACAACAAATAATGCCATGCCGATTATGCAAAATTATGACTTTATCGTTGATGCTACTGATAATTTCGCAGGTAAATTTCTTATCAACGATGCGTGTGTGTTGCTTAATAAGCCCTTTAGCCATGCAGGTGTTTTAAAATATCGTGGGCAAACTATGACGATTTTACCACATGAAAGCGCATGTTTTGCATGTGCTTTTGATGAGCCGCCCGCAAAAGAGCTAAATGCTATATTTCGTGCAGGGCTTTTTGGCGTAGTCCCGGGCATTATTGGCTGCATACAAGCAAGCGAAGCGATTAAATATATTCTAAATCTTGGTGAATTACTCACAAATACGCTATTAACCATGGATATTAAAACGATGAATTTTAGAAAAGTAGCCATTCATAAAAATGCTGATTGTCGCGTATGCTCTAAAGAAAATGGCATTAAAGAATTAAAGGCTTATCATGAATGACAAAAAGAGAAATCAGTCGATAGCCAAAAAACCACAAAGCATGGTATATAATTTGCTTAATTCAAATCTAATTGTGAAGAGAGGATAGGTATGGATTTAACGAGTATTTTAGGTATTATTTTGGCGATTACAAGCCTTTCTGTTGGGGATATACTAGAGGGCGGAAACCCTGTTCATCTAGTGCATTTAAGCTCTGTTATCATTGTGATTCCGACTGCGGCGATGTGTGCGATGACAGCCACACACGCACACGCAGTAAAAGCGGCATTTAAGGAATTAAAAATCGTTTTTGTGAATCCAAAGGTAAATATGAATAATACCATTCGACAAATGGTAGAGTTTAGCTCAGAAGCGCGTAAAAACGGACTTTTAACACTTGAATCAAGAGTATCACAACTAGAAGATGACTTCACACGAGAGGCAATGTCAATGATTATTGATGGACGCGAAGCAAAAGATGTGCGTGAAGATATGGAGATTCAAATCGAGCAGCTAGAGCATTACTATCATAGTGCGGCACACTATTGGATTCAGTTTGGTGAGACATGTCCTACGATGGGGCTTGTTGGTGCGGTGTGTGGTCTTATCCTTGCGCTTACGCTACTTGATAATCCGGCGGCTATGGCGGCTGGTATCGGTGGTGCATTTACGGCGACTGTTACAGGGATTATGGGTGCGTATGCGATCTTTGGTCCTTTCGGTCAAAAGATGAAGGCAAAATCACATGATATTATCATTGAAAAAGTGATGATATTAGAAGCGGTTGTAGGCATTGCAAATGGGGATAACCCAAGAAACCTAGAAGCGAAACTTTTAGGATTTATCCCACCGGGTGAGCCAAAAATATCACAATTTGAATAGTATGCAATGCTACATACAATACAAAAAGGTATATCGCAAAAGGCGTGTTGAATATGTGGCTAGATTCTATAAAACTTTAGAATCTAAAAGCTATACATATTTAGCATGCAATAATTTCAATGTAATAGAATTTAAGGATATAAACAATGGCAAAGAAATGTAAATGTGAAGAATGTCCAGCGGGAGAGAAATGGGCTGTTCCTTATGCAGACTTCCTTTCACTTCTACTCGCACTTTTTATTGCGCTTTATGCAATTTCAGCGGCTAATACTTCAAGGGTAAAGGCGGTTACTGAAGCATTTATTACTATTTTTGATGCGACACCTATGCCAGAACGCACCATGCCTGTAATGATTATCCCACCAGACCCCGGCACCGTTAGACAGGAAACAAAAGATACGCTAAAAAATACTTCTACAAACCTTAATGCACCAACAACGGTTGTAACCATTACGCAGTTATCAAACCTTATACAAGATGGTGGTTTGTTAGAACAAATCGAGCAAGGAACGACTCTAAGACTTCCTTCAGACATTCTATTTGAGCCCGGCACTGCAGATCTTGTGAATCAAGACAGAAAAACAGAGCTTGATCTACTTGCAACAGCGATTGCAAAAATGCCACCAGAAGTTACGATAAATATTAGGGGTTATACGGATAATTCAAGTCCGGCAGGCTATCGTAATAACTACGAGCTTGCAGCCGCTAGAGCATCAAATGTTATGGAATATCTAATGAGTAGGGGTGTCGATCCTGCTAGACTTTCTTTCACTTCCTATGGGCAGTATAATCCTATCGTGCCAAATACAAGTGAAGTCAATCGCCGTGCAAACAATCGCGTTGAAGTATTCTTTGCGACAACAAAAACTTCTGTCCATGAAGTGCAAGGCGTATTAGAAGATATGCAGCAATAGCAAAGGGGTATGCTTGCTAGGATTTGGAATCGGTGAAATTATCCTTATAGTGATAGTTGCCATTATTGTGCTAGGACCTGATAAATTGCCAAATGCACTGATTGAGATGGCAAAATTTGCGCGTGTGGTAAAAAGGACCATGCAAGATGCAAAAGATACGCTTGATAGAGAAGTA
This sequence comes from Helicobacter bilis ATCC 51630, assembly GCF_000686565.1. Classification (GTDB taxonomy): domain Bacteria; phylum Campylobacterota; class Campylobacteria; order Campylobacterales; family Helicobacteraceae; genus Helicobacter_A; species Helicobacter_A bilis. The sequence continues at coordinate 71,285 of NZ_JMKW01000007.1, forward strand.
AATCTAGCAGAGATTAAAAAAGAGGCACAAGCCTATAAAGATAAGCTAGAACAAAGCGTAGATATTAGCAAAGAACTCAATGTAGATGATATACAAAAGGATATGCAAAAGGGCATAAATGATGTGCAGCATTTATTTAAAGACTATAACCCAAAGCCAATCCAGCTTGACACACAGACAAATAATACAGAATCTACAAGCACTAATAATGAAAATCTAACAACAAATCATGCAGATTCTATAAATAATCTAGATTCTAATCCACTTGAGTGGGATATGGAGTTTAGGACGCAACAAAATGGAGAGAATCTAGATTCTAAAATAACGCACCCTAAACCCTGCACCCACCCAGATTTGGTAGAGAATCTAGATTCTAAAAATTACAACCTAAATCCCGCCACCAAAGAAGCGAATAGAAATCTAGCTACAATAAACTATCATACTGAGCGTAGCGAAATATCTAGCATGGAATCTCAACAAGACTTTTCTTACTCACACACTCAAAATGACAAGAGCTTAGATTCTACACCTTTATGGCAGGGTGCAGGGCGTGGGGTGCATTTTGACAGGAAACAAGATTCTAAAAATTGTCATACTGAGCGTAGCGAAATATCTAACATGGAATCTCAACAAGATTCTTCACCTTTTTCAAAAATTCAAAATGATAATAAGTTAGATTCTAATCCCGCACAAAGCACAGAAAAAACAGAATCTGCAAATAAGGCAAATCATGCTTAATTTTGTTTTAACTACAACCCATTATAGAATCTCATCTAAAACCATAAGCCATACAAAAAGATTCTATAAAATCATAAAACATTTGGGGTATAGATATGTTTGAGGAGTTGAGACCACATTTGCAAGACTTGAGAAAGCGACTTATGCTTTCTCTTTTAAGCGTTGTGATTTGCTTTGTAGCTTGTTTTAGTTTCCATGAAGAGATTTTTACATGGGTGCAAACGCCAATTTCTCATGCTTTTAGCAGTGGTATCAAAGGCAAACTTATACAAGTAGCCCCAGCAGAATACCTTTTTGTAGCCATTAAAGTCAGCTTTTTTGCAGCATTTGTAATTTCTGTGCCTATTGTATTTTGGCAGTTATGGCTTTTTGTCGCACCGGGCTTATACAAGCATGAAAAAAAGCTTATTTTACCCTTTGTATTTTTTGGTAGTTTTATGTTTGGCTTGGGGCTATTTTTTTGCTATCAAGTCGTATTTCCGCTTATCATTCGCTATGTGCTTGCCTTTGGTAATGAAGTCGTTGAAGCAAACATTGCAAGTGATGAATATCTATCGTTTTTTATCCGCATTATGCTTGCTTTTGGCTTTGTGTTTGAATTGCCCGTTATGGCTTTTTTCTTAGGTAAAATAGGGCTTATCACAGACAATACGCTGAAGCGGTCATTCCGCTATGCAGTTGTAGCTATCTTTGTAATCGCAGCGATTGTAACGCCCCCAGATGTCATCTCACAGCTACTACTTGCCGTGCCTATGGTTGTGCTATATGGTGTTGCCATTATCATTCTTAAGTTTGTGAATCCAGAGAAAAAAGAAGATGAAACTTCACCGCCCAATAACACAGAACAAACTCGCAAAGATGAGATACAAGCACAGATAGAAGAGCAGTTAAAACCTTGATTGAATAGCTAGTTTTAAACCCCCCTAGCTTAATCTAGTTTTTTAACTCTATTTATTCATACCAAATAAAACAAGATTTTTTTTTAAGAATAAAATCCATTCATACTGAATCCACCTTGTCATGTTGAGCGATAGCGAAATATCTTTTTTCAACTCAACTATTTGTCATGTTGAGCAAAGCGAAACATCTAAGCATAGAATCTAGTATCATTTGTCATTTTGAGCGACAGCGAAAAATCTACATTATCTACATTAAAGTTTTATTTTGTAAAATCCAAAAATCTAGCAAATTGCCATTTTGAGCGTAGCGAAAAATCTAATATAAAACCCATTTTTGTCATATTGAGACGAAGTCGAAATATCTTTTTTCAACTCAACATGACAAGATTCCAGAAACCACACAACACAATCTCTCAAATCACTACAACATATCAAAAGTGTAAAATCTATACAAAATCCACACAGATTCTATAAAATTTGTAACTTTTACCTACTTTTTATAAAATTTGCTTGAATTTGTTTTTTTTTTTGTTAAAATCACGCACAATTTTATTTGCTATTGCAAATATTTGATTCTATAAAAAGAGCGAGTAAAAGGGGTAGGCTATGAGAGTGAAAGCATATATATTAAGTGGGATTTTGCTTAGTGTGAGTCATTGTGTATATGCTGGGGATATTCAAGGCGATATTTATAATCTAAATAGCAAAAATGATAGCTCAAGCGATACATTTTATAGTAACAATATGGGGACAACATACACTGGTTTGGCATGGGGTAGAGATTTTACACAAAGTTATGAAAATGGTACATTAATCATTGGCAACACTTCAAAAAGTCCAACAAGTAACGGACATTGGTTTGGTCGTGGCGGTGATGTAGGGTTTATTAATGGTACTTTCAACGCAAAAGAAGTCTATATTACAGGTACATTAGGTTCTGGTAATGCAGCAAGGACAGGTGGCGGGGCAAATCTTACTTTTAATGCAAGCAATAATCTCACATTAGATGGGGCAAATATCAGTGTAAATCGTGCAGGCACACAAAATTCAACTACTGCTTTAAATGGCAAAGAAATCGATATAAAAAATTCACAATTCAATATAGAAAATATCAATGGTGGTGGCATTAATATCGGCAATGAAAAAACAGAGAATCTAACTATAGATAATACAAATATAAGTATGAGTGGCGGACAGATAAATATCACCGCAAAAAACTCAAAGCTAAACTTTGGGTCGGTCAATATCACAAATGGCACACTTGATTTAACAAAAGCAAATTATACAGAACTTACAACACACTCACTTAATATCACAAACTCTAGCTTTCGCTCAAATGAGCTAAATATGTCAGGTGATATTGTAAATGGTAGATTCACACCAACACAAACTCTAGCACATGGGGCAGGTTTTCGCCAAAGTCTAGGAAATGGAGGGGATTTCACTGCGGATTCTATAACAATAGATGATGGCAGTAGCACCTTAAATGCGACTAATGCGACGATTAAAGAGTTAAATTTCAAAGGTCCATCAACAATCTTTGGTTCAACACAAAAAAAGCTTACTGCTACTATTAGCGGTAAGTTAAATATTACAACACTCACAAATCCTTACCAACCGTTTGGTAAAGGTTTTGCCGCTGAACTAGAAGTAAAACAGGCTAGTGAAGTCAATATAGACAATATACACCACCAAAACTATACGGGCGGTAGCTGGATACATGTCAATGTGGATAACAAACTTGTTGTAGGAAATATTCAGTTTGCAACAGATGGTATATTGGGAAGTCAAGGGCATGTCGAGCTTAAATCTAGTAACGGCGATGTAATAGTAAAAAATGCAGCTGGTTGTGGCAATGCCTGCACAGGTGGTTTAGGTATTCGTCCGCTAAATTTTCTTAAAATATCTGGTAAAAATTTCTATGGTGGCAACATAGAAGCTATAGGTTTGCCAACAGCTGGAAGCAATTCTACGCTTGATTTAACAGGGGTTAGCGGCACAAAATTTATCGATACTTTCTCTATACGCACAGGCACGCTACAAGCAAAAGATTTTCATGTGAATAATTTTATTGTCTATAAAAGTAACTCTTACTCTGTAGTAGATCAAAATATCGGTAAAAGTTTCATCAACTATCTCTCAATGGAAATAGGCACAAGCGACTTTGCAGATGGAGCAGATATTAGATTCAATGGTGGGGGTGAGATTCTAAACTTTAACTTCATCGATGCGAGACCGACTTCATTTGTGCGTATGGGTGAGATTAAGCATGTCAATGTTAATGAAATGAAAATCAAAGAAGCTGAAGTCAATATTAAAAATGGAATCTTTAATACAATAGTTTCACAAAAAGGGCAAACCGCTATCACAAACGGCGCTTCAAAAATCACAGCTAACGCCCTAAATGTCAATGAGCTTTTACACCTAAAAGACTCGAGCAAGCATAGCGGTGTTATGAAAATTGAGTTAAATGCTAATGGCGAAAACATAGACCAAAAGTTTGACAAATACCTAAATGTAAGCGTAGATTCTAAAGACCTAAAAAATATGAGTGGTGATGAGATAGCAAAGCTTATAGAATCTAATAAAAACACAAATGGAAATAATGAAAAAACAGAATCAGATTACAAAAACGCAAGTGGCACATATATCACAACAAGTGATGGCAAACATTATCTAGTCTTGCCAGATATTATGACAAATGATAATATTACAAATAGCACAGGACAAGTTGCAAATGGTGGTAATATCTTAATAGAGCAAACCGAACTCACAAAAGGTGCATTAAATAACTATGGAAAGATTCTAATCGATGATGGCTTTGTAAGTGGAGATAAACCGACACTCTATCTCACAGGTAATCTCAATAACTACAATACAATAGATTTGGGAGCTAACGGACATATAGAAGTAACAGGAAACTTTAATAACAAAGGTAAAATCCTTTTTAGCATTCAAGCAAATCCAAATGACTCTAGCAACAATGAAATAAAAAATGCAAGTATGAATATCAAAGGCAAAGCAACACTAGACATATCACCCGGAAGCACAGGGGCATTACAGGCAGATATAGCAGATTCTAAGACTTTATCGAGTATAAGCAGTCAGCTTAATACTAATGGTAGCAAGGGCGTAGAATACAATCTCATAAAAGCAGAATCTATAAGCTACACTTACACACAAGGGGATTATACTACGACTTTTGATAAAAGCAACGGCAATACAACCATAAAAACAGAACACACCAATGGCGGACAATGCACAAATAAAGACTGCCAAACAGGAAGCAATGGCAATACAAAACAAGAAACCGACTTCACAACAAATGGCAAAGACAATCCATGGGATATGGATAAAGCCCAAACAGATTCTAATGGCAATGTAGTAGAAAATGGCATAGGCTCAACTGATAATGAAGGCAATCTCATACAAAAGCCAAGTCAGCAAGATAAACAAGAAGAATGCAAACAAGATGGCAAGTATTGTGGCTTTGGTAGCAATGCTAACGCTACTGAAGCAAACAGAGGCTATGATTACGCACAACAAAAGATGAAAAATAGCTTTTCACTCACTTATAAAGGCGGTAGCATAGATGGTAAATATATCGATATAGAAAAAGTCGTAAATGATACAACAATAGGCTTTAAAATCAATAAAGTAGATATTAATAACTTCATAGAGGGCAATACAGAAAAGCCTTTATGTAATGCAGAATCTAGCACATTTGATTGTGCTTTATACATGGAAGCAGGTGGAAATAACTCATGGATAAATGCGATTAAAAAAGAGAGTGCAAATAGCTATGAGATTCTAAAAAATCTATTCTATGATGATAAATCTTCACTTGTGTTTTTAATAAACCTAGACCAAACTCTAGCTGCCTCAAGAAACCTAGAGTATTTCCTAGAAGTAGGTAGGACTCTAGATACAGCAATAGATCATGTCTCAAACCTAGAGAATAAAGCATCAACACTTCATACACTCACACTATCAATGGAGAGTGCAAAGCTAAATCGTCTAGCAAGAGTAGCTAGCATTCATGGTAGTGCTAGTAGCTATATAGCTATGCAAAACTATCAAAAGAATTTAGAAGCAGCATTAAGGGAAGCAGAGAAGCTAAAACTAGCAAGTCTAGATTCTAATACAAACACAAGAATAGCAGCTATTAATAATATAGTAAGTGGTAATACAAATAGTAATGCAGTTTATAGAAGTAGTGTAGCTACTCTAGCAAGTAGCTCTAACACAAACACACAAAATGCAAACAATGGAGTAACAGATATACAAAGTGATGTTACAACTGATAACAACTCAAATGAAGTATGGTTTGATACCTTAGCAGATTTAATCATGAGATTTAATAATAGAGAAGAATATCCAAATCATGCTTGGGTTAATATGCTAGGTAATCTTAACTTCTCAAAGACTGGCTCGGCTCAACTTTATGGCTTTAATGCAGGATATGATTATTTTGTAGATAAACTCCAAACTGCATTTGGTGCGTATGGTGGTTATGGCTATGGCACATTTAATGGCAATAATAATGGCTTTACTTCAAATAATTCAAACAATATGTTTGCTGGAATCTATACAAGGACTTTCATTGAAAACCATGAAATAGATGTAACACTCAATACTGCCTTTAGCTTTACAAATGAGAAACAAAACTCTCAAATTAATAACTTTGACTTACTTGCTCTCTTTAAAGATGAGTATAGCTACACACTCTCTAATGTAGATTTAAATGCAACTTATGGTTATGCTTTTTTAATGAAAAAGGGTTATATTGTAAAACCTTTTGCAGGATTATCGTATTATGTATTAGGCTCAAGTGGCTTTAAAAGAAAGAGTGATAATACACCTATATTTGCTATGAATACAGATGATAACATAAGACAAACTATAAGCGTAAATATAGGTATAGATGGTCGTAAATACTTTGCAAATCAAAGCTATATTTTTATAGTCGCTCAATTAAAGCAAGATGCAATCATTTTACAAAATAATGTAGATTCTAGTGGGACTACAACTACAAGTATAGGCAATATAGGTGATTCTGTAAATAACTTTAATATGAGATATAAAGCTCAAGGCTATAAGTCTTATGTATTCCTTACAGGTGGTGGAGAATATAGCTTTGGTAGATGGTATTTAAATGGCAGTCTTAGCTTACAAAGCAGTGTATTTGATAAAAACTTTGGCTTAGGATTTAATATTGGTGGTAGGGTTGTGTTTTAGGGGATATCTTAGAATCTGAAGTTTG